>JALOQB010000392.1 GCA_025453595.1 Polyangiaceae bacterium
TCCTCCATCGAGGCGTACTACCAGGAGGTGGGCCGCGCGGGCCGCGACGGGAAGCCGGCGGGCGGGCTGCTCTGCCTGTCGCCGGCAGATATCCCGCTCCGCCGGAGGATGATCGAGACGGGGCTCGACGGTCAGCCGGCGGATCGCGCCGCGATCCAGCGCCAGTGGGGCCTCTTCCGGGATCTGCTGCGCTACGTCGACGCCTGCTCCTGCCGCCACGACTTCATCCTGCGGTACTTCTGCGACGACGCCGAGGCCATCGGGGGCTGCGGTCGCTGCGACGTCTGCCGGGCGCGCGCCGCCGAGCAGCGCGAGGACCCTTCGATGCTGGAGCGGGACACGACGGTGGTGCGCAAGGCGCTGGCCGGCGTGGCCCGGGCCGCGCGCCGCGGGGGGTTCACGGCGATCTGCGACATGCTGCGCGGGGTGCCTGGCGAGCGGGTCTCGCGCTTTGGCTTCGATCAGCTCACCACCTTCGGCCTGCTCCGCGAGATGAACCAGGACGAGGTGATGGCGGCGCTCCGGGCCGCGGTCGCGGCGGGTTACGTCGACGTCACCACGGGCGATTTCCCCGTGCCTTTCCTGACCGAGCTGGGCGCGCGGGTGATGCGCGGCGAGGTGCCCTCGGCGATCCGGTTGCACCCGATCACGCCCCGCGCGCCCCGGGCTCGTGGCCGCAAGACCAGGGCGCCGCGCGAGCCCGCTCCGCCCAGCAGCGAGGCCCGGGGGCGGTTCGATTCGCTGCGAGAGCTGCGGGCGAGGCTGGCCAAGGACGCGGCGGTCCCCCCCTACGTCATCGCCCACGACGCGGCCCTGCTGGCGGCCGCCGAGCGCAACCCACGGACCTTGCTGGAGCTGGCCGACGTGCACGGCTGGGGGGCGGCCCGGGTGGCCCGCTTCGGTCAGGCCGTGCTCGACGTGCTCAAGGCGCGCTGAACGCCCTCACCCGCGGACCAGCTGGCTGAGCTGGAGCTTGAAGCGCTGGAGAAGTTGCTCGGCCCTCACCAGACCGATCTCGAGGACAAGCCGGGCAAACTCCAGCTCGACGTCCTGCACGGAGACCCCCTCGGGGCGCTGGAACGGATCGATCGCCGGGGTCGGGGCGGTGGGCGCCGGGGCGGCCGTTGTGGGGGCCGCGGCGGCGGCAGGGATGACCGCCGGGGGCGCGGTCGCCGGGGCCGGGCTGGGGGGCGCGGTGGCTGCCGGCGGCGGGGCGGGGGTCGGCGCAAGGGCAGGGGACCCCTCGGCAGAGGCGCGGCGACGGCGGCGACGACGAGGGGCGCTGGGATCGCTCTGCAACCTCAGCTTGGAGCGGATGGCGCTCACGTAGCCCTCGTTGATCTCGAAGCCCTGTTGCTGGGCGAGCAAGACGACCTCGCGGGCCGGGAGATCGAGGGGCAGGGAGCGCACGTAGCCGGCCTTGGTGTCGATGCCTCCGGGCTTCCGGCCGCGGCGGCGGGGCGCGCCGGCCTGGGCCGGGGCGCCTGGTGCCTCGTCGGTCTCCTCGCCCTCGTCCTCGTCGGTCTCCTCGCCTTCGTCTTCGTGCTCGTCCTCCTCCTCGTGCTCGTCCTCCTCGTCCCCTTCGTCCCGGGGCGTCGGCGCGGCGAGGTCGCGGTGAGCGGCCTGCTTCCTGGCCTTCTCCCGGATACGGTGCACCTGTTGCAGATCGATCGAGAAGCCAGCCGCCGCGGCTCGTTCGACGATCTCGCTGGGGAGCATGTGCTCCGGCTGCTCGAGCACAAATTGATGGATATGGAGGTTGACCAGGTTCTGAGGGTGCTCGTCGCCTGATTCGTAGGGAGATTCCGGATAGCTCATCGAGGGATGATTTGAGCACAGACGGGTCGTTCCGCAAGACGGGAACGAGCCGCGGGGAGGGCGCCAAAAATGCGGAAGGCCGCCCGGGGAGGCGGCCTTCGAGGGGCGGGTGAGGCCCGGGTCACTCCTTGACGGTGTCGCAGCCGAGGAGGATGTTGACCTTGGTGGTCGGGTCCGCCTGGAAGGACGTGCAGGAGGACTCGCAGAGGAGGATCTTGGAGGGCTTGAGGGGATCGTCGTAGAACCAGCCGCCCTTGGCGGGGTCGCAGCCAGCGGCATCGGCGACGTTGCCGAGGAACTGGGGCTCTCCGCCGCCGGAGGAGTACTGGAAGTTGATCTTGTTGAGGTTGAGGTTGCCGCTGGTGGGGGCCGGGAGTGCGAATTCGCAGGCGACGGCCTGCTGCTTGATCTGCTTGAGGGCCTCGATGAAGGCGGAGGTGTTGCCGTCATCGACGGGGAACGACTTGGTGGTGCCGCCGGCGCTGGCGATCTGGTCGAGGTTGGCGAGCTGGGGGCCGACGCCGATGACGTAGGTGGGGACGGAGGGGGAGCCGTTGTTGCCGTTGGCGGCGGCGGCGGTGGAGTTTTCGAGGGTGGCGCCGCAGCCGTCGCCGGGCTCACCGTCGGTGGCGAGGACGACGATGGGCTTGTCGTTGGGGAAGGCGAGCTTCCAGTCGGCGGCGTACTTGAGGGCCGCGGCGAGGGCGACCTGGGTGGGGGTCCCGCCCTCGGGCTTGGCGGCGGTCATGGAGGCCGAGAGGGCGCTGACCTGCTGGTCCCCGGGGCCGGAGATGAGGCCCATGGGGACGGCGGGGTTGTAGTAGTAATTCTCGCTGCAGGTGGTGCCGCTCGGGTCCTGCAGGGGGAAGTAGTTGAGGGCCACCTTGATGCCGGCGGCCTCGGCGCTGCCGAAGAACTGGTTGAGGGCCGAGCGAACGGCGTCCCAGCGGGTGCTACCGCCGCCGACGGTGTCGAGCATCGAGCCTGACTTGTCGAGCATGACGAACATGGCGAGCTGGACGGCCTCGGCCTCGGCGCTGGTCCCCGCGCACTCGCAGGCGCCCTGGACACACTTGCCGTTGTTCTCGCAGACGTTGCCGCAGGTACCGCAGTTCTTCGCGTCGCTGGAGGTGTCGACCTCGCAGCCGTCCGCCGAGTTGAGGTTGCAGTCGCGCTGGGTGCCCTGGCACTGGAGGGTGCACTGGCCGCTGATGCAGAGCGCCTGGGTCTCCCCCTGGGAGGTGCAGGTGTTACCGCAGAACCCGCAGTTGTCGATGTTCGTCCCGAGGTTGACCTCGCAGCCGTTGGAGAGGTCGTTGTCGCAGTTGGCGAACCCGGAGATGCAGGCGAGGGTGCAGGCGCCCTGGACGCAGACGCCGGCGGCCTGGGTGCCGGAGGGGCAGCTCTCCCCGCAGGCGCCGCAGTGGAGTGCGTTGCTGTTGAGGTCGATCTCGCAGCCGTTGGTGGGGATGGTATCGCAGTCCGCGAAGCCCTCGTCGCAGACCACCTTGCCCCCCCCGACGCCGCCCCCGCCACCGGCGCCGGCGCCGGCGGCCCCGGCCTGGCCCGCGGAGCCCGCCTGGCCTGCGGAGCCCGCCTCACCGGCCTGCCCGGAAGCCCCGGAACCACCGCCGGCCCCGGCGATGAGAGAGCCGCCGGCCCCGGCCCCGGATGCGCCGGCCTGTCCGGAAGTTCCGGACCCGGCGGCGCCGCCGGTGACGGTCTCGGGGTCGGTCCCGCCGGTGCTGGAGCAGGCGAGGGAGAAGGAGAGGGTACAAGGCAAGAGCCAGCGAAGGAGGCGCATGGGTAGATCCTGGGGATGAAGCGGGGAAGACATCGGCGAGGGGCTCACTTGGCGGGGTTGGTGCTGGGGCCGGAGGAGGGCGTGGCGAGCCACTGGAAGGCGTCGATCAGGACGGTGGAGTCGAGGACGCCGTCGCCCGCGTCGCTGATGCCGAAGAGGAGCTCGAACTCCTCGCCGGGGTTGACCGGGGCGATGGTCTCGAGCCAGTCGGTGGCGGCGCCGGTCTCGAAGCCGGTGCCCTGGAGATCGGTGGTGCCGAGGGGGCAGTTGAACTGCTTGCCACCATGGAATCCAGGGGTGCATGCCTCGAGGAAGCCGGCGTTGACGCTCAGGTAGTTGCCCTGCTTGTCGAAGGAGATGTTGCCGGTCGCCGGGTTGGCCCCGGGGATGAAGTTGCCGTTCTTGTCACGCATCACGGCGATGAAGATGTCGTTGAAGGTCGAGCAGATGAAGTTCGGGTACTCGTAGGTGTAGAACTTGAACTTGAACGAGACCGACTTGGCGTTGGTGGGCGCCTTGAGGCGCAGCTTCAGCGCAACGCTATCGCGGAGGGCGCCCGAGTTGACCCCGGGGCAGGAGGGCGAGTTCACCGGGAAGCCCTGGGGGTTGCCGGTGTTGTAGTTTTTGCTGAAGCCGCTGGGCAACTGGTAGCCCGCCTGACCCGACGTGCGTGCCGTGCCCGAGGAGAGCACCAGCATGTTCTTGCCGAGCTGGCGCTTCACGACGGTGCCGAAGTTCTCCATGATGCCGTAGCCGAGCGCCGCGGCGGGGGTGTTAGGCAGCGCGTCCCCGTTCATCTGGACGTACTGGGCGCTGATGATGCCCCACTTGGCCGACCCAGCCTGCGTGGTCTGGCAGATATCCATCGCGTTGGCGCCCTTCACGGGGTCGCTGTCGGCGAGGGCGAGGCCCACGTCGCAGGTGGGCTGACCCTGCTCGGGGGTGCCGCTGCAGTCGTCGTCGATGGCATCCCCGGGGAGGTCGTAGGCGCCGGGGTTCACCAGCTTGGGATCGCCGCACTGGAAGGTGAACTCGCAGCAGTCACCGTTGCAGGCGTTCCAGCCGTCGCCGTCGACATCCAGCACGTCGTTCGCGGCGCCGTTGCAGTCGTGGTCCTGGCCGTCGGCGCAGACCTCGGGCGCAGGGAGCACCTGGCCCGCGCAGCCCGGCAGGTAGCCCATGCCGGAGGGGCCGCAGACCTTGGTGCCGCCCTTGCAGAGGCCGACGCCCTCGGTGCCCGCAGGCCCGTCGTAGCAGGGCGCCGTCGTGCCGGGCTCGCACACGCAGGCCCCTTGCTGCGCCGTGTTCACCTCGCAGCCATCGCTGGGATCCTTGTTGCAGTCGCTGAACCCGACCGCGCAGAAGGTCAGGCTGCACTGGCCCTGGGTGCAGGCGATCTCCGAGTTGTCCGGCTTGTCGCAGACCTTGCCGCAGGCCCCGCAGTGGTTCACGTCCGTGTCGAGGGCGTGGCACGCCCCGTCGCAGCAGGTCTGCGAGGGGTCCGCGCAGGGCTTGCTGTCCGAGCAGCCGCTGGTGCACACCCCCGAGCTGCAGAGCTGCCCCGCCGGGCAGTCGCTGTCGATCTGGCACTGCTCGCAGATGCGGAACACCTTGTCGCAGGTCGGCTTGTCCGCGCTGCAATCAGCGTCGCTCTTGCAGCCCGCCTTGCAGGTCTTCGTGTCCAGCTGGCAGAACTGCCCCTCCGGGCACTCGTCGTTCGACGGCAAGCACTGGACGCAGCGGTTGGTGCTCGTGTCGCACACCTTGTTGCCCGTGTTGCCCGCGCAGTCCGCGGACTCGACGCAGTAGAGCGCGTCCGACTTCTGCCCCGCCTGACCGCCCCCGCTGCTGCCGGCGGTGCCCCCTGCGCCGGCAGGATCTCCCCCGGCGGCCCCCGCGGCCCCGGCAGGATCGCTCCCGCCCACCCCCGCGTCGCCACCGGCCCCCGCTTCAGGCCCACCCGCAGCCCCCGCCTCGCCCCCCGCACCGGCCCCCGCCTCGCCCCCGGCGCCGCTGCTGCCCGCGATCGGGGTTGTCCCTCCGGAGCCTGCGTCCCCTCCGCTCCCGGCGCCCCCCTGGCCCGCGGCCCCTCCCTTGGGGTCAACCGCCCCCGGATCCGTGCCTCCCGTGTCGGAGCCACAGGCGACCAGCATGACAAGGGCAAGCGGGATGAGGGTGCAACTGCGTAGTTTCATGTCTCCAATCATAATCCTTGCCCCCGGTTGCAGGAAGCTTCCTCGTGCCCTTGTCCGACCATTTCGCCATGGACACGCTACGCTTCCGTTTCATGAGCCCACTCCAGAAAAATTCCACTTTTCTTGCTGGTTTCCTCCTCGTTGCGGCGGCCTGTTCGGGCTCTGAAGGGCAAGATGACCCGGGCCCTCCGTCCTCGGTGGGGGGGGCCGCGGGCAAGGCTGGGTCGGGTGGGACAGGTGCCGGGCAAAGGGGGGGCGCGGGCGCCGGAACATCCGGAACTTCCGGACAGGGAGGCTCCTCGGGAGAGGC
>JALOQB010000085.1 GCA_025453595.1 Polyangiaceae bacterium
CTTGGAGAATTGCGACAGTCTGCGGCGTGGATCGCCGCTCGCCGGGCCTCCTGCGAGCGTGAACCGAGCCCCGGTGGACGTGCTCACCAGGCGCCCTGGGTTCGAGCATGACCGGCGTCCTTGCCCCTGGCCCCATGCGCCCGCTGCTCCTCTCCCGCTGGGAATGTACCTTCGCCGAGGATCAAGCCGCGGTGGTGATCCCTGATGGTTGTCGCGACCTGATCCTGCGGTGCGCGCCGCGGCAGCCGCCGGAGATCCTGGTCACCGCGCTGGACGCCGTGCCGCGTGGTTTCCGGGCGGCGGCGGGTCTTCGTCTGGTGGGCCTCCGGTTTGCGCCGGGCGTTCGTATCCTGGAAGCGCGGCTCCCTGCGGTGAAGGACGCGGTGCCGGACCTCCTGGATGGACGCTCCGATGCGCCGGGAGAATGGCTCTTCTTGAACCCCGATCTGCCCGAGGTCCTTGCGGCGCTGCGCTTGACGGATCGCCCCCTGCCACGCGTCGCGCGGAGCCTCGGGGTGAGCCTTCGCACCTTGCAGCGCCTGGTGACCAGCGAGACAGGTCACTCTCCTCTCTTCTGGCAGCGCCTGGCCCGGGCGCGGCAGGCGGCCCGGAGCATCCTTGCGCAGCTGCCCCTGGCCGAGGTCGCGTTCCGCCATGGCTTCTCCGATCAGGCGCACCTCTGCCGGGAAATCAAGCGATGGCTGGGGGTTTCCCCGGGGCGGCTGGCCGGCTCCGTGGCCGGAGAGCTGGTGCTGGAGCCTGGCCATGAATGAACCGGTGGGCCGCGTCGCGTGGGTCAAGAGGGTCCGTACCGGGGCAAGCTTCCACGGGGTAACCTCGGCCGATGTCGCCACGTCTGCTTGTGCTGTGGTCCTTGCTGCTGGTGGCCGCCTGCGATCAGGGGAACCGGGCGAGCCCGCCCCCCGGGCGCCCGCCGTGCACGAAGATGGGGCAAAATTGCGAGTTCTCCCCGGGTAAGCTGGGGACCTGCGTCATCAAGGAGCCTTGCCCCTCCACCGAGGCCTCCTGCCTGGTCTGCCAGTCGCAACATTGACGGACGCGCTGCGCGCCGCGAGGTACCCGTGATCGTTGCGTTACCGCAGCCTTGCTGCGAAGAAGACGCTTGCGCGTTTCTCGGCAAGCTCGCGGACGGGGGCGCTGATCTCGACGGACTCGAAGCGTTCCCTGAAAAATACTTCGTTCACCAGCCCGGCGGAGATCATTCCTTGCACGTAGATCAGGTCTTTTTCTCGACCTGCGAGGAGCTTGGAAAGGAAGAGATCGTGGGCTTCAAGGCACCAGCCAGTGGCCCCTCGGGTCAGGGGAGAGAACAGCGGGACAAGGCGCTGCTCCCAGCCTGCCGGAAGGATGGCCGTCCCGGGTCCAACGCCCTGCGCGTAGTAGCCGTACATCTCGTGGAAGGGGGACCCTTCTCCGATGGCTCCGTCGATCAGGTCGGCTCGATCCGGGAAGTTTTTCGGATACAGGTCCACCTCGTTGGAGGCGAGCAATACAGGCGGCGCGTCCGGGTATTGCCCGAGGATGGCCTGGCTCCCGACGATGATCAGCTCGTCATCCTGGGCGATGGCCGAGGCTGCCCGGATGACGTGCTCGATCTGCTCTCTATTCAAGGTTCCGGGCTCCAGGTCGAGCGTACCTCGCGCCAGATCTTCCAGCGCTCGCGGGGGGAGATCACGAAGGAAAATGGGGTCGTCTGGCGCAGCGAGCAGGCCTCTTCCCCGGGGTCGAGGAGCAGGTCAATCAGCTCGGACAGCGGCAGGGACAGCGCCTTCCGCCAGCGCTGTGCGTACGCAGGCGCGAGGGTCTTGTCCGCGGACCAGCGCTCCACGTTGGCGCGAGCGCGCTCGGTCAGGGATGGGTTCTCCTGGAGGCGCTCCGCGATCTGTCGATGAAGCTCCAGGCTTCGAGCCTCGGCGAGCTGGTGCAGACGATCTTGCGGCATCCCGGATGGCTACGAGTTTCCCTTGTAGGAGCTTGCCACGCAAGAGCAAGCAGGCGCAGCAAGAGCCCCGGGAGAGCCTGATCCTGGGAGACGAGGATGCGCTGCCCAGAGGCCTTCAGGCCGCCCTCGGCCTCATCGCAGCCACCGCCAGCCCCACCGGCACCAGCGGGATCACCAGCGCCCCGAACCCCAGCGCCACCACCACCCCGACCGCCGTCGTCCCCACGAAGAGCGCGGCCACGCGGCCACCCCTCGCGGGGGTGTCGGCCAGGCGCTCGGCCCGCACCTCGCCCACCGTGCGGTCCAGCTGCGCCTCGATGTCCTCGCCGTAGAGCGAGCGGCTGGCCAGACCTCGCGCAAAAGCTCGGTAGATACGCCCCGGCGCCACCAGCGCCCCGGTCGCCATCCCCGCCAGGTTCAGCTGCCAGGCGGCCCAGAAATCCTTGCAACCAGCGCCGATCTCCCAGGCGCTGATCTCGAACTCCCCCAGCGTGTCGGTCGCGTAATTCGTCACGATGTGGTGCAGGTCGTGCACCCGCACCGCCCTCAACCTCCCCTGGGTGTTGGGGAACGGCATCGGGATCGGCCCCAGCTTGAAGTTCACCCAGTCCTCCCCGTACCCCCCGTCCTCCCCGAACTGGTTGTCCTGAAAGTAGCGGGTGCGCGCCTCGCGCAGGGTCATCTCGTCCGGGTAGCTGGTCATCGCGTCCTCCTGATAATGAGCACAGTCATCTTTTGTGACGTCATGGGTGCGAGACAAGGGGTAGATCTTCAAATTCTTGTGCTAGATCAGGAGAACAGGTCGATGACCACGATCAGCAAGAAGGGCGCCTCACGGGGCGAGAAGAGGCAGGACAAGCGAGAGCGGATCCGGCGGGCAGCGTGGGGTTTGTTCCGGGAGGTGGGCTACGAGAAGACGACGACGCGGGCGGTGGCCGAGCGAGCCGGGGTGGCCTCGGGGACGCTCTTCCTGTACGCGAGCGACAAGCGCGACCTGCTGTTTCTGGTGATGCACGACCGGCTGGCGGCGGCGGTGGAGGGGGGGGTCGACACGCTGCCCGACCGGGCCCCGCTGCTCGATCGCTGGATGCACCTGTTCCGGGGGATCTTCGCGATGTACGCCGAGCACCCGGAGCTGAGCGCGGACTTCGTGCGGCTGCTCCCGGGGGCCGAGGGGCCCAACGTGGCGCGGGTGAACGCGCTCACCTTTGCCTTCCTGCACCGGCTGGCGACGCTGGTGCGCGAGGCCCAGGAGCGGGGCGAGGTGGCCGCGGACGTGCTGCCGCTGCAGGCCGCCTCCAACGTCTTCAGCCTCTACTTTGGCGCGTTGATGGCGTGGCTCTCCGGCATGCTCCGGCTGCGCATCCAGGGCAATACCCACGATCACGGCAGGAAGAGCTCAGCCCCAGGCAAGCCGCGCCAGGCTGGCCACCCGGGGCCGTGCGTCCACCTGGAGCGGACGGCCAGCACAAGGGAAGAGTTTGGTGCACACGCGCTTGCTTCCGTCGTGCCCGCAGACGGGCCAGGACGGGGCGGAGCTACTGGCCAGGCAGTCGCTGTCCAGCAGGCACTGGTCCTCGGGGGTCGAGCAGGCGAAGGCCACGCCTGAGCTGCACCCCGACTGGATCCCGTGGCTGAGGCAGTACGAACCTGCGCCGCAGTCCGCGTCGCTCTTGCAGTTTGTCTTGACGCACTTGCCGATGCTGCCACCGCACAGGCACAGCTCATCAGGCTTGCACTGCGAGTCGTCCGTGCAGCCATAGGCACAGTGGCAAGAACTGGAAGCGAGGCCGGTTGACTGGCTCTGGCACCGACCATGGGGGCCCGCGCTGCAATCGGCGTCCACCGAGCAGGAGGACGGAGAGGTCGGCGCCCCAGGTGCTCCGCTCTGGGTGCAGGACCTGCTGCTCGGAGGCAGCCTGTCCGGGCAGGTCTTGATCTCGGGACGGTGCACGGTGTTCCCCTTGCAGACGAAGAATCCTGTGTCCTCGCCCTCGACCGCAGGCCCGCCTTCGCACGCAATGGTCATGCCCCCGGACCCCGCCGGGCCCGCTCCATCTCCGCCCCCCCCGCAGGCAGTCAGGATCAAGGGCAGGAGGCGATAAGCAAGCTTTGATTCGATCTTCATGGCCCCAACTTAACACGACCCGATTCACGCTTCTGTGCCGGATTACCGCAGGATCCCTGGCGAGCCGCCCTCCGCGCGGAGACATCTCTGCACGTGTTGAACCTGCGCGAGGGCAGCGGGGAGGGTTCGACAGAGGGAGGGTTCAGGGGCATGGTGGCGGGGATGCACCCCTGGCGATCCATGCGCGGTCCTGTCGTTCTCTTGCTGAGCATGGTCATGATGGCCTGCAAGAAGCCTGCTCCTGCCCCCGAGGGCGGCGTCACGGGGGCGACCACGGGGGCGGTGAGCAGCGCCGCCAGGGCGGTGGTCGATGCCCCCGATCGCACCGCGGAGGATCGGGCGCTGGATGCAGGGCGGCACCCGGCCGAGATGCTCTCTTTTTTCGGGATCCAGCCGGGCATGCAGGTGGCCGAGCTGGCGGCGGGCGGCGGGTACACGGCGGAGCTGCTCCAGCGCGCCGTGGGTCCGACCGGCAAGGTCTACGGGCAGAACTCGCCGTGGCTGCTCGAGCGCTTCGCGCAGAAACCCTGGACCGAGCGGCTGGCGCGCCCGGTGATGAAGGGGGTCATCCGGGTGGATCGAGCTTTTGACGATCCGCTACCGCCCGAGGCGAAGGGCCTCGACGCGGTCTTCATGGTGCTCTTCTATCACGACACGATCTGGCAAAAAGTCGATCGCGCGAGGATGAACAAGGCCATCCACGACGCGCTCAAGCCGGGGGGCGTGTACGCGATCGTCGACCACAGCGGGCGCCCTGGCACGGGCATCAGCGAGGTCGAGACGCTGCATCGCATCGAGGAGAAAGCAGTGCGTGAGGAGATCCTGCAGGCGGGCTTCAAGCTGACGGGGGAGGCGAACTTCCTGCGGAACCCGGCGGATACACGCGACTGGAACGACTCCCCCCGGGCCGCCGCGGAACGCCGCGGCACCAGCGATCGCTTCGTGCTGAAGTTCGTCAAACCCTAGTCCCACTGCGAGCTCCCCTCCTGTGCAGGGGGAGCAAGCCGGAGGTCTCGAAGGGCGGGGGTTCACCCCTTGCGCGGGGGGCGACCGGCCCGTGTCGTCGCCCGCTTGCTAGGGCTGGGCGTCTGCTTCCTGGAGCTGGGGGTCGGGGGGCTGGCGGCGGGGCGAGGAGGGGTAGGAGGAGACGGGGAAGAGGAGGCCTCGCGGCCCTCGCGGGCGGTCAGGAACTTCTGGACCTGGCGCTGCCGCTGGAGGACGAGGGCAGCCTGGAGAGCGTCACGCAGGGCAGGCTTGAGGGAGAGATCCTGGGGCAAGGCGAGGAGAGCGACGTCGATGTCGTGGATCTCCCCCAGGATCTTCTGGAACCGCTCGGCGACCCGCGCGCGAGCGGCCAGCTCGGGGGGGAGCGCGTCGGCCAGGCCCTCGGCGGCGTAGCGCAGGCGCTTGTAGAGGATGCGGAGCTGGTGGAGGCCCTCGCTGTCGGCGGCGTCGACCAGGGAGCGAGCCAGGACACGGCGGGTCGCCTTCTCGACCACGCGCACGGCGAAGGGCGCCAGGTCACGGTCGAGGGAGGGATCAACGGGCAGCAGCAGCAGCGCGTCGAGGAGGGTCGCGGCGCGGGTCGCCTCGCCGGAGGCAAGGAGCGCCAGGAAGCGCTGGCGTAGCTCGTGCTCGCGGGCCTGGCGCTGCTTCAGCCAGGCGCCGCGGGCCCTGCGGAGGGGCACCGGGATCTCGAGGGCCCCGAGGGTCTGGAGCAGGACCTCCTCGTCGCGCAGGGCGCCGGAGGCGTCGGCGACGGACTTGAGGGCCGCCCGGACCGCCTCTGTATGGAAGATTCCATACACCACGCGGGCAGGCTTGAGCAGGCTACGGAGGCGGCGGAGGACGACCCGGAGGTCGTGGATCGCCTCTTCATCGCCGCCCTCATCGACGCGAGCGAGGGCCTCGCGGAGCTTGCGGGCGAGGCCCTGGAGGCGAGGGGACAGGAAGGCGGCGGCGCTCATCGAACGCGCACGATCTGGGTGAGGACGACGGGGCGCCGCCCCGTGGCGGCCTCGAGCTTGCGGCGCGCGGTGATGCGGGCGAGCTCGGCGACCTCTTCATCGGTGGGGCGCTCGCGGGGGTAAGGGTGCTCGCGGAGGGTGCGGTGGGTGTCCCGGGCGGCCTCCCGGAGCAGATCGCCGTCGCGCCGCTCGTCGAGGACCCCGCGGGAGGCGATGGAGACGGGCCCCGCAGGGCGCCCACGGGCGTCGACCAGCACCGTGATCAGGGCGATGCCGACCCGGGCGAGCATCTCCCGATCCTGGAGGACCCGCTCGGGGATGTCTTCTCCGCCCCAGGTGGCGACGCGACCGGCGACGGCGCGCTCGGCGCGGTGAAGCTCATCGGCCCCCAGGGCGCCGATCTCGCCGTTCTCGAGGACCGCGACCTCGGCCACGCCACGGCTGCGGGCCAGCTCGGCGTGGCGGTGCAGGTGCATGAGGGTGCCGTGGATCGGGACAAAGCTCTGGGGCCTGGTGAGGTCGATCATCTTGATCTGCTCCTCGCGGTAGGCGTGACCGGAGACGTGAATGCCGGGGGAGGTGAGGGCGGTGCAGACCTGGATGCCGTGGCGAAGGAAGCCGTTGAGCATCAGGTTGACCGAGGGCTCGTTCCCGGGGATGACACGGCTGGAGAGGATGACGCGATCCCCCTCGTCGAGGTTCACGAGCGGGTGGGTCCTGGAGGAGAGCTTCCAGAGGGCGGCGAGGCGCTCGCCCTGGGTGCCGGTGGCGATCAGGAGCTGGCGGGAGCGAGGGGTGTTGGCGAGCTGCTCGTTGGAGATCACCAGATCGCTCGCCCAGGAGAGCTTGCCGAGCTCGCGCCCGATGCGCGAATGAGTCTGGACGCTGCGCCCCAGGAGCACCAGCTTCCGCCCGGTGGCGGCGGCGAGCTCGCCGAGGGCCCGGAGCCGCAGCAGGTTGGAGGCGAAGAGACCGACGACCACGCGACCCGGAGCGCCCTCGATCAGCTCGAGGAGCCGGGGCCCCACGGACCGTTCGTCGCCGGAGACCCCGGGCGAATCGACGTTGGTGCTGTCCGAGAGCAGCAACCGCACGCCCTCGTCGCCCACCTCGCGGAAGCGCTCCTGGTCGGTGGATTCTTCCGGATCGGGCCCGCCCTCCATCTTGAAGTCGCCGGTGTGGAGGATGGTTCCGGCCCTGGAGCGGATGACCAGGGCGGTGGCGTCGACGATGGAGTGGGTGACGCGGATCGGCTCGACCTCGAAGCGGCCGACCTCGAAGCGGCGCCGGGGCAGGGCCGGCCGCATGTCGTAGCTACCGGGGCGGAAGCCGAACTCTTCGAGCCGGAGCTTGACCAGTTCGAGGGCGTAGCGGGGGCCCCAGACCGGGACGTCAAAGCGCTCGAGAAAGGCGGGGACCGCGCCGATATGGTCTTCGTGGCCGTGGGTGAGCACCAGGCCACGGATCGACTCGTGACGCTCTTCAAGCCAGCTAAGATCGGGCCGATACGTGTCGATCCCGAGATCATTCCGCGGGAACGTCACCCCACAGTCGATGACCAGGATCTCACCGTCGACCTCGAGGGCCATGCAGTTCATCCCGATCTCGCCGAGGCCGCCGAGGGGAAGGATGCGTAGGGTAGGGAGATCGTTCAAGGCAGGGGCAGGTTCTGTTGGGCGAGGACGCAGGTCTTCGCAGGTTACTCGCGGGGTACTCGGGGAGCGCCGGGCCTTACTTACCACGGCCTGCGCCTCGGGGGCCTTGCTCCTCACGGGGGCCGGCCCACCTGGGCCCTCTCCCCTAGCAGAATTCAAGGGTACTGCGGTAGGACTTGCCCCTCCTCGTCCCCGGAGCCCTCTCTTGCCCCTCGCGGATCTCCCCCCCCTCCCCGCCCCCAGCCTCTGGCTCGGAACCACCCGCCAGCCCGAGCTCTCCCTGGGCGCCTTCCAGCGCGCCTCCAGCGCCCTCTCCCCCTCCTCGCTCCCTCGCACCCGGCGCCTCTCCGGGGGGCCTTCCCTCTTCCTCCCCGCGGGCTCCCTCCACCTCGCCCTCTTCTTGCCGTCCCCCTCCGCCCTCGTCCAGGACGCTGACCTCCCTCGCTTCCTCAACCGCCACGTCCGCCCTCTCCTCCGCGCCCTCCGCTCCCTCGGCCTCCTCGCTTCTTACCCGGGTCGCGACTGGATCGCCGTCGCCCACCGACCCGTCGCCTGGATCGGCTTCGCTCACCTCGCCTCCTCCGGCGCCTGCTGCTTTGAAGCCTTCCTCCCCCTCGAAACATCCTTCTCCTTGCCAGATGGTGTCAATCGATACCCTGCCCCGGAGAGCGCCCCCTGGCTGGGCAAATCCCCCGCCTCGCTCCGGGAAGTGAGCGCCACGCCGCTCGACCTGGACCGCCTCCAGGACGCGGTGCTGCGGGCGTACCGTGGCCTCGACGGGGAGGCGCTGCCCCGGGCCCCCTTCACCGACGGGCAGCTCCGGCCCGAGGCTCAGGATGAACGGCCACCCTGGCAGGCGCTGCGGGAAGAGGTGATCGGGTACGTGGGGGCCTCGGGCCCTCCGAGCGCTGGACTTGGGGGTGATTTTTTCGCCTCGGAGGATCTGATCCGGGTGCTGGATCAGCGGCTGGCCACGCTGCCTCGGGGTACCTCGCGGGGAGAGCTGAGGGAGGCGGTGGCGGCGGTGCTGGAGGAGACCGGAGGTCACCTGGAGGGGGTGCGTTCGGTGTCGTCGTTGCTGGACGCGCTGGAGGAGGCGTTCCGCTAGTACACGACGCGGAGGCCGAAGATCGAGACGAGGATGACGTAGAGGAGCGCGCCGGAGGAGAGCATCTTCATGCGGTAGACGTTGGCGCGGTGCCGCTTCTGCATGGTGCGGAGGGCGGCGAAGAGGACGAGGCTGCGGAGACCGATGATGTTGAGTCGGTGCTCGGAGCGGTAAGGCTCGGGCACGAGCAGCAACAGCAGCGGCAGGATGATCATCAAGAAGTCGCTGGGGGTGACCAGGAAGTACTGGCGGCGGAAGGTCGCCACGATGAGCAGCAGGGTGCTGACGGCCAGCCACAGGAAGACGTAATTGTAGAGGAACTGGATGTTGGTGCGCTGGTTGTTCCAGGTGATCCAGATGGTGTTGGCGTTGTTGGCGATGAGCACCACGGTGGCGGCGCAGGCGATGGCGAGGCTATCGAGGAAATCAGCCTTCTGCCTGGAGACGAGCACGCTCAGGAGCAGCAGCGGCAGCACCAGCGCGGCCACCATGCCGACGGCGCGGGGGGGCACCCCGGCGAAGACCGGCGTCGCCATCAGGATGCCGTAGATGATGTAGCGGTTCGAGGTCTCCCAGACCCGCAAGATCCGCGAGAGCCGGGGGCCCACGCCGGGGTCCTGGGAGAAGAGCGTGCGCTGGGTCCGGAGGCGCAGCAGCAGCCCCTCGTCCAGCTTGAGGATCAGCGGCATCCCGAGGAAAAGAAAGGCCGCGCTCGCGTAAGGGGCCCACCCGAGCCGGTACGCCGGGAAGGCCACCGGCAACACCCCCATCACCGCGAACACCACCGTCACGAAGTACACCGCCGCCACGCTCTGCGAGTGGGACAGGCCCAGCTTCATCAGGCCATGGTGGAAGTGCCGCTTGTCCGCCGTCATCGGCGAGACCCCATCCCGCAGCCGGCTCAGGATCACCCAGGCGGTGTCGAAGATCGGGACGCTCAGGCAGAGCACCACCGTCACCAGCGGCACCGCGCTCACCTGGAGCCGACGGGTGCTGTCCACCAGCGCCATCGCCCCCTCGTCCGCCTGGATCACCTTGCCCCGGGCCACCACCAGGAACAGCACCCCGGTCATGAACCCCAGCCAGTTGCTCCCCCCGTCCCCCATGAACACCGAGGCCGGGTGGGTGTTGTACTTCAAGAACCCCAGGATCCCCCCGATGACAGGCAGCGAGAGCACCAGCAGCAGGTGCAGATCCCCCGTGTTGATGAAGTGCAAATAGCTCAGAAAAAGCACCCCCAGCAGCACCACCCCGCCCGCCAGCCCATCGAGGCCGTCGATCATGTTCACCGCATTGATCGCCCCCACGATCACGAACACCCCGAAGAGCGCCCCCAGCGCCGGCGGCAACGTCACGCTGAACTGCGTCGTCAGGTGCAGCGAAGGCAACCCCAGCCCCGCCACCGCCACCGCCACCGCCGCCGTCCCGATCTGGATCAGCAGGCGTACCTTCGCCGAGAGCGGCTTGAGATCGTCGGTCAGGCCCGTCAGGAACATCACCAGCGACGCCAGGTACACCCCGCCCAGGTTCCGGGGCACCGACGAGAACAGCAGCGCCACGAAGAACCCGCAGACGATCGCCACCCCACCCAGCCTCGGGGTCGGTCGGGTGTGCACCCGCCTCGCCTCCCCGGAGACCCCGACCCCCACCGCGTCGGGCACATCGTACAGCTTGAGCGCGTCCGCGATCCGCAGGATCACAGGCATCAGGGTCAAAGAACACACCAGCGATGCGGTGAACGAGAGGACGAGCTGAAGACTGAGCACGGGTCACCTGGAGCAGGGTGACAAGGTAGTACCTTGCCCCCCTGCGAGGATGCTATCGTGGTTTGTTTACCAGAACGAGCTGGCTTTTTCCCGGTGAGTGGTTGGTTGCCTTGCCCGGCGCCCTGATTCATCGCTCGTGGAGGCCGAAAGTTTCACCGGGCACGGGTACCGCGAAGCATGCGCCCTTTTTCTGCACCCCGGCTGCTCGTCCTCTCCCTCCTGCTCCTGGCCTGCGGCGGCTCGGGAGAGTCCACCAGCGAAGGATCCACCGGGGGGGCCCCGGGAGCTGGCGGAGGGGGGGGCCAGACGGCGGGCGGTAGCGCCGGAAACAACGCCGGGGGGGCCAGCGGCGCAGGGGCCGCAGGGGCCGGCGCCGCAGGGGCGAACGCTGGCTCCGGGGGGGTGAACGCTGGCGGTACCGCGGGGGCTGGCGGCACCGCAGGGGCCAGCGGGGCGGGGGCCAGCGGGGCCGGAGGGACGCTGATCGGCCAGGGAGGCCAGGGAGGCTGCGGCACCACCGCCTGCACCGATTGCCTCGACAACGACGGGGACGGTCTGATCGATGGCTTCGACCCGGACTGCACCGGCTACCTCGACAACGACGAGGCCTCCTTTGCCACCGGGATCCCGGGGGACAACGTGGACGCCTGCAAGCAAGACTGCTTCTTCGACGGGAACAGCGGCCAGGGGGACGACGGCTGTCTCTGGGATCTCGCCTGCGATCCGCTCGGCCCCGGGGCCAACCTCGAGAATGCGTGCCCCTACGATCCGAACAAGCAGAATTGCCCCGGCGCCCCCTCGCAGAAGTGCCTGGACACCTGCCTGAAGAACGTCCCCAACGGCTGCGACTGTTTTGGCTGCTGCGCCTTCCAGACCGACGCAGGCCCCAAGGCGGTGCTGCTGCTGCCAGGCTGCTCGTTTGACAAGATCGATGACCCCAAGGTCTGCCCCCCCTGCACCCAGGCCAAGGAGTGCAACAACCCCTGCGAAACCTGCGAGTTTTGCCTGGGAAAGACCGAGCTGCCGCCCGGGTGCGGCTCCGGCGGCGCTGGTGGCTCCGGGGGCATGGCGGGCATGGCAGGCATGGCGGGTGCTGCGGGCATGGCGGGCATGGCGGGCGCCGGCGCAGCGGGGGCGAGCGGGTCGGGCCCCTTGCCCCAGTGCCCCGCCGGGGTCGAGGCCTGCACGCCGACGAAGCCCTGCGGAGCGGGGTATTACTGCCTCACGGGCTGCTGCCAGGTGATCATCAACTGACGGGGGTCAGGGGAGATTTTCCCGCTCCTGGGAGGCAAGGAGCACGGAGAGCGGGGACGAGGTGCGAGGGAGGAGCACGACGTCGGTCTTGCTGTTGAGGAGCTGCTGGGTCTCGAGGACATCGAAGGTGGCGGCGGCGACGTGGGGCTTGAGGAGCATCTCCCGGAGAGCAGCGCCGAGGATCTGGGGGCGGAGGGTGGCGGCGCGGGCGAACTCGACGGCGGCTTCGCGCTCGGCGGTGCCCCGGATCAGGTTCACCTGGTTGACGCCATCTTGCATGATGGCGCTGGTCACCTGGCGAAGCCGGTTGGTCACCTTCTCCTCGATCTGCCGGACCATCTGGTGATCCCGGAAGTGCACCTTGCGGATGTAGACGCTGCCCAGCTTGTAGCCCCACTCGTGGGCCTTGGGCGAGACCTCGTTGCGCACCAGGAGGCTCATCGAGTGGCGGGTCTCGAGCATGTCCGCCAGGCGCATGTTGGAGAGGGCGCGGACGGTGGTGGAGCCCACGTTGGCCCGGAGCGAGCCCCGGGGGTCGGTGTTCTTGAAGAGGTAGGCGACCGGGTCGCTGATGAACATCTCGTACCAGATGCCGATCCCCATGGGGGCGCCCTCCTCCGAGTTCACCGCCTGGCTCCGGAGGTACTGCTGGTCGAGGCGCAGATCGAGCTCGTGGCGCTGGCCAAAGAACCGGACGATCAGCGCGCTCGGTCCCAGCACCGAGGGCAGGAAATAGAAGCCCGGCTCGCTGATCGTGCCGATCACCTTGCCGAAGAGGACGTAGACGTGGCAGCGGCGCTCCTGCACCACGTCGTAGAGGCTGAAGAGCCGGGCCAGCCCGAGCACCACGGGCTCGATCACCGACAGGAGCACCAGCGTGGCGAAGGCGATGGCGAGGGTGATCATCGGCCACCCCCGGCGGCGCCGAGGCGCGCGGTCATGGGCGAAGGGTCTGGCCGCGGGTCCGGGGGCGTCGGGAGCGGTTCGTTTCCCTCTGCATGGAGGAACACCCGGCGCGCCCGGCCCAGCATCGAGAGGCGCAGGTTGCGCACGTAGGCGTCGAGGGTGCCGGGCCCCGAGGCGTCCAGGGCCGCGAGCTCCCGCGAGAGGGCCCGGAGCGGCTCCGCCTCCGCCTGCACCTTGAGGGTCTCGATCTCGACCGCACGCTTCGACTGGACGATGCGCTGATCCGCCGACGCGTGGGCCAGGCTAAGCTCGGAGGAGACGTGGTTGTGCGCCGTGTTGATCGCCGCCAGCGCCGACTCCACCTCGTCCGGCGGGTCGATTCCGGTGATCAGGCAGGCGTCGAGCTGGACCCCGTAGCGCGCCGACGACGAGGCGCAGTCCTGCTCCATCCGGTCGTTGAGCTCCCGCAGGTTCTTGCGCAGGTCGTTGATCGACACCCCCGCCTGGGCCCCCAGCCCCAGCGGCGCATCCTCCCCGGCGGCGAGCCCCCGGGCCGGAGCCTCGAAGCTGGCGATCCGCTGCCGCAGGATCGACACGAAGTAGCCCATCACGTGGGCGATGGGCCCCTTCACCCCGAAGAGGAAGGCGTACAGGTTCTCTTCCGCCACGCGGAAGCGCAGCTGCCCGACGATCTTGGTGTTCAGGTGGTCCTTCGTCACCGCGTCCAGCCTCGACCCGCCCTCGTTCACCTCCGGCGAGTCCGGGTCGTAGGCCAGGTTCATCGTCGCCGTCGCGATGTTCACCTTGTGCACCTGCTCCCACGGCCACCTGAAATACGGCCCACCCGGCGGGATCACCGCCACCTGCGGGTACACGTAGCGCTCCCGCTCGTCCGGCCTCAGCGCCTGCGCCGAAGGCAGCTCCAGCGTCGAGCTGCTCCCCAGCCGCTGCGCTCGCCCGAACACCGTCTTCACCGCCCGCTCGTTCTGGTCCACCGTGTAGAACCCCCGCAGCAGCAGCCTCACCCCCAGGTACAGCACGAAGCCCAGCAGCACCCCGGGTAGCACCGCCTCCCCGACCCCCCCGGTGAGCCCCTCGACCCCCGGCCTCGACGCATTCTCGATCGTAGGTTGCATCCCCCGATGCTACCCCCTTCCCTCGCTCAGGGCCGCCTTCCTTGCCCCCCTCGCAGCGCCGCCTCCGCCGCCGCCAGCCTCGCCTGCGCTCGCTCCAGCTCCCGCTCCAGCGCCACCAGCGCCGTGGTCTCCGGAATTTCCGGACCCTCCCTGGGTCCGGAAATCCTGTAGGGTGAAGAATGACCCTCGCCGACCCCCTGCCCCTCCAGGGCCGCGAGCAGCGAGAGGGCCTGGCTCGCCAGCTCCCGGGCGCGGGTCGGCGAGGGGAGCTCGTCGTCGAGGCAACGCTCGGCCAGGGTCTTGAGCTCGGCGGCCAGCGCATGCCAGGAAGCCATGGTTTTCACGGTAGCACGGGGCTCGGGAGGTCTTGTGGACCGCAAGGACCGGGAGCACCCTGCGCCCATGGATACCCAGAGCTGTCGAATCGTGCTGACCGGGGGCCCCGGGGGCGGGAAGACCACCGCGGCGGATCTGTACCGCCGCGAGATCGGGGACGACGTGGTGGTGGTCCCGGAGGCGGCCACGCTGCTGTTCTCCGGCGGCTTCCCGAGGGCCCCCGGCGAGCTGGCCCGGCAGGCGGCGCAGCGGGCGATCTTCCACGTGCAGCGGGGCCTGGAGGACGTGCAATCGGCCCAGTACCCGGGGCGTATTTTGCTGTGCGATCGGGGCACCATCGACGGGGCCGCTTACTGGGGGGGGTCCGAGGGGGATTTCTTCCAGACCCTGGGCACGACCCTGGAGCAGGAGCTGGCCCGCTACGACGCGGTGATCTTTTTCGAGACCGCCGCCGTCGGCCGCATGAGCATCGAGGGCGGGAACCCGGTGCGCAACGAGAGCCTCGACGAGGCCATCGCCCTCGACGCCAGGCTCCGCGCCCTCTGGTCCCGCCACCCCCGCTTCTCCCTCGTCCCCCACAACCGCTCGTTCTTCAAGAAGATCACCTTCGGCCTCGCCCTCATCGAGAGCATCGTCGCCCAGCTCGCCCCGGGCACCCGGTCCTGACGGACTCTTGCACCCCTCGCTGTCGCAGGCTGCGGCAGCCCAGTTGCCCCGCTCTGGCGTCGAATGGAGGGGGTGAAATACTGCTACGCTGGGCGTGCGATGGAGGCACGTTCGCGCGGCGAGTACCGGGAGGAAGAGCTACCTTCCCTGCGATCGCTCTGGGTGCCCATCTGGGTCTTTGATCCGGAGGTTCCCTATATTCACTGGGGCAACGACGCGGCGCTCGCATTCTGGGAGGCAACCAGCCAGCAGGAGCTCCAGGCCCGGGATTTCACCGGGATGTCGGAGGCCTCGCGGGCGCGGCTCCGGGCCATGATCGAGCAGGTCGCAGCGGGGCATCGGCCGGTCGACCCATGGACGTTCTACCCGCTGGGCAAGCCGAAGCGGGTGCAGGCCCGGCGCAGCGCCTTCCGCTTCCAGGACGGCAGGCTGGGGCTGCTGACCGAGGCGCTCCCGGTCGAGGACCCGCACAGCGCCAGCGCCGTGCGGGCCCTGGAGGCGCTCAACTACCTGAGCACGATGGTGACCGTCCACGATGCGGAGGGGCGATCGCTGCTGCGAAACCCGGCGGCGCTCCAGGCGTTTGGCCCTGTCGAGGGCGGCCCCCGGCTGGGGGAGGCGATGCTCGACCTGGCCCCGCGGGAGCGCCTCCGGGTCGCGCTGCAAGGCGACGAGGTGTTCCTGGAAGACGTGCGGATGCAGACCCGGCAAGGCCCTCGCTGGCACCGCTTCGAGGCCCGCTGGACCAGCGACCCGATCTCGGGCCAGCGCACGGTGCTGACCCACGAGGTCTGCGTGGACGCGACCCATCAGGCCATGCAACACCTCGAGCAAGCCCGGGCCGAGGCCGAGCGCGCCCAGCGGGCCCGGTCCCTCTTTCTGGCCAGCGTCAGCCACGAGCTGCGGACGCCTCTCTCGGGCATGATGGGCGTCCTCGAGCTGCTCCGCACCGCGCCGCTCCCCCCCGAGCACCGCGAGCACCTCGACCTCCTCGCGGGCTCCTCCGACGTGCTCCTCACGGTCATCAACGACGTGCTCGACTTCACCAAGATCGACGCCGGTCAGCTCGCCATAGAGCAGATCCCTTTCCATCCCACCGAGTGCCTCCAGGCCGCCGTGAACCTCTGCGCGCTCCGCGCCCGCGAGAAGGGCCTCGACCTCCGCGTTGTCGCCGACCACGGGTTGCCCACCGAGACCCTCGGCGACCCCACCCGCATCCGGCAGATCCTGCTCAACCTGCTGACCAACGCCATCAAGTTCACCCCCGCTGGTCACATCGAGGTTCGCGCCTGGGCCGAGGCCGAACGGCTCTTCTACGCCATCCAGGACACCGGCATCGGCATCGACGACGACACCCGCGCGCGGCTCTTCGAGCCCTTCGCGCAGGGCGCCGCCTCCACCGCGCGCCGCTTCGGCGGCACGGGCCTGGGCCTCGCCATCTCCCGCAGGCTCGCCTCCCTGCTGGGCGGTACCCTCACCTTCGAGAGCGCCCGGGGCCAGGGCTCCACCTTCACCCTCGCCCTCCCCCTGCCTCCTGCCCAGCCCCCCGTCCGGCGCCCCTCCCTGCGCCAGGCCACCGAGGGCCACCCTCTCCGCGTGCTGCTCGTCGAGGATAGCCCCATCAACCGCCGTGTCTTCTCCACGCTCCTCCAGCGCCGCGGCCACCAGGTGCTCGTGGCCGAGGATGGCCTCGCTGCGCTCCAGATCGTCGAGAGCAGGGGGGATCTCGACATCGTGTTGATGGACATCCAGATGCCCGTGATGGATGGCGTCGAGGCCACCCAGCGGATCCGCGCCTTGCCCCCTCCCCGCGGTCAGATCCCGGTGATCGCCCTCACCGCCGACGCGCTCCGCGAGGATTTTCGCGACTACCAGCGCGCGGGCTTCTCCGAATACCTCACCAAGCCCATCGACTGGAAGCTGCTCCTCGCCACCATCCACCGGCTCGTGGACGAACCCGCCCCGCCCAGCCTGCGCTGAGCCCCCTCACGCGGCCCGCAGCGCCTGCGGCCTCGCCCCTCGGCCTTCCACCGTCGCACGCACCGCATGCCACCGGTCAGCGGAGAGACGCTGCAGGGTCTCGGGCCTCGCGTTCGGGTGCGCCGCGACCGCGTTGCGCACCAGAAAGCTCTCGCTGCTGGCCAGCACGGCGAGGGCGTCGCCCGGGGTCTCCGGGTGCGTGGCCACGGCGAGCTGCACTCCGAGGGAAGGGTCGCTGGCCAGACGACGCAGCTCCTCCGGTTCGTCCCGGAGGTGACCCACGGCAGCCGCGCGCACCGAGGCGTCCTGATCGCGCAGCAGCCGCCTCCGCAGGAACCCGGGCGTGGCGCCGTTGCTGGCCAGCTCCCAGCGGTGACCCCCCCACAACGAACGATCCTCCTCGCAGCTCCACTCCGGCAGCAAGCCTTCCTCCCGGAGCTTGCAGCTGTAGAGATCGCCCTCCGCCTGCCAGGGCTGGAAGAAGCACCCCCGCGCGTCGCGTTGGTACGGGAGGACCTCCGTGTACCGATCCTCCTCGCTCGCCTCGCTCTCGTCCTCTTCCCCCGGGTCTTGCGAGGATACCCACAGCGACTGCTCATCGATCGAGATCTGCTCCGGAAGGAAATAGTCGCCCATCTCTTCCTCGAAGTGCTCGAGGTTCTCCTCGTCTATCTCCATGCCCAGCAGGGTGCACAGGTCGAAGCGCAGGCCGTCCGGGAGCGCAGGGTTGGCCAGCACCGATAGCTCGCGGGACGCCTCCTCGTTGCCGGCGCGCTCCTGCGGGAAGGCCATCGTCTCCAGCCCCTCCACGGGGCAGGAGCGGTTGGTGGCGAGCTCCCGCCAGACGTCCCCTTCCCCCGCGTCCATGAGCTGGAGCAGCAGCCAGCCCGGCAGCGCCTCGCAGCGCGACCATTCGACCTGCAAGGCCACCGGAGCCTGGGCGAAGAGCCGGGGGTTCTCCAGGAGCAGCAGCTCCAGGGCCGGGTTCTCCAGCACGCGCTGCGGCTGCAGGGCCAGGAGCCGCAGCAGTCCTTTCTTCGGCAGGTTCGGGTTGCTCGCCAGCGCCGCCTGCACCTCCGCCGCGGGGTGCGTCAGCAGGGTCATCAGGCGGTGCGCCGGGGTCCGTGGGTCGTGGGCCAGCGAGAGCACGTCGGTCATCGACGCTGAGGCTAAGGACGGGCCGCGCGGAAGGAAGAGCCCAGGCAGGACATTGATTGACCGACCCGGGAGGAGGAGGTTCAGTGATAAGCGAGGATCTGCTCGACGGAGCGGAAGGAGGAGGGCTGCTGGGAGCCGTGGTGGAGCCAGCGACCGGCGGAGCGGATCCAGGCGTCGCGCCACGAGCCGTCAGGGGACTCGACGCGGACCATGAGGTCACCGCCGCGGAAGGTCCAGCGGCGGCCGTCGCTGTAGGCGTGGTCGACGCCGGCGCCGAAGCGGGTCTTGAGGTGGAAGGCGTCGCCGGGGAGATCCCAGGAGTTGTCGATGACGAACTCGTAGACCTGCCAGAGGTTGCCGCTGGGGAGGGTGCCCCAGTCGTGGTTGATGCCGCTGTCGTTGGGGAGCCCGAAGATCATGTGATCGGGGAAGCGGCGGGCGGCGCGGGCGAGGTCGTCGAAGTCGTTGGGCTCGTGGTGGAGGGTGACGAGGGTGTTGCGGACGAGGCCGAAGCCGCGGCCATCGACCTCGTCGCCGCGGACGCGGCGGAACATCGAGTCGCAGAGCTGGTCAGCGCCGGCAGAGAAGCCGACGGTGAGGAGGCCCCGGGCCTTGCGCTCGTGGAGGAGGCGGCCAAACTTGCCCCACTCGTCGGCGAAGCGCCAGCCGAGCTCCTTGTAGCGCCGGAGCCCGGTGACGCTGTGGCCGCCGCCCAGGATCACGACGTCGGCGGACCAGAGCTGGTGCCAGAGGAGGTCGACGTCTTGCTTCTGGAGGCCCGAGGTCCAGTAGAAGGGCCAGGCTTCGAGGCCGAGGTGGCGGTACTTGTCGAAGAACCAGCGGAAGGTGCCCCAGGAGAACTCCTGGCGCTCCATCTCGCTGTTGTTTTGCACGGTCTCGGACATCGGCAAGAAGAGGATCTTGCCGTTCCCTTCGAGGGCGCGCCGGACGATGAAGTGCTCGTGGAGGTAGGGCCCACGGTTGTGGGAGCTGTAGATCAGGGCGGTGCCGCGCATGGGGGTTCTCGACGCCTACCACGATCGAGCCCGGATCGGATCCCCCCCGGCGCTCAGTCGTGGAGGCCGCCGGGGACCTTGTCGGTGCCCTTGGCGACGCGGTCGTGCCAGCTCTCGAAGCCCTTGTCGTTCGGGACCTGGACCATCTCGATGCAGCCCTCGACGGGGCAGACCAGGGCGCAGAGGTTGCAGCCCACGCACTCGGGGTCGTCGACCCAGGGCACCCGCTCGCCGGCCAGCTCGCCCACCGGGAAGGGGGTGGGCGGCTGGGCCTGGCCGTGGGCGTGGGCGTGGGGCGGGCGATCTTTGGGCAGGCGGCCGGTGAAGATGCACTGGTGAGCGCCGTCGTGGCAGGCGGTGACGCAGAGCTGGCAGCCGATGCACTTCTTGGGGTCGATGCGGGCCACGAGCTTGTAGTTCAGATCGAGCTCGCCCCACTCGCGGTAGTTGCCCACCGCCTGGCCCCGCAGCTCGTTCACCGACTTCATCCCGCGGCTATCGAGGTAGTTGCTCAGCCCCTCGATCATGTCCTCGACGATGCGGTACCCGTAGTGCATCACCGCCGTGCACACCTGCACGCTCGTCGAGCCCAGCGCGATGAACTCCGCCGCGTCGCGCCAGTTCGAGATGCCTCCGATGCCGCTGATCGGCAGCCGCCCCGCCCGCGGGTCCCGCGCGAGGGCCGCCAGCATGTGGAGCGCGATCGGCTTCACCGCGGGGCCGCAGTAGCCCCCGTTGGAGCTAAATTGACCCACCCGCGGCAGCGGCACCATCCGGTCCAGGTCGACGCTCACGATCGACTTGATCGTGTTGATCAACGATAGACCATCGGCGCCGCCCTCGACGGCGGCGAGGCCGGGGTCGAGGATGTCGCCGACGTTGGGGGTGAGCTTGACGAGGACGGGGGTGCGGGCGAACTCCTTGGCCCAGGAGGTGATCTCCTTGAGGACGGCGGGCTCCTGGCCGACGGCGGAGCCCATGCCGCGCTCGCACATGCCGTGGGGGCAGCCGAAGTTGAGCTCGAGGCCGTCGGCGCCGGTGTCCTCGGAGCGACGGATGATGTCCTTCCACTCCTGCCTGGACTCGACCATCAGGGAGACGATGACGGCGTGCCTGGGGTAGCGCTTCTTGACCTCGGCGATCTCGCGGAGGTTGACCTCGAGGGGGCGGTCGGTGATGAGCTCGATGTTGTTGAAGCCCATCATCTTCTGGCCGTTGTAGTCGACGGCGCCGAAGCGGGAGGACACGTTGACGATGGGGTTGCCGAGGGTCTTCCAGACGGCGCCGCCCCAGCCCGCGTCGAAGGCCCGCATCACCTGCTCGCCGGTGTTGGCGGGGGGCGCGCTGGCGAGCCAGAAGGGGTTGGGGCTCTTGATGCCGCACATATCGATGGAAAGATCTGCCATAACGCCTCCGACCAGGCCTGGATCATGTGCCTCGCCGCGTCGCGCCCGTCGGCGGCGGCGTTCACGACTTCTTTACCGCCATTGATGCAGTCGCCGCCGGCGTACACCCTGGGGTTGCCGGTGCGGCGGCTGGCGGCATCGACGACGACGCAGCCGCGCTTGTCGAGCTCGACGCCGGGGAAGAGGGAGGCGACGGCGCGGAGCTTGCTCTGGCCGATGGCGAGGAAGATCGCGTCGGCGGGGAGGATCTGCTCGGCGGGCTCGGCGCCGGCGAGGGCGACCCGGAGGCCGGTGACCCGCTCGCCTTCCCGGAGCACCTCGACCGGGGTGGCGCGCTCGACCAGGCGGACGCCCTCGATGCGGGCGAGGTCCATCTCGTGGGTGTAGCCGCTCATGCTGGCGCGGTCGCGGCGGTAGACCATGGCCACGTCCTGGACGCCGAGCTGGGCCAGCTCGCGGGCGACATCGATGGCCGTGTTGCCGCCGCCGATGACCAGGGCGCGGCGCACCGAGCCGAGGGAGTAAGACGGGTCGGTCTTGAGCTGCTCGATGAAGGCGGTGGCGCCGTGGACGCCGGGGCCCTCCTCGCCGGGGACCCCGAGGCGGCTGTCTTCCCCGAGCCCCAGGCCCAGGAACACCGCGTCGAACTCCCGCAGCAGCTCGTCGGCGCTCACGGTCTCCCCCACGACGCCGTGGCGCAGCTCGGCGCCCAGCGAGAGCACGTAGGAGACCTCCGCGAGGGCGTCCGCCAGGTGCAGCTTGTAGGGGGCCACCCCGGTGCTGTTCAGGCCCCCCGGCAGCGGGCGCTTCTCGAACAGCACGGGCCGGTGCCCCTCCAGGGCCAGGTGCGCCGCGCAGGCCAGGGAGGCCGGACCGCCCCCCACCAGCGCCACGCGCCGGGAGCCCGCGGACGGAGCCTTCGGCGTGAACACCCGCAGCCCGCCCTCCTGCTCCTTCTTCAGCGCATGCTCGGTGGCGTACCGCTGCAGCTTCCCGATCTGGATCGGCTCCCGGTGCCAGTCGTTGTACACGCAGCTCCCCACGCACAGCACCTCGACCGGGCACACCCGCGCGCACGAGTAGCCCAGGATGTTCTGCGTCATGATCGTCCGGGCCGCCCCCACCACGTTGCCCGACGCGATCTTCTTGATGAACGTCGGGATGTCGATCTCGGTCGGGCAAGCCTTGATGCAGGGCGCATCGCTGCAATAGAGGCACCGCTCGGCCTCGGCCTGGGCCTGGCCCGGCGAGTACAGCGGCTTGGCGTCCGGGAGCCGGTCTTCCAGCCGCTCTCCGCTCAGGGCGCCGTCGAACATGGGCAGTCGTTTCACAGGTCCGTCCCTCCTGGGGTTGGGGCCCCCGGGGGCCACGCCACCCAGCGCGCCCGCCGGTCGCCCGGGGAACGGAAACGTTAAACAACCTCCCACAAGAACGGTGGAAAAATACTCCTCTCCCCCCGCCCCTGCATGATGCATCGCGCTAGCCGCGCCGCATCCGGAGCTGATCGAGGCACCCCCGCAGGTGCAGCTGCGCCAGCTCGTAATCCCTGCGTTTTGCCTCCTCGATGCCGGTCTCCAGCGCCTCGATGGCCTCCTCGAAGCGGCCCAGCGCCTCCAGCGTCTCGGACAGCACCAGGTAGACCCCCAGGTGATCGATCTTCAGGTGCAAGGCCCGGCGGAACGCGTCCACCGCCTGGTCCAGCAGCGCGAGCTTCCGCAGCTCGTTGCCCATCATGTAGTGAAACACCGGGTTGGCGGGGTCTTCCTGGAGCATACGCTCGAAGTGCGCGATCGACGACGGGTGCATGGTGGCGAGAAACCTCTCCCCTTTCCTCACTGCGAGCGCCGTGCCTCTCCCGGATTTTGCGAAGAAATCTCGCGCATGTCGCCAGGATCCAACGCCCACCGTCGCCTGCATCGGACGCTCCCCCTCGGCCCGTCTGGAATCACTTCCTGCACGCCCCTGCCCTGGCTACCGTCCCTCCCCATGAGAGCCGTTCGTATCCATGAGCTGGTGGGCCCCTCCGGCCTCCGTGTCGACGAGATCGAGGCCCCCGAGGCCCAGGCCGGGGAGCTACGGATCCAGGTCCACGCGGCCGGCGTGAATTTTCCGGATGTCCTGCTCACCCGGGGTCGCTACCAGTTCAAGCCCGCGCTCCCGTTCTCCCCCGGCGGCGAGGTCGCCGGCGTCGTCACCCAGCTCGGCCCGGGGGTCGACGGCTTCGCCGTCGGGGATCGGGTCGCCGCCTCGATGATCGCCGGCGGTTTTGCCGAGCAGGTCACGGTCCCCGCCCCCGCCGCGGTCAAGCTCCCGGAAGGGGTGTCCTTCGCGCAAGGGGCCTCCTCCCTCATCACCTACGGCACCACCCTCCACGCCCTCGTCGATCGGGCCGCCCTCCAGCCCGGCGAGACCCTGCTGGTCCTGGGCGCCGCCGGGGGCGTCGGCCTGGCGGCCATCGAGCTGGGCAAGCTCCTCGGCGCTCGCGTCATCGCCGCCGCCTCGACCGAGGAGAAGGTGGACTTCTGCCTCCAGCACGGCGCAGACGCCGGGATCTGCTACGGCAAGGAAGACCTCAAGGAGCGGGTCAAGGCCCTCACCCAGGGGGAAGGCGCCCACGTCGTCTACGACCCCGTCGGCGGCGAGCTCACCGAGGCCGCGCTGCGGTCCACCGCCTGGGAAGGGCGGCTGCTGATCGTCGGGTTCGCCTCCGGCCCCATCCCCAGACTGCCCGCCAACCTCGTGCTGCTCAAGGGGTGCCAGGTCGTCGGGGTCTTCTGGGGCGCCTTCGCCGCTCGCCACCCGGACCGCAACCGCGCCCACCTGGAGCGCTGCCTTCGCTGGATCGAGGAGGGCAAGCTGCAACCTCACCTCGACGCGGAGCTCCCCTTCTCCCGGGCCCAGGAGGCCCTGGAGCGGCTCGAACAGCGCGCCGTCCGCGGCAAGATCGTCCTGCTCCCGTGAACCCTCCCCGGGCCCCCGACTTCTCGCACAACCTCAGGGAGAAAGCGGGGTCTTGCGGTCAAAGATGTACCCCCCTTTGACCGCACCCCAGACCTGCTTGCCCCCCTGATCGTACCCCCGATCCCAGGAGATAAACCCCTCCGCATCCAGGGTCACCTCGCTCGTCGTGTAAGACGCCCCGTTCAGCGAGCTCGCGCACCCCTGCCCCTCGGTGCCGCCCACAAACTGGGCGCCGTCCCAGGCCATGAACACCGAGCATCCAAGCTTCTCCTCGGCCTGCGAGGCCGGGACCGCGGGCATCGGGTCCTTGTCGCAGAGGCCGATGTACTTGCCGGGGTTCTTCAGCTCGAAAATCCTGGAGACCACGTCCTTCGCCGGGTCCTTTCCGGACTCAAGCACGTAGATGCGCTGCCGGTAGGGCTGCGCCAGCGTGTCCATCCGCGCCTGCTCGATGTACAGCACCCGGGGCCCCAGCGCCGGCAGGTCGATCTTGCAGGTGCGCACCTGGATCTCGAAATAACTCGGGTCTTTCGCCGCCTGCGCCGTCGAGTCAAAGCGCCCCGTCAGGTACGCCTCGAAGGTGTCCACCAGCCCCGCGGTGCCCCCCTCCCCTCCGGCCCCCGCCCCTGCCTGTCCGGAAGCTCCGGCCCCCCCCCAGCCCCGCCCTCCCCCGCAGCACCCGCCTCGCCAGCCGCGCCACCGCCCCCCGCGGCGCCCGCTTCCCCGGCGGCGCCCGCCTCGCCGGCGGCGCCACCGCCCCCCGCCATGCCGGCGGCGCCGGCATCCCCCCCGCTGCCTGCCTG
>JALOQB010000393.1 GCA_025453595.1 Polyangiaceae bacterium
TGGAGATCTTGCCGGATCGCTTCATCGAGTGGTCCCCCAAGGACTTTTTTTACATCATGCTCCGCGACACCGGCGCCCAGGCCTCGGGCCAGGTCTCCTGGTCTCCCGCCGCCGGCGCCCAGCCCGCGCCGTCCTGGCTCCCCGGCCTCTGGGAAGCCCAGGATCGCCACGGCGATACCCCCGTCAAGCTCCTCGCCATCGACGCGGGGCGGGTGCAGTTCCGCGTCCGCCCGGGTCGCCAGGATTCCTCCTCCCAGGAGCTCCCCCAGGACGAGGCTCGCCGCGTCATCGCCGCCCTCGGCCTCGCCAACGGACGCCGCCCTCGCGGCCTCGGTCTTGTCGTCAACGGCAAGCTCCTCAGCACCCACAAAGGGGGCATGGCGTACCTGGCCGTCGACCCCCAGGGCGCACTCCGCATCTCCCACGGGGAACCCCCCTCCGGCGGGTTCACCGACCTCGTCGAGCTGCCCCCGCTCCTGCTCAACGGCAACCTCAGCCTCAACGCCGATACCTCGGGCCCCCCTCGCCCCCGCAGCGCCGCCTGCGTGCTCCCCTCCGGACGCGCCGTCTTCGCCCTGTCCACGGCCCCCTCCGATGGCCCCAACGCCCGGGTGCTCGCTCGCCTGGGCTGCCGCACCGCCGTCGCGCTCGACCGGGGCACCCACGAGGACGCCTGGCTCCAGCGCGCAGGCGCCGAGAACAGCGCCGTCCCCCGGGGCGAGCACACCACCCTCTACGCCGTCGGAACCCCCATGCGCCCCCGCGCCTTCCCCTGGGCCCCCTGAGCTCGCTCACCAGAACGCGGGCCGCTCCGGCAGCGGCGCCTGGCACTGATGGCAGCTCCCGTGGTCGTCGTTGACGTCCTCCAGCGAACCACACGATCCGCACCGGACCCAGATCCGATTCATCCGGGTTGGCGTCCACACGCTCGTCCACACCGAGGCCACGAAGTGCCCGGAAAACAGCTCCTTCATCGCCACCGCGTGGTGCTTCGCCAGGGCTCGCTTCATCGCGGCCTCGTCCTCCCATGCGGTCACCGTGAACCCCCGCAGCCCCGTGAACCCGGTCACGATCGAGAGGAAGCCCGGCTCCGCGAGGAAGTCCTTCACGTTGTCCCGCGAGTGGGCCCGGATCCGCTCCTTCTCTGCCTCGTTTGCCCCCTGGATCCAGGTCAACGCGATGACCCCGGGTGGCCTCCGGTTCCCCGATGGGACACGCATCGAGTACCCGTACTTCGCCGCGCCTTGCTCCACCGGTTGCACCAGCACCATCAGCCCGAAGCTCTCGAAGAACCCCTTCTGATCGAAGTACCCCCGCACGGCACGGAGCCCCCCCTCCCCCACCTCGAACACATCGACCCCCCGGAGCGCCATCGCCTGCCCTGTCGGCTGGATCCCGGCCTGCAGCGCGCCGCGGTTGTGCCCCCTCAACGTCCACTCGACCACGAGCCGATCCCCATCCACCAGCACCCCGGATCGCTCGAACACCAGCCCCGGAAAGGCGACACACAGCGGTTCGACGACCCGCGCGATGCTCGCCCCTGGCACCGGGCCTCCGGTCGTCGGATCCTCGTAGGTCCCCCCGGGCTCGAAGGTGCGCGCCACGGCCCCCGCGTCGTGGGCGTTCCAGCCATGAAAATAGGCATCCACCAGCGCTCTCTTGCGGGCATCTCCCGTGGCCATGCGCCTCCTCCTTGCCCTTCCCTCAGCGGCCCAGCGTCTCGATGATGAGGTCCGCCGTCTCCGCGCCCGAGAAGTTCTGCTGGCCGGTGATCAGGTTCCCGTCGCGCACCGCAAAGCCACGCCACAGCCCCGCCTGGACGAAGTTCGCGCCGAGCTTCTTCAGCTCGTCCTCGATCCGCCACGGCATCAGGTGCCGGTCCCTCGGCATCGCGCCCATGCTCCACACCGCGTTGTCCGCGAAATCCTCCTCCACGTTGGCGAAGCCGGTGACCGTCTTGCCCTTCACCAGCAGCTCCCCGCTCGAGAGCCTCGCGTAGCGGAGCAGCGCCACCCCGTGGCAGAGCGCCGCGGCCACCTTCCCCGCCTCGTAGAACTCGACGAATTTCCTGTGCAGCTCCGTCGCCCCCTCGAAGCTGAACATCGGCGCCTGGCCCCCCGCGACCACGATCGCGTCAAAGCTCGCCGCCCGCAGCTCCGAGACCGGCTTCGTGTTCTCGACCAGCGCCGCCAGGCTCGCGGTGTGGATGAACCCCATGCTGATCAGATCCGAGGCCGAATACCCGCTCGCATCCCGCGGGTCGCTCATCCCGTCCGCCTCGCACTTCCCCCCCGCAGGGCTGAAGACCTCGACCTCGTAGCCCGCCTCGTGAAAGGCGTAATACGGGTGCGTCAGCTCGGACCACCAGAACCCCACCGGCCACCCCGTGGTGCTCGAGGTGGCAGGGTTCGCGATCACGATCGCCACGCGCTTGGGCTTGCTCTTGTTCGACGAGTTCGGGTCTCGGAGGCTCATGCCGTTCGCTCCTTCAAGAGGACGTTGCGTCCTGGTGCCCCGGACTATCGAACCCGCAAGCCGTGCATACAACGAAAGATCCGTGAATACTCCTGTTCATGCCATGCAACATGGGACGCCGCCCCTTACCCCTCCGGCGGCAGCGGCGGTCCCGGCAACCAGCGGCCCCCCACCATCGCCCCCGGGCGCAGCTCCCGGGCCCCCAGGCCGCTGACCCCGACGGTCCAGAGCCCCCCCGGGGCACCAGGGCGATGCACCAGCAGGGTCCGCCCGTCCGGGCTGCAGATCGGGTGCTGACCCGGGCCAGCACCCCGGGTGGCTCCGGTCAATGCATCATGGACCATGATGGTCCATGAGGATCCATGACGGAGCATGTAGGCGAGGCGGGGAGGAGCGCCAGGGTCGCGGCCGCAGAAGGAGGGGGCGGCGGCCCAGGCGCCGGCGGGGCTGACGGGGCGATCCTGGAGCCACACCCGGAGCGGCCCGTCCGCGGGCCCCTGCACGAACGCCAGCAGCCCGCCGGGGCCAAAGGAGGGGCTGGCCTGGACGCCCGGAGGACCGGAGAGCCGCTGCATGGAACCTCCGGGGATCCCGAGCCAGATCGAGGTGGCCCCCTGGTCACCGATCACGACCGCCGCCTTGCCGTCCGCGGCAAAGCTGATCGCCTGCACAAACCCCGGGACCTGGAGCGGCACCGGGCGCGGCTGATCCTCGCGGTAGAGGGCCAGCGGCTCCCCCGGACGGCTGCCGGCAAAATGCAGCACGCCGCCGGGCGAGGCGTCCGCGCCTCGGGCGATCTGCCCCGGGGTCGATACGTCCTGGAGCAGCTCTCCGGAGCCCAGCATGACGCGAACCCGCCGCTCCCCGGGGCGGCTCGCCTCGACATGGACCAGGCGGCCCGAGAGGTGGGAGCGCTCCCCCGAAAGATCAGCCACCACCGCGTCCGCGAGGCGCGCCAGGTCCAGGGGCTCTAGCGGGGCGACGCTGTCGATCTGACGCCGCCGCAGGGCGCCGTCGGGGGCGCGGGTCAGGGCCGCGGTGCTGACGCCACGGGGGGTTGTCACGACGACCACCTGCACCAGCCATTCTCCGCCCCGCTCCCCCGGGGCCAGCGCCAGCGTGTCGTAGATCCCGGTCCGCGCCACCAGCCCTGCCAGCCGCCGCGCGACCCCCTCGGAGGCCGCGTCGTGGGGCGCAAACGCCACCCGGGGTAGCCCTCGCGTCGCTCCGCCCACCTCGATCACGTCGTCGTCCTCCCCGGACGAGGCGCTGACCGCCGGGGAGCCCTCGGCCTGCGCCTGCACCAGCAGCGCCGCCGGCACCACCATCCAGCCGCCCCACCTCACGAGCAACGCTCCTGGCTACGGCACCGGAACACCAGCGCCAGGTGCCCGGGGACCTCCTCGCCCTCCGGGGGCGGCGGCAGCTGCACCCCGCTGGCCACCACCGCCCGCAGCGCCGCCTCGATGCGCGCGTCGTAGGCGCCGTGCCCGCTCCCTTGCTGTAGAGAAAATCCGGATACACGCCGGTCGCTCCCGATGGAGATCGACACCCGAACCCGGAGGCGGCTCAGCTCCTCCCACGGGAGGTCCAGCCCCCCCAGGGCCACGCGGCTGCTGAACCAGCCGTCCAGCATCGCCGCGTAGCCCGGGCTCACCTTGCCCCGGGGCGCCCCCGCCCCCTTGCCCTCGCCCCCCGCAGGCAGCGCGGAGGGCGCAGGCTCGCTGGCTGGCCCGGAGGTCGGTTGCTCCTGCGAGGACACCTCGGCGCTGGCCTCCGGCGAGCTTGAAGGCGCCGCGCTCGCCTCGCCCTGCGGTGGCGTGTCGGTGGCAACCGGAGGCCTGTTCCGGGGCAACGGCAGCGCCTTGCCCTGGGGGACCCGGAGGCGCACGCTGCGAGGGGGCTCCGGGGAAGGCAGCGGCGGGGCCGGGTCGACGCCGTGGCCACCCCCGGAGAGCTCGAGGTCCAGCGAGAACTCGTGGTCCGCGCGCGGCACCACGGGCCCCTCCACGGGGGCAGCGACCGGGTGGATCAGGAGGGCCCCGAGGGCGCCGTGCAGCAGCGCCGACCCCAGCCCTCCCCAGAGCCAGGAGATCTGCATGACATCCCTCAGTTGGAGCTGGAAACCTGCGATCCGCGGGGCTGGGCCAGATCGATATCGACCCTGCGATCCCGCGCCCAGGAATCCTCGTCGGTCCCCTGGGCGTCGATCTTCCCGCGGGAGGTGGTCTGCACGCGCTCGTCGTCGACGCCGAGGGCAACGAAGGCGCTCTTGACGGCGGAGGCGCGGCGACCTCCAAGGCTCATGTTGTAGTCCTCCTCGCCGCGGGGGTCAGTGTGGCCGGTGAGCAGCAAAGAGTGCCCGGAGAGGCCGCCGCTGCGCATGCACTCGGCCACCTGCTTGAGGGCGGTGTTCCACTCCTGCCGGACCTCGGCGGAGTCATAGCCAAAGCGGGGCGTCTGGATGCCAGGGCAGAGCTTGTGGATCTCGGGGCTGATCGAGAGGCCACCGCCCTCGTTCTGCTGGACGGCCTGGGCGACCGCAGGATCCACCGAGGTGCCCTCCCGGATCGCCGCGGGAGAGGAGGCGACCGGGGCAGCAGCAGGCTTCTCCTTGGCGGCGCAACCGAGCGACGTGGCGGCAAGGAGGGTCATGGCAAACAGCAGGGAATACGTGCGGTTCATGGCGATCTCCTGGGGGGTAAACATCGTGCCCCGGATCGGTGGGGCCCCCTGCTCAGAGCATCATCCATGCCGCCCTCCAACCCCGGTCGGATCAGCTGATTTTTCCCGGCGTTCTTCCCCCGGTGTCGGCGCGTTGCCGTGAGATCCCTACAGTCGCCTGTCCCACCGTCCTGAAGGGACGACAGCGCGCCCGCGACCCACCCCGCGCTGGCTCCATCCCCCTGCCCTGGCGTCGTTTCAGGGTCAGGTCTCCACGTCTCCAGACCAGAGGCCACGCCTCAGCGGCGATAGACGCTGGTGCCCCTCGACAACCAGGCTACGCCCCGGGGTCATCGCGTCGGGGACGGAGCATTCGGTCACGGTCCAGCCACCAGGGGTGGAGCTGTCACCGGGGACGGTTCTGGGCGGGCTGCAACCGTTTTGCGCCGGTGGGCGGCCAGGTTGAGGCGCAGGCGACGGAGCGGGGGAAGGCGCGGGTGACCGGGGAGGCGCAGCGCTCGGAGGGGCAGCAGGAGCCGTGCAGGCGGCCAGTAGCCCCGGAGCAGCCAGCCTCATCAGGCGAACGCGCAACGAGCAGGGAGACTTCATCCGCGCAGGTTCTCTCGTGGCAGAGGGTATGACCATCGGTAGCGCTAATTCCCCGCGGAACGGGCGCGCTGTCATGAAGGGAGGACAGCGCGCCCGCGACCCACGCGCGGGGTCAGGTCCCCAGGTGGAAGGACTGGTCGAGCAGATCGCCGAAGGAGAGCGGCGCCTCCTGCTTGCGTTCCTTGGTGACAAAGGCGGCCACCTGGACGGACTCATGGCGGCTCGTCGCGTCGCTGACCGTGGCGGCCAGGGACTCGGCAAACGACAGGAGCGCATCGAAGTTCGCGGCCGGCTCGGTGTGAGGGATCGAGCGAGCCATGGCCATCATCGGAGCAAGCATAGGTTTCGTTTCCTCGGGGGCGGGTTG
>JALOQB010000394.1 GCA_025453595.1 Polyangiaceae bacterium
CGCAGAGACACGCGGCGCTGGCGGAGGCCGAGGCGCCGACACCCGCGGGCCCACCGGAGCGTGAGGCGGCGGCGCAGAGACGCGGGGGGGGGGCTGCGGAGGAAGGTTCTTTTTGGACCCATCCACGATGGTGCGGGGCGGGGGGACCGGCGGGGAGCGAGGGCGCTCGGGGGCCGGTTTATCCTGACGAAACAGGGGTTTGGCGATGGAGAGGGTGACCTCGGAGAGGGAGGGGCCGGTGGCTTCTCCCCGGAGCAGCACCGGCGACGGGGGGCGAGGCAAGGGGGCCTGCCTGGGGACCCGACCGGACTTGGGGGGAGCCTTCGGGGGCTTGCTGGTCGGCCGCTGCCTGGGGGGCAAGGACGCCGGGATGACCGGGGGCAACAGCAGGGGTTGCTGGCTCTCGCGGGCCTCGACCGCGCGCACCATGGAGGTGCGCAGGAGCACGAAGCGCCCGTTTTCATCGCGGGAGGCGAAGAGCATCGCCGAGCCCACGCGGAGCTCGGCCACCAGCCCACCGGCGACGTTGAGGTCGAGGCAGGCGACGAACTGGGCGCCCACGGCGGCGCTCATGCCCGGTGTCACCAGCCCGCCAGGAGAGAGGATACGGCAGCAAATGCCGTCGTCATCGAGCAAGTAAGTACACGCCTCGGTGTGAACGGCGTAAGTCGTGGCTTGAGCCATGGGGTTGGGAATATAAAAAGAGAGCGAGATCATGGCAGAAAAAAGCCCGGTGAGTCGATGGCAAAAGGGACTGGCCCGGCTGGGAGTCGGCGCCAGAAACGCGATCGAGGTGCTCCGCGAGGGGCGCCTCGGGTCCCCCTATCGTGCCCCCTTCGAGACCCGGATCGAGGAGAAGAACTTCCGTCTGCGTCGCTACCTGCCCCCGGAGGACGGGCCGCGCCCGGCGCGCCAGCCCCTGCTGCTGGTGCCTCCGCTCATGGTCTCTTCCGAGATCTACGACATCTCCCCGGAGCTCAGCGCCGTGAGCTGGCTCCTGGCCCACGGCGTCGATGTGTGGCTCGTCGACTTCGGGGCCCCCGAGGAGGAAGAAGGGGGCTTGCAGCGCACCCTCGACGATCACGTGCTCGCCGTCGATCGGTGCGTCGAGCACCTGCTCCAGGCGACCGGGGAGCAGGTTCACCTGGCGGGTTACTCCCAGGGCGGGATGTTCGTCTACCAGTGCGCGGCCTACCGCCAGTCGCGCGGGCTCGCCTCCCTGATCACCATGGGGAGCCCGGTCGATATCTGGAAAAACCTCCCGGTCCCGCTCCACAGCGAGGTGACAGAGAAGCTGGTGATGCTGGCGCGAGGGCCCGTCGCCGCCGCCATCTCCGAGATCCCGGGGCTCCCCGGGGCCCTCACCAGCACCGGCTTCAAGCTGCTCTCTGCCCGCAAGGAGCTCAAGCAATTCGTCCAGCTCCTCGGCGTCGCCTCCGACAAGCAGGCGCTCCGGGACGCGGCCAACGAGCCCAAGCGCCGCTTCCTCAACGGCGAGGGCTTCGTGGCCTGGCCTGGCCCCGCGTTCCGCACCTTCTTCGAGGACATGATCGTCAACAACCGGATGGCCTCCGGCGGCTTCGTGATCGCAGGTCGCTCGGTGACGTTGACCGACATCACCTGCCCGATCCTCTTCTTCGTCGGCACCCGCGATGACCTCGCCTTCCCCCCCTCGGTGCGCGCCATCCGCAAGGCCGCTCCCCTCGCCGAGGCCCACGAAATCCCGGTTCGCGCAGGGCATTTCGGCCTGGTCGTCGGGTCCGCCGCCCTCGGCCAGGTCTGGCCTCTCGTGAGCGACTGGATCCACTGGAAGACCGGCGAAGGGCCTCGCCCCCCGGCCCTCTCGCCCAGCACCTCCCCCACCCCGCCCGAGCCTCCCCCCGGCGACGAGGACTACGAGGCCATCCAGGTCGCCCTCGAGGACGTCGCCGCCGGCGGGGTCCGGGGCCTCTACGATCTCGCCACCGAGGCCGTCGATGTGCTCTGGCGCCGCATGGGCGATGTCTCCCTCGAGGTCTCCGATGTCGTCGACACCCTGCGCTGGCAGCTCCCGAGGCTCGCCCAGCTCAAGCGCCTCGACGGCGACAGCCGCAGCAGCCTCGCCCGCATGCTGAGCGAGCAGGCCGCGGCCATCCCCGATCGCACCTTCTTCCTCTGGCGCGGCAGGGCCTACTCCTACCGCGAGGCCGAGCAGCGGGTGAACCAGACCCTCGGCGCCCTCCTCGCCGCCGGGGTCCGCGCCGGCGATCACGTGGGCCTGCTCATGGACAGCAGCCCCTGGCTCCTCACCGCGGTGGTCGCCCTCAACCGCCTCGGCGCCGTCGCCGCCCTGCTCAACCCCGGGGTCCGCGGGCGATCTCTCGAGCAGGCCCTCGCCGCGGCCTCCATCGACCAGCTCATCGCCGACGGCACCCACGCCCAGGGGCTCGAAGAGGTCTTGCCTCCCGGCAAGCTCTTCCTCCTCGATCGCGGCGCGGCACCCCTCCCCCCCGGCGCCATCGACCTCGACGAGACCCTCGCTCGCTCCAGCGGCGATCCACCCCCCGCCATCCCCCTCAACCAGGGCCGCGGCAAGGACCTCGCCTTGCTCCTGTTCACCTCCGGCACCACCGGCCTCCCCAAGGCCGCGCGCATCACCAACCAGCGCGCGGTCCTCGCCGCCCTCGGCTCCGCCGCCTGCTGCCGCCTCACCTGGCGCGACACCGTCTACTGCTGCCTCCCGCTCCACCACGCCACCGGCCTCCTGGTCGCCTGCGGCGGCGCCCTCGCCGGCGGCGCACGCCTCGCCCTGGCCCCACGCTTCTCCGCCTCCTCCTTCTGGGATGATGTCCGGAAGTATGGAGCTTCTGTAGCCTTCTACGTGGGCGAGATCGGCCGTTACCTGGTCAACGCCCCGCCCCTGCCCGGAGAGCACCGCCACCCGCTGCGTCTCCTCGCCGGCAACGGCCTCCGCCAGGATGTCTGGCAGACCATGCTCCAGCGTTTTGGCGACCTGCGTATCCTCGAATTCTACAGCGCCACCGAGGGGAACGTGGCCCTGGTCAACCTGACCGGCGAGAAGATCGGCTCCATCGGTCGCGCCCTCCCTGGCACCCCCGAGCTGGCCCTCGTCCGCTACAACCCGGAGGACGGTGCGCCGCTCCGCTCCGAGGAGGGCCGCTGCCTCCGCGTCGACCCCGATGAACCAGGGTACCTCCTCGCTCGCATCGCCACCGACCACCCCCTGGCCCGCTTCGAGGGCTACCTCGACGCCGCCGAGACCGAGCGCAAGATCGCGCGCGACGTCTTCGAGCAGGGGGACGCCTGGTTCCTCACCGGAGACCTGCTCCGTTGCGACGAAGAAGGCGACTTCTGGTTCGTCGACCGCGTGGGCGATACCTACCGATGGAAGGGCGAGAACGTCTCCACCGATCAGGTCGCCCAGGTCCTCATGAGCTCCCCTTCCCTCGCCCTCGCCGTCGTCTACGGCATCCAGCTCCCGGGGCGCGAAGGTCGCGCTGGCATGGCCGCGGTCCAGCTCTCCGAGGGCGCCTCCTTCGATGGCCAGGCCCTCTTTCACCTCGTCTCCGCCCACCTCCCGGCCACGTCTCACCCCCGCTTCATTCGCGTCGTCCAGCACATCGAGCTCACCTCCACCTTCAAGTTCGTCCGCTCCTCCCTCCAGGCCCAGGGCGCCGACCCCTCCCTCCTCCGCGACCCTCTCTTCTTCCACGACGAACCCAACCAGCGCTACTCCCCCCTCTCCCTCGCCTCCTACCGTTCGCTCCTCGGGCTCGACCCCGCCCCCTGACTCACCAGCAACGCCCCCAGCACCGCCGTCGCCACCGTCTCCGTTCGCAACGTCCAGGGGCCAAGGTCAGAAAGAACCCACCCTCGCTGCTCCAGCTCCTGGCACTCCCGCTCCGAGAGGCCCCCTTCCGGGCCGACCAGGAACGCCAGCGCGGCGGTGGGCCCGAGCAACAGGGGCCCCGCAGGCTGCGCGGCGCCCGGGACCAGGGCGAGGCGCAGGTCCGAGGGGATCCCCTCCACGGCCTCCAGCAGCGGGCGGATCGGATCGATCTCGGGGGCCTGGGCCCGACCGCTCTGGCGAGAGGCTTCCGCGGCGATGCGGCGCCAGCGCTCGACACGCGCCGCGGCCTTGGGGCCGGGCTGAACGACGGTGCGCTCGGACAGCACGGGCACGATGCGGGCAACGCCCAGCTCGGTCGCGTCCTGGACCACGGCATCCATCTTGTCTCCCTTCCCGAGGGCCTGCACCAGCACCACGTCTCGCTCCGGGACGCTGGCGGGCGCCGGCCCCTGGACCAGCACCCGGACGCTGGCGCCATCGACCGCCTCGATCCGGGCCAGGGCCTCGACCCCCAGGCGAGGGTCGAACAGCAACAGCGTGTCGCCGCGGGCTTTCCTGAGCACCCGCGCCACGTAATGACCAGCGGCAGGAGGCAATTCCCAGGGCCCCTCCAGGAGCCCCTCGACAGGGACACGGATCGGTCGTCGCACGCCGCCACCGGTAGCGCACCCGCCCCCCCGGGCCCAGCCTCTCCGTACCGCCCTCGCCAGGGAGGGACGACGGCTGTCCTGGAAAGACGACGCAAAGGTGTCTACAAGGGGCCAAGCCCATGGCCATCGACAAGACGCAGCGACGCCTCGAACTGCTGGCTGCCGCACGGAACGTGTTCGCCCGGAAGGGGTACCACGACGCCAAGGTCGACGACATCGTGGCCGAAGCGAGCGTCAGCAAGGGGACTTTCTACCTGTACTTCCCCGACAAACGCTCGATCTTCGAGGCCCTGGCGGACGAGCTGGCGCAGCAGCTCCAGCAGGCCATCCTGCGGGTGGACCTCGCCGGGAACGTGGCCGAACAGGTGCGCCAGAACATCCGCTCCGTCCTCGGCGCCTTCCTCGCCGACCCCACGTTGACCACCATCTTCTTCTCCTACGCCGCGGGTCTGGACCCGGATTTTGTGCAAAAAGTCAGGGCCGTCGAGCACACCCTCCTCGCCATCCTGGAAGAGGCGCTCCGGGACGGACAGAACCTCGGGATCGTCGGCCAGGGAGACCCGGGTATCCTCGCGGTCTTCACCCTGGGGGGCATGAAGAGCCTGCTGCTGGACGCCTGCCAGAAGGCCCCTCTCTCCCAGGAGGAGCGGGAACGCATCGTCGAGGAGGTCTTTCGCATCCTCGACCACGGTTACCTCCGCATCGATCGCCAGCCGGCCCCCTGAAGGCTCCGGTTTCGCTGGCCACCAGGGGGAACCTGGCTTTAAAGAAGCGCCATGAGCGAGCCCCGCTACCCCTTTGTCCGTGTCGATGTGGATGCCGATCTGGCCGACGAGATCAGCGCCGAGCTGTTCGATCTCGGCGCCCTCGGCGTCGAGGAGCGTGACGCCACCACGCTGCAAAAAGGGGTCGAAGGCAAGGTGACGCTCGTCGCCTCCTTCCCCGACCATGAGGCCGCTCACGAGGCCATCGCGGCCCTCGATCCCGCCTGGTCTCCCGCCCTGGAAGAGATCGTCGGAGACGCCTGGCGTGATGCCTGGAAAGAGCATTTTCACCCCTTCCCCCTCACCCCAAGCATCACCATCCGCCCCCCCTGGGAACCCTACGAAGCCTCTCGCCCCGGCGAGCAGGTCCTCGAACTCGAACCCGGCCGCGCCTTCGGTACCGGGCTCCACGCCACCACCTCCCTGGTCGCTCGCACCCTCGACGCCGAACGCTCACGCCTCCAGGGCGTCCGGCTCCTCGACGTGGGCACCGGCAGCGGCATCCTGGCCCTCGTCGCCCTCTGCCTCGGCGCAGCCTTCGTCGTCGCCACCGACAACGACCCCGAGGTCCTCGATGTGGTCCGCGAGAACGCCGCACGCAACGCCCTCGCCGCGCGCCTCGACGCCTCCACCCGCGACCTCCACGAGCTCGATGAGCTCTTCCCCGTCGTCGTCGCCAACATCGAGGCCCGCGTCCTCCTCCCCATGGCCCCTGCCCTCATGACCAGGGTCGCTCCCCGCGGGCTCCTCGTTCTCTCCGGGATCCTCGCCGGTCAGGAGCCCGACCTCCGCGCTGCCTATCAGGGGCTTGTCGAGCTGCGCACCGAGCGCGAAGG
>JALOQB010000086.1 GCA_025453595.1 Polyangiaceae bacterium
CGACCCCCCGCCAGCCCCAGCCGCAGCGGCGCCTCCCCCCGCGCCCCCAGATCCTTCCGTTCAATGTAGATCTTCGCCCCCGCCGGCGAGGTCGCCGCGTCGATGATCGCCACGCTCGGGCTCACCCGCTCCAGCGCCTCCTCCACGCGCTTGCGCTGCGCCCCGTCGGTCTCTCCCTCCAGTGACCTCGTGTAGTTGTAAAAAGCCTCCGGGTAGCGCTGCATCCGCTCGTAGGCTCGCCCGATGTTGAACACCACGTTGCGGTTGGGCGCCAGCCGGTTCGACACCAGCCAGTGCTCCAGCGCGCCCCGGTAGTCTCCCTTCACGTACAGCTCCGAGCCCAGCTCGAAATGCAGCTCCGCCTCGGCGGCCAGGTCGTCCGCCCGGACCACCGGCGCGGGCGTGAGGATCAGGAGCGCCGCCGCCAGCCACAGGGGGCGGCGCGCTCGGGCAGCGGTGTTCTTCATGACAGTCTATGGAAGTTCTGTAGATCCCGGGACCAGCGCTGCGGTCAGCGGGTTCGCCGGAAGTCGTCGGTGGGGATGGGCCTGGCAGGGCGCTGGGGCAGGGGGCGCTGGGCCGCGGCGGGGTTCCCGGCCTGGGCAGGGGCGACCACGGGCGCCGGCAAGGTGGTCGAGGTGGCCACGGTCGATGGCGTCGCGAGCGGTGGCGTCGCGAGCGGTGGCGTCGCGGTCGCTGGCGCTGGCGCGCTGGCGGGGGCGGGAGGCTCGGCCGAGGGCACCGCGGCGAGCGCGGAGGGCAGAGGGGCCGGGGGCGGGGTGGCTGCGGCGGAGGTCGAGGTCGGGGCCGGGCGCGACCAGAAGAAGAGCCCCAGGAGCAGCAGCGCCAGCGCCGCGCCCGCCAGGGCCCAGGGGCGCCGCCGCGGAGGTTCGCTCACCGGCCCGGAGGAGGGGCGCAGCGTGTTGCTGTTGCTGCCGACGATGGACCCGCTGCTGGAGCGAGCGGCCAGGTGCAGGTCCAGCATGGAGGCGCGCTCGTGGAGCGAGCGGAGGCCCGAGCTGGTGGCGTGCCCCGAGCGGGAGAGGGCCACCGCCACGTCGGCCACGAGGGCGGCCCGGGCGGAGGCATGCACCACCAGCTCCATGGCCAGGTCCCCGGCGGAGGCGATCCGGGCCGCCGGGTCCCGCGTGAGGCACCGGGCCACGGTCTCCGCGAGGCTATCGGGGCAGTCGGGCCTCAGCGATCGCACATCCGGGATCGGCGCCTCCAGCACCATCGAGCACACGTGCATCAGCGAGGGCGCCTCGAAGGGGGGGCGCCCCGTCAGCATCTCGAACAGCGTCGCCCCCAGAGACCACAGGTCGCTCCGGGGCGTCACCTCCTGGGCCCGCACCTGCTCCGGCGACATGTACAGCGGTGAACCCACCATCGTGTCGGTCCGGGCCCCGTCCCCCTCGAACGCCAGCCCCAGCGCCGCCTTCGACACCCCGAAATCCAGGAGCTTGATCTTGTGACTCCCGTCCGGCAGCGTCGTCAGGAACAGGTTATCGGGCTTGATGTCCCGGTGCACGATCCCCGCCGCGTGGGCCTCCGCCAGCCCCGCGCAGGCCTCGATCGCGTAGGACGCCGCGGTCTCGAACGAGAGCTGGGGCGTGGTCGCCAGCAGCTGCGCCACGGACCCCCCTCGCAGAAACTCCATCACAATGAACGGCTGCCCCGACTCTTCCCCCACGTCCAGCACCCGCGCCACGTGATCCCCGTGGAGCTGCGCCACGATCTTCGCCTCCCGGTCGAAGCGCTGCACCACGTCCGCGCGGCTCAGCATCTCTCGCCGGAGAAACTTGATCGCGACCCGCTGGTTGAGCTCCCGGTGGCGGCCCTCGTAGACCAGCCCCATCGCCCCCTCTCCCAGCAACCGCACCAGCTGAAATTTCCCACCGATGAGCGATCCTATTGCCGGCTGATGCGCGGCCCTCTTCGGGTCCGTCGTCCCTCCCTCCGGAGGAGCCTCTTCGGTGGATTGCATCCACCCTAGGTACCCCTAAAAAATAACCGAATCCACCGTAAAGAATGACGGATCAGGCCGACAGCGGCAGGGCGCCGTACCCGCTGCTTCATCCCGCGACAGTCCGCTTTCCCTCGCCCCCACGCTCCGGCGCGCCTGCCTCAGCGCTCCGCGACCGAGATGCCCACGAACAGCAGCTGCCCCTGGGTCTGCTGATCCACCCGGATCTGGACCACCTGCTCGTGGGTCAGCGCCGCGACGATATCCTCGTGGGTCAGCTCCGCGGTCCCGATCGGATCGTCGCTGCCAATGTCGTCCGCATCGAAGAGCTGGATACGTAGCCGCATGCCCTCGACCAGCGGAATCTGGTCAAAAGAGACCCCCTGCCAGGTGGGTCGGAGCGTATCGCGCCGCTCTGGTAGCGGCAGGCGGCGGGAGGCGCCGCCGACCAGCAGCTCGACCTGGCCCCGGGGATCGGGCCTGGCCAGGACGTTCGCGATGGCCGCGGTGATCTCGGCGATCACGGCCCCGGTCTTCGCGGCCTCCTCGGCCTTGCCTCGCATCGGGGCGGTGGCCAGCAGGCGGCTGACCTCCTGGAGGGCGGCGATGGGGACGGTTCCGGGGCCATCCCAGGCCTTCCCCTGGGCGGTGCCGGGCCCGATGGTCGCGTCGATCAGGGCGATGTTGACCCGATCGGGGAGGCGCTGGGGTGCGGGGCCGCAGCCGGAGAGGAGGGCCGTCAGGAGCGCGAGCGCAACGGTATGGATCTTCTGTACAATCATCGGATCAGGACCCTCCCTTCGGCGGAGATATCGACGGCGTAGGGGCCGGATTTTCCGGTCAATTCGGCGTGAATCAGGGCGTGGCCGGAGCGCTCGATGCGCGGGGGCTGGTGGTCGTCGGCGTCGCCCAGGTCGACGGGGGCGCGCCAGAGGGGGGAGCCCTCGAAGTCGATGCGGGAGGCGAGGTGATGGCGGCCCGTGGCGCCGGCGCCGGGCCAGAGGACGTGGGCGCTGACCTCGGTGTCGAGGGCGAGACGGAGCGGCCCCGGGAGGGCTCCGGAGGGGGTGAGCACCTTGCCATCGCGGCCCCAGGCGAGGCGGCCCCGTTCCTCGAGGAGCTGGACCTTCACGGCGCCAGCGGAGGAGTGGGCGACGAGCCAGCCGCGCTCGGGCCAGTAGAGGGCCGCCAGCCCGTCGAGCTGCTCCGCGTGGCCGAGGCGAAAATCGGCGAGGATGCCGCCGCCCTGGTCCCAGCGGCGGGCGGCGACGATCCCGGTGGGGGGGTCGTGGAACACCAGGAACAGATCGCCGTCAGGGCCCGGGCAGAGGGCCATGCGAGCGATGCTGGGGTCGAGGTCGTGGATGGGGCGCTCCTTGAACCAGGCGAGGTTGCGTTGCTCATCGAAGGCGACGAGGAGGGGGCGCGCCTTGCTGGCGGGGTCGTGGAGCAGCAGGGCGCGGGCCAGGCCCCGGAGCGGCACGACCTGGAGGGACAGGGTGGAGACGCCGGGGAAGCGCTGCTGGATCAGGTCGGAGATCGGCGCCAGGAGGGCCTGGTAGCCCGGGTGTGCGGTGCTGGTCTCCAGGGCCTGGACCTCGGGGTGCAGCGGGAGGGCGAGCTCCTGGAGCGGGTCTGGAGGAGCGCCGGCGGTGGGCGGCGCGAGCGGCGCGGAGGGGGCGGGGGAGGAGACCGGCGTCGCGGAGCTGGCGGTTTGCAGGGCAGACGGGGTGCGATTGCAGGCGAGCAGGAGCGACAGGAGGGGGAGAGCGTGCCTCACCCGGGCAGGCTAGCACCTGCGCCCCGAGGGGGCCCGGGGCCCGGAGGCGCTGCGCTGCCTCTTGCATCCGGGAGGCGCGCAGCGAAAAGTGACAAACATGTTCCTTTGTTCCGGTCCTCGCCGTGTCCTGCTTGGTTTCGTGGTGTCGATAGGTTGGCTGGCGGGGTGTCGTGGTTGGGCCGCCGGGAGCGGTGGCGTGGAGCAAGGGGGCGGCGGTCAGGGGGGCGAGGCCGGGAAGCCGCCGCTGCCGCCGATCCAGTTCCGGGTGGTGACGCTGAACGTGCAGAACATGTTCAACGATCGGTTCGATGATACGCCGCCCCTCGGCCAGGAGGAGGTCGTGTCCGCGGCGGAGTACAAGAGCAAGCTGGAGGGGGTGGCGGCGATCCTGACGAAGATGAACCCTGATTTTGTCATGCTCCAGGAGGTCGAGGGGGACGCGGTGCTCAAGGATCTGCAGGAGCGCCCCGAGTTCCAGGGGCGCTTCGTGGACCGGGCGACTTTTTCCGGGAACGACCCCCGGGGCATCGACATCGCGGCGCTGTCCACCGTGCCGCTGACGAAGAAGATCTCTCACAAGAACGACCAGTTCGCGCTGGCGGGCACCGGCGGCTCCGACAAGTACCGATTTGCCCGCGATCTGCTGGAGGTTCACGCGGAGGTGAACGGTCGGAACATGATCTTCCTCGGGGTGCACCTGAAGGCGAAATCCAACGATGACCCGCAGAAACGGCTGGCCGAGGCCCAGCATGCCCGCTACGTCGCGGATCAGCTGCGCCTCGAAGACCCCTCGGCGGCGGTGATCATCCTGGGCGATTTCAACGATTTCCCCGGGTCTCCGCCGATGGATGCGGTCGAGGGGAAGCCCCCGGGGGAGGTCTTCCAGAGCATGGGCCTGCAGCTCGATGGCTCCCTCGCGTGGACCGTGTTCACCCAGTCCACGGCGAGCGGCAAGGCGCTCCACGATGACCTGCGGGTCTCGCCCTGGCTCTTCGAGCGGCTGGTGAAGGGGTCGGTGAAGATCCTTCACGATGATCAGCTCGACGCGCCGCTACGGAACATCAGCGACCACGCGCCGGTCGCCGCTACCTTCCAGATCAACTGAACCTTGGCGACCCTGCCCTCGCGCCGCAGCTCTCGACGGGACCCGGGCTACTGGGCGGCCCGGTCCCTCTGCGGCGCGCTGGCGCTGGTGGGCCTGCTGCCCCTGCTGCTGGCGCTCCTGGTGCGGCTGCCGTGGGCGCAGCGGCAGAGCGCCGCGCTGGTCCAGCGCGAGCTGAGGGCCGCGCTGGGGCTCGCCGCGGGCTTCACGCTACGGGCCGAGATCCTGCCGCCGGCGGTGGTGCTGGAGGGCGTGCGGGTCGACGCCGCGGACGGCACGCCAGCCCTCAGCGCCGAGAGGCTCCGGGTCTCTCCCCGGGTCTTCCCCTTGCTTTCGGGCAAGCTCAACGTGGGCGATGTCGAGCTGCTCAGGCCGTCGATCAAGCTGGTGATCGCCGGGGGGCGCCCCACCAACCTCACGCTCCGTCTCCCCGAGACCCAGGGCTCCTCGGAGGCGCCCCTCGACCTGAAGAAGCTCCCGCTCCGCTCCGTCGCCATCGAGGAGGCCCGCGTCGACCTCGCCCTGGAGGACCAGGGGCTCCGGCTTCTGCTCGACGACCTGGACCTCGACGTCACCGCCGCCCAGGGGGCCCTCGACCTCAGCGTGCAGCTCGAAGGGGGGCAGGTCCAGCTCCGGCGCCTCCTGGACGGCAAGGTGCTCCACGACGAGGACGCGCTCTGCAACCTCCAGCTCCGGGCCCACCTCGACGAGGGCGGGCTGCTGCTGCGGCGCTTTGCCCTGGACGCCCGCGCTGACCTGGACGCGGCCCCGGGCACCGCGCCCTCCTGCCGCGGCGAGGCGCCGCCGGAGACCCAGCTCGCCCTGCGTCTCAACCGCATCCGTGTCCAGGAGAGCCCGGGCGCACCGCTGCCCCTCGCCGCGGGTCGGCTTCAGCTCGACGCACCGCTCCGCCTGGTGCGCCGTTACGTGCCCACCGCCCCGGATTTCTCCGGCGAGGTCAGCCTCCTCGCCGACTTCAATTTCCCCGGGCGACCCGAGCTCCCGGAGCTCAAGGGCCAGCTCCTCGCCCGCGACGTGCAGGTCGACCGGCTCCGCACCGTCGTTCGCACCCTCGACGCCCAGGTCGAGGCCGGCGGCGGCGAGGTCCGCATCCCCCTGGGCAAGGCCACCTACGGCGACGGCGACGTCACCATCCGCAACGCCCGCGCCCAGCTTTTTGCCCGCGGGATCCCCGTCGCCGTCGACGAGGTCGCCCTGCAGAACATCCGGTTCCCCGCCCTGATGCGCGACGTCGGCATCACACGCCACACCATCGTCGAGTGGAACCTCGAGCGCGGCGCCTTCGTCGACTTCAAGGGCCTCGCCCTCGACCCCGACAAGGGCGGCCCTAGCCTCATGGGCGATATCTGGGTCCAGACCGAGGGCTTCGAGCTCGGCGACAAGGGCTGGGACGACCCCCGGCGCCGCCGCGTCGTCGCCGTCAGCAAGGCCCGCGTCAAGGGGCGCTTCGGCGTCGAGCGCTACGGCATCCTCTTCCGCCAGATGACCGCCGACTTTGGCCGCTCCCACCTCGACGTCCCCGCGGTCACCATCGGCTTCGAGGACAAGCTCGAGGTCCAGGTCGCCCGCGGGACCCGCATCGAGCTCGCCGATATCTCCCCCGTCAGCAACCTCGCCGTCGGAGGTCGTATGGAGATTCAGGGCGGCGTCTGCTGCCTGCAGAGCGACCCCAAGGTCGAGGGCGATCTCTCGGTGAGCAACCTGCAGATGGCGGGCCTCCCCCTCGCGGATCTGGCCACCGCCCACGCCGTCTTCAAGCCCTTCCTCCTCGAGCTCTCCCGCGTGCAGGCACGCAAGAGCCACGCGCTCCCGGACGGCAAGCGCTCCAGCGGGAGCGAGTACCAGTCGGAGCGGATCAGGGTCGATTTTGACCGTCCGCAAGGGCTCCTGGTCGAGGGGAACGTGGCCACAAAAGCGATGGATTTCAGGGATCTGCTCGACATCTTCCTGTTCGAGAAGGACCCTCGATTCCAGGAGATCACGGGGACCGGGGCCGCGCAGGCGCACCTGCGCTTTGACGTGGGCGGCCCGGGGGATCCTTGCCGGTCGGGGGCGATTTACCTCCGCTCGCGGGCCACGATGAACCGCATGGTGCTGTACGGGGAGCGCTACGACGGCGGGGAGGCCGAGCTGGATTTTCGCTGGTTGAACCGGCCGGCGCTGGAGCGGGGGATGGAGGTGGACCTGCATGCGGTCACGCTGCGCAAGGGCAGGGGGGTGATCTCGGGGGCCGGGGTGATGCGCCGGGGGGCGTCGGTCGAGGGGCATTTTCTCGCGCAGGACGTGCCGATGGCGAACGTCGATGCCTTCGGGGATCTGGGGCGAGCGGTGGACGGCAGCATCAGCGCGGCGGGGAAGATCCGGGGCGTCGCCCAGGCCCCGGAGATCGACGCCGACGTGCGGCTCTCGCCGGTGCGGGTGGGGCAGAAGATGCTGCCGCCCTCGTCGTTCAAGGTGACCCTGGTGCCCGACGCGCCGGCGCCCCCCTCGGACACGAGCACCGGCGGCCCCTGCAAGGAGCCCATCCCGCAGCCGTTCAACCAGGAGAAGTACGCCAGGGACGAGCGCAAGGGGATGTTCCACATGAACGGCGAGCTGTTCGGGGGTCAGCTGCGCCTGAACGATGTGCAGACCAGCTGGCAGCGCGCCAAGGAGGTGTCCGGGGAGCTGCTGGCGGAGAACCTGGACCTGGGCGCCCTGGTGCAGATCTCCCCGGCCGTGGCGCTCTCCGAGCAGCCGCCCTCGGGGAAGCTCACCGGGCGCCTGCTCATCGAGCGGATGGAGCTGGAGCACCTGGAGCGCTCCCGGCTCCGCTTCTCGGCCCGCGACCTGGAGCTACGCCGCGGCTCCACCTCCATCGCCCTGAAGATCCCCCGGGGGATGACGTCCGTGGGGGGGCGCGTCGACGGCGATACCCTCGAGCTGGACCGCATGAGCTTCGGGGTGCGCACCAACGCCGGCATCGAGACCGAGCTTGGCCTGAGCGGCCGGGTGTCCTCGCTCTCCACGGACCGCAAGCTCGACCTGGAGGTGCGCCTCGCCCCCATCGACATCGGGGCGATCCTGGCCCAGGTCCCCCGCGTGGACGCCGCCGCCGGCCTGCTGGAGGGCTCGGTGGCGATCCAGGGGACGGCGAGCGATCCGGCCGCCCGCGGCGAGCTTCGCCTGCGCAACGGGGCCATCGCCCTCCAGGGGGCGCCGCTCTCCCTCGATGAGATCGATCTCCTCGCTCGCATCGACGAGCAGGAGATCCGCGTCGTCAACGCGATGGCCCGGGCTGGCGGCGGGCAGCTCCAGCTCTCCGCTCGCGCCCCGCTCCGGGGCCTCTCCGTCGCCGAGGTCAGCGCCCAGCTCGAAGCCCGCGGCGTCCGGCTCCCGGTCTCCGAGGGCGTCGAGATGGTCGCCGACGCCTCCCTCGGCGCCGCCTGGACCCCCCCTGCTCCGGACGGACCTCGCCGCAAGACCCGCCTCACCGGCTCCGTCACCCTCCAGAATTTCCTCTACACCCGCCCGATCGGGGTCGCCGCCGATCTGGACGCCCTCGCCCGCAAGGGCAAGCGCACCGAGGTCGCGGTGTACGACCCGGAGGAAGACCTCCTCGACCTCTCGATCCGCGTGTTTTCCCCGCGCCCGCTGGTCTTCCGCAACAACCTCCTGGAGGCCGACGTCTCCCTCGATTCTTCCCTGCTGCTGACCGGCACCAACCAGCGCTTCGGCCTCCAGGGCCTGCTGCGCCTCAACCCCGGCGGGCGCCTGCGCCTGCGCAGCAACGAGTTCGACATTCGCCAGGGGACGATCCGCTTCGACGACCCGCTGCGGGTCACCCCGCGGGTCGACCTCCAGGCCAGCACCGAGTACCGCCGCGTCACCACCTCCGCCGCCGCGGGCCCGGCGGGCGCAGGGCCCGGCGCCGGTGCGGCGGCCGGGGCCAGCGCGGGGGCGGGGGCCGGGGGGACCGCCGGCGCCGGGGGTCTATGGAGGATCCTGATGCATGCCTACGGGGACGCGGACAACCTCAAGCTCGATCTGAGCAGCGACCCCAACCTGGCGCAGGAGGACATCATCCTGCTGCTCACCATCGGCATGACCCGCGCCGAGCTCGATCAGCTCCAGGCGTCCAACCTGGGGAGCACCGCCGCCCTGGAGGCCCTCTCGGCCCTCTCCGGCGCGGACCGGGCGGTGAAGACCGTGATCCCCATCCTCGACGACTTCCGTCTTGGCTCGGCCTACTCGCCCCGCACGGGCCGGACCGAGCCCACGGTCACCGTCGGCAAGCGTATCTCCAACCAGCTCCGGGCCAACGTGATCACGGGCCTCTCCGAGAACCGCGACGTGCGCTCCAACATCGAGTGGCGCATCACCCCCGGCACCAGCCTCCTCGGGAACTACGACAACCTCAGCGACGTCGCCAGCCGCGGCCTCGGGAACCTCGGCGCCGACTTCCGCGTGCGCCTCGAGTTCTGATCCATCAGGGGATGGTCACGCTGAAGCTGTTGGCCCCGAACCGCTTCACCGGCTCGAAGGCCACAGGGGTCACGTCGAAGACCCCCGCGGCGTACGACGGCTCGACCTGGTCTTCCCAGCGGAAGCTCTCGTGCATGTTCACCCGCAGCGTGGTGGTCGTGTCGGCCGGCAGCCCGTGGTCAATCACGATGGTCGTCGGGAATTCGTAAGTCCACTGGCCCCCCTCGATCGCCACGCTGAACCCCCCCGAGGACGTCTGCTGCGGGATCGGCGCGTCGTTCCCCTGGAAAGGGTAGGTCATGCCAGCCACGTTCAGTTTGTAGTCAAAATAACCGCCCTGCCGCTCGACCCCGTCGAGGGTGGTCCCGTCGCTCATCACCTGCACGTTGTCGAACTCGCCCGGCAGCGAGAGCCCCTGGGCGTGGACCTGGGCCTTGACGCGGTAGCGCACGTGGGTGTGAACGACGCGGCCCCGGGTGTAGGTCCCTTCCGGGATGGTGGTGATGGGCACGCTGGCCACCAGGGTGTCGGCGCCGTCGTTGTAGCTGACCTCCACGAACCCCTTGCCCAGATCGAAGACGGTGACGCCGACCGTGTCGCTCGCATCACGGAAGAGACGGTAGCTCCGCAGCCCGCTCCGGTGGTCGAGGGGCGTCTGGCCCGCGAGGCCGTCGCTGTGAGGGAAGGGGGCAGTGCTCGACGCCAGCCGGACATGGATCAGCGCTCCTCCCTGGCCTGCGCCCCCCTGGCCCGCGCCGCCCCCTGCGGAGCCCCCGAGGCCGGCGCCGCCCTGACCTGCCTCGCTCGCGCCCCCCTGGCCTGCCTCGCCGCCGACCCCGGCCTCGCCTCCTGGCCCCTCCCCGGCCCCGCCCTGGCCTCCGCTACCCCCCGGAGCGCCCGCAGCGCCTGCGTTCCCCGGGGGAGTTGCGAGCGCATCCGCCTCGTCTGAACTGCCGCAGCCCGCGAGCGCAAGCGTCAGCAACAAAGCCGTGATGATTCTCATGGTGCATGCCTGGTGCCCGGAGCCGCCGGGATCGTTTGTGAGCATGGTTCAGTGCACGAGGAAACCCAGGCAGGAGACGCAGCCGACCCCGCCGACCACGACGACCCCGACGATGGTGGCCAGGATGACCAGGGCGATGGGGGGGCCGCTGCGCTGCACCGCCTGTTGCTGCTGCGGAGGCGCGGTCCAGATGGGGGCCGCCTGGGGGGCCACGGCGGTCGGCGAGGCGAGGGGCATGGGTGGGCCCCAGGCCTGCGCGCCCGGGGTCGCGGGGGGTGCCCATCCGGAAGTTCCGGACATGGGAGGGGCCTGGGGGGGCGGGGGAACCCATCCGGAGGCCTGGGGGTTCTGGGCGGGGGGTGCCCATCCGGAAGATCCGGATACCTGGCTGCCAGGTGGGGGGGCCCAGCCGGAGGAGCTCTGGACGCGGGAGAGAGGGGCGAGGCCCAGGAGGCGGGCGGTGCGGTCGACGGAGACCTGGGAGGCCGGGGGAGCGAAGGGGTCGAGGGCCTGGGCCAGCTCGCCGACGTTGGCGAAGCGGAAGGCGCGGTCTTTCTGGAGGCACCGGAGGATGACCTGCTCCAGCTCGGGGGGGAGGTCGGGGCGGCGCTGGCGGAGGGAGCCGGGGAAGCTCTGGAGGATGGCGACGTGGAGCTCGGCGAGGGTGTCGGCCTGGAAGGCGACCTGGCCGGTGAGGAGCTCGTAGAGGACGAGGCCGAGGGACCAGATATCGGCCCTGGCATCGACGTCCTTGCTGTTCTTGAGCTGCTCCGGGCTCATGTAGTTGGGGGAGCCCATGACGGTGGCATCCATGGTGAGGCCGGCGGCGGGGCCGAAGCCGTTGGCGAGGGTGGCCTTGGAGATGCCAAAATCGAGGATCTTGACGAGGGGGGAGCCGTCGGCGCGGCGGGTGAGGAAGAGGTTGGCGGGCTTGAGGTCGCGGTGGACGATGCCGAGCTTGTGGGCCTCGGCCAGGGCCTCGCAGGCCTGCAGGACGTGGCCGAGGGCGTCGGGGAGAGACAGCGGGCCGGAGCGCTTGAGGACCGCGGCGAGGTCGTTGCCGTCGAGGTACTCCATGACCATGAAGGGGTTGCCCTGCTCGCGCCCCACGTCGAGGACCTTGACGACATGCTCGCTCTGGATCTTCACCGTGGCGCGGGCTTCCTGATCGAACCGAGCGACCAGCTCCGGGTTCTGGAGCGAGCTGGGCAGGAGCATCTTGATGGCCACCTGCTGCTGGAGCTGGAGGTGCGTGGCGGCGAGCACGACCCCCATGCCCCCGGCCCCCAGCACCTTCTCGACGCGGTACTTCCCCGCGATGGTGTCGCCGGGCTGGGGCTGGCGGTGAACGTTGAGCGCCTCGGTGCGTGCCTTCACGGGCCCAAGTCTTCCATGAGCGGGCCCCCGAGGCCACCTCGCTTCGCCCGTCGCATCCCGGAGCTCAGCGGGGTCGTGCCCCGACGCGCAAGGTGTTCGCCGGGGGGACCTGCAGGATCCGCGGGGTGTGGTCGAGGACCAGGCTGAGGCCCCCGCGAGGGCTGTAACCGAAGTGCATCTTGGCGTTGCTGCCAGCCAGCAGGATGCCCCGGTCCAGCCAGCTCCTGAGCTCCGGCATGACCAGCCCTTCGAGCCGCTTTTGCTCGCTCTTGACCTGCTCCCGGAGCTCTTTCAGCCCACCGCGGCACGCTCGCTCGCTGGTGACGCAGTAGGACCGCCCCTGCTCCAGCAGCTCATGCAGGACCCGGACCCGGTAGAGCTGGATCACCTCCGCCAGCCCCTTCTCTGGCGAGGTCACGTGCTCCCGCAGCCGACCCATCCCCTTGCGCTGCTCCACCGGGTCCGGGCTCGTGGCCATCTGCGCCTCCGCCACGGTCTGCAGCACCGCCAGCAGGTCCGTCGTGGACGAGTCCTGCGGATCGGCCTCGATCGTCCTGAGCTGGCGCTCGATCACCTGCTCGATCTCGGCCCGGCGGCCCAGCCTCGCCAGCACCCCGACCTGCTCGGTCAACCGCTGCAGCTGATCGAGGGGCTCGGATTTCTCGGGAAACGGCGCCGCGACGTGGGCCAGCAGGGCCTCCAGGTTCGCCGGGTCCGGCGCCTGCGCCGCCCGCAGCTCCAGCGCCAGCAGCTGGTTCCGGGCCCGGTGCTGCGGCGCCAGCCACCCGGGCGAGGACTCCAGCGCGCGGAGCCCCTCCGCCACCAGATCCTTGTGCCCTCGCAGCAGCCCCACGAACGCCGAGACCCGCGCCCGCGTCGGGATGAGCTGCGGGTCCTCCGCGATCTTCCGCAGCAGCGGCCCCGTGTCCCGGTTGCGGAACAGGAACATCGCCACCGCCAGCGCCGCCTGCCTCGCCTGGGCTTCCCCGGGGTGATGCTCCAGCAGCGCGCTCGCCTGATCCATCATCCGCTTCGCCACCCCCTCCTCGATGCTCCAGCCCGCCCCCTGCGCCCGGATCGCCGCCGCCGCCGCCTGGTACAGCGTCTCGGTGAACAGCGGGATCGCCTCCCGCTGGTGCCCGGGGACCCCCTCCACCTCCAGCGCCCCGCGGATCTCGTCCCGGTGCTTCCCCAGCACCGCGATGAACTCCTCCGGTGTAGAGAAGTTCCCTCCGGCAAAGGTGTGGGTCATCGGCAGGATCTGGGTGAACCCCAGGTGGGCCTCCAGGGTCCAAGGGTCTTTTGTGACACCGTTCTTCTTGGCCCGATCGAGGAGGGCGAGGGCGTCCTGGCGGTCCGGGTTCTGACGCCAGGCGATGCCGCAGATCTGCTGGGGCTCCTCGGTCCATTCGAGGCCCAGGCAGAAGGCGCCTTCGCCCTTGAGGGCGGCCGAGGCGAGGGCCACGCGCAGGTCTTTTTCCGGGGGACCGGCGCGATCGAGGAGGGCCGGGAGGAGGTCGAGGCGGCCGAGGCGGGTGGCGAGGGCGGCGGCCTGGGGGGCCTGGGCCGCGGGGGCCTGGGGGCCGCCGAGCGCGAGCAGGGCCTCGGCGCTGGCGATGTCGGTCTCGAGGGAGGCAAGCCCCCAGGGGGAGAGGTAAGGGGTAGGGATCTTCTGGAGGGCTTCGAGGTACCTGCGGGCGGCGACCGGGTCGAGCATGCGCGCGGCGCCGCGGACGGCGGCGGAGAGGCGCGGCGGGGTGGGGTCGAGGTCGACGGCCAGGGCCGAGGCGGCGCGCTCCAGGGGCGGGGAGGCGAGGGCGAAGGAGACCTCGACCAGCCGGTCTGCCTCGGCGGCGGTGACCGGGGGGCGCCCGGGGCGCGAGGCCTGGCGAGCGTAGGCGCGGGCAGCCCAGGTGACCAGGCGACGGGTGCCGGCCACCAGATCATCGGCCCCGGTGCCCCCCTGGGAGCGCAGGTGCTGGAGGGATTTCCAGGCCTGACCGCGGCAGCAGAGCTGCTCGATGGCGAGGACGTCGTCGGGCCGCAGCGCCAGCAGCACCAGGGCGTTGACCGTCTTGTGGGCGTCCGGCATCGAGAGCACCTCGCGCTTCTGCTCCTCGGAGGCGGCGCCGAGCAGGCGCTTGAGGTCCTGGCGGCTCGCCTCGTTCAGGCCACCGTCGAGGGGGCCCGGGTCCGGCAGGGCGGCCAGCAACTCCAGCAGGGGGGCGTCCTTGCGCGATGGATCGAAGCGCGGGGCGGAGGCGGAGGCGGAGGCGGAGGCGCTGACCGCCGGGGCAGGGGGCGCGGCGGGCGGGGCAGGGGAGGGACCGCAGGCGGCGAGGAGCAGCAAGGGGAGCAGGCGGCGCATGAGGGGCGCAGCGTAGCAGGTGGCGGTGCGGCCATGGTTCCCATCGGGGCGGGCCTCGGCTAGCGTGCGCGGACCCATGGATTCTCGCGATCTTCTCCTCGAAATTGGCGTCGAGGAGCTGCCCTCGTCCTTCGTCGAAACGGCGTTGACGGCGCTCCCGGAGCTGATGCGCAAGCGCCTGGCCGCGCTGCGCCTCTCCCACGGCTCGATCCGCGCCCTCGGGACGCCGCGGCGCCTGGCCCTCCTCGTCGAGGGGGTCGCCCTGCAGCAGCCCGATCTGGAGCAGGAAGTGCAGGGCCCCCCGGCCAGCGCGGCCTTCGACAAGGCGGGGGCCCCCACCAGGGCCGCGGAGGCCTTCGCCCGCAAGCTCGGCGTCGACATGAGCGAGCTCCGGCGCGTGGCGACGCCCAAGGGGGATTACCTCGCCGCCACCCGGCGCGAGAAGGGTCGCCCCACCCGCGAGCTGCTGGGGGCCGAGCTCGCCGCGCTCTGCGCCGAGATCCCGTTCCGCAAGTCGATGCGCTGGGGCACCGGCGAGGCCACCTTCGGCCGCCCGGCCCGCTGGCTCGTGGCCCTCCTCGGCGACGAGCTGATCCCCTTCTCCTTCGCGGGGATCTCCAGCGATCGCGTCACCTTCGGCCACCGCTTCCTCTCCTCCGGTCCCCTCTCGATCCCCGCCGCCGGAGCCTACGAGACCCTGCTGCGGGAGGCCCACGCCCTCGTCGACCCGGCCGGGCGCCGCGCTCGCATGGTCGCCGCGCTCCACGAGGCCGCCCGGGGGCTCGACGGCGCGCTCATCGAGGATGAATTTCTCTTCGGCGAGAACCTCTCGCTGGTCGAGGAGCCCTTCGTCGTCGCTGGCTCCTTCGACCCCGCCTTCCTGGCCCTCCCCGAGGCCCTCATCCTGGAGGTCGCCCGGGGTCACCAGCGTTATTTTGGTGTCCGCGGCGCCGACGGCAAGCTGCTGCCCCGCTACCTCGCGGTGGTGAACACGGCGCTGGCCCCGGACAACATCATCCGGGGCAACGACCGGGTGATGCGCGCCCGCCTGTCCGACGCGCGCTTCTTCTTCGACGAGGATCGCAAGCTCCGGCTCGAGCAGCGCGCCGCCAAGCTGGATGGCGTGGTCTTCCACCACCGGCTCGGCAGCGTGGGCGCCAAGGTCAAGCGGGTGATCGAGCTGACCCGGTGGCTCGGCGCACGCCTCGGCCTCGAGGAGACCACCCGCGAGGATGCGCTCCGCGGGGCCGAGCTGGCCAAGTGCGACCTGGTCAGCCTGATGGTCGGAGAATTCCCCGAACTTCAGGGGGTCATGGGCCACGCCTACGCCCTCGCCCAGGGCGAGCGCCCGGCGGTGGCCGACGTGATCCGCAACCACTACGCCCCCCGCGGCGCCCACGACGCCATCGCCCCCGACGCCCCCTCCGCCCTGGTCGCCCTCGCCGACCGCCTCGACACCCTCGTCGGCTGCTTCGCCGTCGGCCTCGCCCCCACCGGCGCCGCGGACCCCTACGCCCTGCGCCGCGCCTGCCTCGGCCTCCTCCGCACCCTCCTCGGCCGCGGCTGGTCCCTCTCCCTCCGCGAGCTCTTTGCCCGCGCTTACACCTCCTTCGCGGGCCTCAAGCTCGATCTCTCCGAGGCCGAGTGCTGCGACAAGCTCGCCGACTTCGCCCGCGATCGCCTCCGCGGCCTCCTCGCCGAACCCTTCCCCGCGGACGTCGTCGACGCCTGCCTCGCCGTCGCCGCCGATGACCCGCTCGACGCTCGCCGCCGCTGCGAGGCCCTCGTGGGCCTCGACCCGGCGGTCCGCGCCAAGGTCGGCGAGGTCTTCAAGCGCGCCACCAACATCGCCCGCGACGCCCCCGACGCTGGCCTGCCCGTCGACCCGGCTTCCCTCGAACCCGAACCGCACGCCGCCGAGCGCGCCCTCGCCGCCGCCCTCTCTTCCCTCCAGGATGGCCTCGATCGCGCCCTCGCCTCCTCCGATTACCCCGGCGCTTTCGCCCGCATCGCCGCCTTCGCCCCGGGCCTCCACGAGTTCTTCGCCAGCGTCTTCGTCATGTCCGACAACCTCGACCTGCGGAACAACCGCCTCCGTACCATGAGGGTCGTTCGTGACACCTGCGCCCGCGTGGCCCACGTCCAGCTCCTGCAGGGCGGCTTAGGGCCTCCGGGCGCCGTGGTAGCGTGGGGCAGAGACCTCATGCGACCCGGCATCCGGCTGCAGCTTGTCCTGGCCCTCGGGGCGCTCTTCGCTCTGGCGTTTGTGCCCCTTTACTTCGCCGTCGCCAGCCTGACCCGGGCCACCCTGCGCAGCGAGCGAGAGCTCCACGCGCGGGCCATGGGGCGGGTGGTGGCGGCGCGGGTGGTCGAGGCCCGCAGCAGCCGCTCCCGCGACGACCTCCGGCCGCTGCTCGACGCCCAGATCGCCGCCTCCTCGGGCCTCGTGGGGATCGGGGTGTACGGGCGCGAGGGCCTGCTGCTGGCCCGCTCGGAGGCCCCGGAAGGGGAGTCGCTCCTCCCTCCCGCCGTTCGCCACGGAGAAGAGGCCATGCTGCGCTCCTCCTCGCGCCATGGCCCCGCCTTGCTGGTCCAGATCCCGGGCCCCGAGGGCTCCGTGGTCGCAGCCCTCCGCGTCGACGATCGGATCGGCCAGGGCGCCCCCTTGCTGCGCCTGGTGGCCCTCTACATGGTGCTCGTGGGCTCCGCGCTCCTGCTCTTCGTCTACTTCGCCCTCACGCGCCTGGTGGTGCGGCCCATCGACGACCTCTCCTCCGCCGCCAGCCGCGTCGTCGCCGGCCTGCGGCGCCTCGACGCCCCCTCCTCCGGCGCCGCCGAGCTCATCGACCTCGGCCACAGCCTCGGCCGCATGACCGGCCGCCTGCTGGAGAACGAGGAGGCCCTGCGCTCCAAGGTGGATGCCCTCGAACGCGCCACCGCCGAGCTCCGGGAGGCCCAGGCCCAGCTCGTCCGCTCCGAGCGCCTCGCCTCCGTCGGGCGCCTCTCGGCGGGCCTCGCTCACGAGGTCGGCAACCCGCTCGCTGCCCTCATGGGCCTCCAGGATCTCCTCCTCGACGGCGGCCTCTCGCCCGAGGAAGAACGCGACTTCCTCCTGCGCATGAGGAAGGAGACCGAGCGTATCCACCGCATCCTCCGCAAGCTCCTCGACTTCGCCCGCCCCGCCCGCCCCCCCGAGGCCGCGGCCCCTGGCCTCCTCCAGGGCGCCGTGGAGGAGACCTGCGAGCTGCTCCGGCCCCAGAAGAAGATGCGCGATGTACGCCTCATCCTCCAGGTGGGTAGAGAACTTCCACAGGTGCGCCTGGCCCAGGAGCAGCTTGTCCAGATCGTGCTCAACCTGATCGACAACGCCGCCGACGCCACCGGCGGACAGGGCACGATCACGGTGCGCTCCCGGCTCCAGGAGGGCGCCGTGCTCCTCGAGGTGGAGGACGACGGGCCGGGCATCGATCCCTCGCTGTTGCCCTCGCTCTTCGAGCCTTTTGTCTCGTCCAAGCCCGCGGGCGAGGGGACGGGGCTCGGGCTCGCGGTGTGCCGCGGCCTCGTCGAGGAGCACGGCGGCAGCATCCACGCCGAGAACCTGGACCGCGGCGCGCGCTTCACGGTCCGTCTCCCCCTCGCCTGATCGCGGTAAAGCAGCTCGCCGTCTATACTGGCGTCATGTACGCAGGTCACCTCGATCTGAAGCAGCCTCTGGTCTGGGTCGTCGAAGATGCGCTGACGCCGCAGCAATGCGACGCCTACCTGGAGCGCTTCCGGTCGCAGCGCCGCGAGGTTGCCCCCATCGTCGGCGCCCACGGCGCCGAGATCAACCTGGCCGTTCGCAACAACACCCGCATCATGTGGGACGACCCAGCCGAGGCTCGCTCGCTGCTCGAGCGGGTCGCCCACCAGGTCCCGGAGGTCTTGCAGGAGCTACGCCTCGTCGGCGCCAACCCCAGGTTGCGTATCTATCGCTACGGCCCTGGCGAGCACCACGGCGCTCACTGGGACACCGTCGTTGAATTCGAGCGCGGCGCCCGCAGCCAGATCACCCTTGTCTTCTACCTGAACGACGGGTTCGTGGGCGGCGAGACCGAATTCCCGGAGCTGAACCAAACCATCACCCCCCGACGTGGTGCGGCGCTGCTTTTTCAGCACCGCGTTCTCCACACCGCCACCGGCGTGCAGTACGGCGAAAAGTTCGTGCTCCGCACCGATATCGCCTTCGGCCCCGAGGGCTTCGAGGGGCCCCTCGTCTTCGTCCCCTGAGGCAGCGCAAAATCAGCCGGGGCCCGGGTCTCTTGATCGAAAGGAGAGCGCCTCGATCAGATGGAAAACACCCGGGGCAATCTCCCAGGAGAACTGCTCCCTCGGCGTGTCCCGCAGCAGCACGCTGGTGCGATGATCCAGCAGCTGGAACTTCTCGCCGCGGTCCTCGACACGGGGGAAGTGGTGCAGAACGAGATCCTCCGAAGGGGACCAGGGGACCAGGGGGCCCCCGGGCAAGGCGTGAGGCCGGCAATGCCCGGAGATCCGGTCGTGGTAGGTGGCCCAGGAGCGCCCCACCAGCGCCGCAGGGAGGCCCAGCAACCACCGCTCGTAGGAGCCCTCGGGCGGGTCGTCGTCAGACTGGTCGGGGAGCCGATCTTCCCCCAGCAGGGGGAGCTGGCCGAGGAGGTTGCAGAAGAGCACCGCGGCCTCCGGGTACGCCTCGATGAGGGCGCAAAGAGGCTGGAGCGAGAAGCCTTGAGGGCCTGGTGAGAGGTGGTCCCGGCCATCCCAGACCAAGGACACGCGGCGCTCGCGCAGCTGGCGGCCGAAGCGCAGCCGAAAGATCAGCGCGGCGAGGGGATCGATGTCGACGGCGATGATGCGCGAGAACGCGCCCAGGAACGCCGGGTCGAGGCTGTAGCCGCCGCTGGGGCCCACGAGCAGCAGCTCCCGCTCGGGGGGGGCCCAGCCCCGGAGCCAGCGGGCGATCTCCTGCCGGAACGGGGCCCACTGGCGGCGGCCGTACAGGAGCGCCCGCACGTGGTACCCAAAGCCACCGGTCGGGTTGAACCAGCGTGAGGTCATGGGCGCGTTCGAGGGGGTCAGTCTCCCGACAGACGCGCCGGGGCCGCGGGCTTATCGCCCTTGCGCGCCAGGGTGGCCGGGGCCGACGGCCGGCAGGGAGCTACTTGCACTTGCTGCTGCAGCTCTTCCGGGCGTCGGCGCACTTGACCTTGCAGCCCACTCGCGCCGCAGGATCGTTCGGGTGCGCGCTCTCGCACTGGTCAACGCAGCCCGCCGCGGTCTTGTCGCAGGACGACTCGCATGCTGCCAGCGGCGTCTCGGCGGTCGCTTCACCGGGGAACAGATAGGGCACGGTCAGCAACAGGGTCAGCAGTGCGGCGCGCATGGTCACTCCAGGATACCCCTCTCAGGGGGCAAGCATACGGGAAACTGCCCAGCCTCCTGCCGCCAGCACCGCGAGCCCTCCCAGGCCCACCGCCAGCAGCAGCCAGCGTGGCCTGGACGCGGACGAGGGCGAGGCCTCAGGCAACACCGGCGCCTCGGGGGGCAACGGAGGCTCGGAGCGGGTCGCGGGGGGCTGGGCCCAGACGATCTCTTCCGGCCTCGGGGGAGGCGCCCCTGGAGGCGGAGGCAGTGGCATGGAAGACCGCTGGTTGGTCTCGTCGATGGCGCGCTGGAGCAGGGGAGAAATCATCTGCTGGCCCGGCGTGACGGTCATCGAGAGCGGGGAGGCCCCAGGTTGAGGTTGACCCTGGTAGGTAGGCCCGAGGGGATCCGCGACGGCGGAGGGGTCCGGCGGGCGCACCGTGATGGGGCGAGAGGCCAGGTCATGGGAGGGGACGGCGGGGAGCTGGAGGGTGCCGCGGGGGCCGTTGGTGGTGGATTCGGTGAAGGGGGAGCCGGTGGTGCCCGCGTCGCCGAAGAGAGGGCTGTTCGAGGGCGCGTCCGCGAAGGGTTTTTCAGGCTTGAGGATCAGGGTGCCGCGGCGGGTCTTGGGGCCCGGTGGCGCGGTGGACGGGGCCACGGAAGGCGGTGTGGTGGGCGGGACCGGGACCGGGACCGGGACCGTGGGGGCCGCGGCGGGCGCGGTGAGGCGCGGGGAGTCCTGCTGGATCGCGTGCTTGAGGGCGCCCCAGAACGCGCCGATGTCCGCGTGGCGCCGCGTCGGATCGACGTGGAGCGCGCGGGCCATGGTCACCTCGACGGACTCGCCCACGGTCGTGCAGCCAAGAGACCAGGGGGTCGGGCGGAGCACCGTGTCGGTGGCCTTCACCATGAAATCGGCCAGATGATCCCCCTCCAGCGGCGGACGATCCAGCAGCAGCTCGACCACCAGCAGCGCAAAGGCGTAGACATCCGTCGCCGGCGAGATGGCGCCGAAGGTCTCGGAGAATTGCTCCGGGGCGCCGTAGGCCGGGGTGAACATGCGGAGCGACCCCAGGGTGGCGGCCCGCTTCGCCAGCTGCAGCGCGTTCTCGCTCACCACCTTGGCGACCCCGAAATCGACCACCTTGAGCCGCTGGGTGCCGTCCGGCAGCACCACCACGAAGAGGTTGGACGGGTTCAGGTCCCGGTGCACCACGCCCAGGCTGTGGGCAAAGGCCATGGCCTCGGCCACCGGATCCAGCATCCGGACCACCTCCGCCAGCGGTCGCCCTCGCTCGCCTCGTGCCTGGCGCGCCCGGAGCTGCTCCGCCAGGGTGAACCCCTCCAGCCACTCGAGCACCATGTAGGGCACCAGCGCGCTGGTCGCCGGCGCGATCGTCGTCCCGGCCCCCAGCGTGCGCACGATGTGCAGCGAACCCTGCGACAGCCGGTACTGGATCTTGCTCTCGTCCCGGAAGCGCTGCTCGAAGGTCTGCACGAAGGCCGTCCCCAGCTGCTGCTGGAGCTTCAGGCACTTGATCGCCACCGGCGCGTCCAGGCCCACATGGTGGCCCTTGTACACGACGCTGCAGCCGCCTTCCCCGATGGGGGCGTCCACGCGAAACTGTCCGTCCAGCACCTGCCCTACCAGCCCGTAGGGATCCATCCGTTGCACACCCGCAACCTACACCGACCCCTCTCCCCGGGCCACATCTCGCCTCTCCCCGGGGCAACTCCCCCTGCACCATGGCTCCTCCTGACCACGACGACCCCCGCCTCTCCCGACTCCTGGCCGCCGGTGCCCTCGGCGCCGGGGCGGTCCACGAGCTGCGTAACACCCTCGCCGTCGCCTCCTCCTCCCTCTTCCTGGCGCGACGCCACCGCGCCGACGAGGCCCGTTTGCTGGCCCAGCTCGACCGCGCCTCCGCCGCCATCGCCCAGGCCCAGCAGGCCTCCGAGGCCATCCTGGCCCTGGCTCGCGGGGAACCCCTCCCCACCGAGCCAACCCCTCTCCTCGACCTCCTCGCCGCCGCTCGCTCCCTCTCCCTCATCCCCCCCGAATTCTCCCTCTCCGAGGCCGTCGACCCCCCCGGACTCCTCGCCCTCGCCCACCCGATCCTCCTCCCCCAGGCCCTCGCCCAGCTGTATAAAAATTCCATACAGGCGCAGCAGCACCGGGGCGCCCTGCGGGTCCGGGCCTCGCGGATCGAACCCGGGCACCGTCAGGTCGAGCTGCTCCTCGAGGATGATGGGCCGGGGATCCCCGAGCACCTGCGCCCCACGCTCTTCGAGCCGCTGGCCTCCGCCGATCCCTCCGGGACGGGCCTCGGGTTGACGGTCGTCCGCGCCATCCTGGAGGCCCACGGGGGCTCGGTCCAGTGGCTCCCCTCTCCCCGCGGGGCCCTCTTCTCTCTTCGCCTGCTGACCCCCTGAACATGGGTTTCCGCGGCAACCGGGGGCCTCCGCCTCACGACCGGAGGCCCGTGAGCAGCACCAGCTTGCCCGTCGTCTGCCCCGACTCGAGGGCCCGGTGGGCGTCGGCGACGCGCTCCATCGCGTAGGTCGATACCGGCGGCGGACGCAGCTCCCCCGAGGCAAACCAGCCCAGCAGCCGCTCCATCCCCGAGGCGAGCAGCTCGGCTCGCTCGAAGAGGTACGACAGGTTGAAGGCCAGCACGCTCCGGTTCGCGCCGGTCATGTCGAGGGGGTTGAACCGCGGCGTGCGGAGCCAGTCCAGCGCCAGCCTCGCCCAGCTCGGTCTCCCCTCCGTGGTCCGGAGCATCGTATGGAAACCGTATACAACGAGCTTGCCCGGGCTGCCCAGGTGCCGGTAGCTCTGCCGCAGCGAGTCGGCCCCGTTGGCGTCGAGGATGACGGCGTAGCCCCCGGGGGCCAGCCTGCGGGCGGTCGCCCAGAGGGGGTCGCGGCCTCGCACGATCACCTCATCGGCGCCGCACCGCCGGGCCTCCTCGACCTTGTGCGCAGCCCCCACCACGCCCACCACGCGGCAGCCTGCCAGCTTGCCGAGCTGCACCAGCGCACCGCCGACGCCCCCGGCCGCCGAGTGCACCAGCAGGTCGTCGCCCGGCTTCGGGTGAGCCAGCTCGTGGAGCGCGAAGTAGGCGGTCATGAACACCGCCGGGATCGCCGCGGCCTGGGGCGCCGAGAGCGAGGCAGGGCGCCGGAACACCTGCCTTTGTGGGATGACAACGAGGGTCGAGTAACCTCCGAAGCGCGTCACCCCCAGCACCTCGTCGCCTGGTCGCAGGTCAACAACCCCCGCGCCCACCGAGGCGACCCGGCCTGCCACCTCGAACCCCGGCGTGATGGGCCATCCAACGTATTTCCTGGCGGACTCGTAGAGGCCCATCCGGACCACGCAGTCGGCAAAGTTGACCCCGGCGGCCTCCACCTCGATCTGGACCTCCCCTGGCCCGGCCTCCGGCGCGACATCCTCCTGCAGCGTCAACCGCTCGTAGCTGCCGGGCCTCTCGATCCTCACACGCCTTCTTCGTGCCAATTCTTTCTCTCCGGGATCCGCGCCTCTCGCACCGTTGTCTCCTGGAGACACGCGGGGCTCACCCGAGGCGCAATCAGGACGGAGGACCTCTCCATCCGTTCTGCACATCTTTGCACACGCCGGGCACGGAAACGGTCGTTGTCTGTTCCCCCTTGCGCGGTAGGGTGAGGCCACTCCGACGCTCCGTGCGCCGGTGAAACGAAGGTTGATAGCCCTCCCGGGCGCCGTCCGGCGTCAGGAGAGCTTGCAAGCCAGACGAACGAGCCGCCTCGCCGCAGACGACGGGGCGACGCCGTGTCGTCCACAGGAGAGTTCCATGCGTTCCGTGATGCCCCGCGCTTCCCTTTCAGACCGTTGCCCGCTCTTCTTGTCGCCACGCTCGCGCGTGCTCTCTGCGTTGTTCCTCGCCCTGGCGCTCGCCGGTTGCAGCGACGAGGAGCCAGCGCCGGAGGCGCCAGCACCCCTGCAGATCGCGCCGTACAGCGACCGCGGTCCGTTCGCGGTCGGATTTCGCACGCTCGAAGCGCCAGCCTCGGGGGATACCCCCGCGATCACCGTGAAGGTCTGGTACCCCGCGGCGGCCGGGACGTCGGCCCAGGGGCAGATCGATTACCCCGTCGCGCTCAAGCAGGCGGACTGGCAGGGGTTCGAGTCCAGGTTTGTCCGAGGTCGCGCCGTGGCCAACGCGCCCATGCAATCGGGTCACGGTGCGCGCCCCGTGGTGGTGTTCTCTCACGGGTATTCGCTGAACCCGGAGTGGTACGCCGAGCTCGTCGAGCACTACGCCTCCAGGGGCTTCGTCGTGCTCGCGCCCGAGCACATGGAGACCGACTGGCTCCTCGCCGGGAAGGCAACGTTCGAGAGGCCGCGCGCCATCACCCGGACCCTCGACCTCGCCGCGTCGCTGGCGCTCGAAGGGCCCCTGGCCGGGGGGATCGATATGGAGAAGGTCGCCGTCGTGGGCCACTCCTTCGGCGGGTACACCACCCTCGCCGCGGGGGGCGCCCGCATCGACCTCTCCGTGCTGGAGGCGCGCTGCGCCGCGGTGGCGCCCGAGGATCCCAGGGCGTTTCTCTGCGCGCCGTTCCAGGGGAAAGCCAAGGAGCTCGCCTCCCTCGCCGGGCTTGACGAGGTGCCGTCGGGGTTGTGGCCATCCCAGGGCGATCCGCGCGTCGATGCGATCATCCCGATGGCAGGGGATGCCTTCTTCTACGACCAGGCGGGCCTCGCGAGCGTCACCGTTCCGATGATGGCGATCGGCGGTACGATGGACTTCGTCACCCCGTGGGACTGGGGCCCCCAGCTTGCCTACGAAGGCGCAGCGAGCGCCCGCAAATCGCTCCTGGCCTTCGTGGGCGGTGGCCACATGATCCCCACGGATTCCTGCGAGAACATGGCCTTCTCGTCCCAGCTTCCGGAGCTGCATCGGGAGGTGATCTGCAGCGATCCGGCCTGGGACAAGGCGGCCGCACGGCGCTGGATCCGTCATTTCTCGACGGCCTTCTTGCTCGATGTCCTCGCCAACGACGCCGAGGCGAAGGCGGCCCTTGTGTCCGGCGCCGAGGTCCCCCCGGAACTTGTCTACACGGTTACCCCCTGAAAAAAATGGGTCACCCCGTGCAAGGCCGCCTGTGCACCCCCGAACTCAGGGGGTCGGAGCGGCGCTCGCCGGATCGCACCCGCAGGAGAGGCGCGAGGTCTGGTAGCTCCAGGCACCCGTCTCCGCGACGAGGACGAAGGGCTCGCCCAGCTGGCTGCGCACGTACCCGGCCTTCCCCTCGATGGCGATGTTGGGCCCGGTGCTGCACGAGGCGCAGGAGCCCGAGGCGAT
>JALOQB010000087.1 GCA_025453595.1 Polyangiaceae bacterium
TGCGCCCGCCTGTCCGGAACTTCCGGATATCCCCGCCCCACCAGCCCCTGCCTCCCCCGCACCACCGCCAGCACCACCACCGCCCGCCCCTGCGCCGCCGGCCCCTGCGCCGCCGATCCCTGCGCCGCCAGCTCCGCCCGCACCCCCAGCGCCCGCTCCTGCCTGTCCGGAACCTCCGGACCCACCGGCTCCCGCGCCCCCACCTACCCCGCCCGTGCCCCCCGGTCCGCCGGCCTCGCCACCGGAGCCGCCTGCCCCGGCCCCACCACCCGCTCCCGCCTCGCCCCCGCCACCGCCCCCTCCGGGGCCCTCACCGGCCTCCCCGGAAGTTCCAGACCCACCGGAGCCGGCCTCGCCTGCCTGACCGGCGCCGGCCTCCCCGGAGGCGCTGGCCTCGCCGCCGCCCCCGGCCAGGAGGTCCCCGCCGGTCCCGCCGTCGCCGGCCTGCTCGGAGCCGCCGGCCCCGGCGTCGGCGTTGAGCTCATCGCTGCCGCCGGTGGGGGCCACCTGGGCGCAGGCTACGAGGGTGAAGGCAAGCAGAAGGGCTCGATGGGTCACGGTGGAAGGAGGATAACCCAGGCCATGGAGCGGGGCGCAGGACGTTCATACCTGCTGCTTCCTGCGGCCCTGGGGGCTGGAGGCTGCGGGGGCCGGGCTGAAGATCAGCGTCAGGAGCGCCTCGGCGGCCTCGGTCAGGCGTGGAGTGCAGGGGCCGGACCGGGCCGAGGCCGCCACCCCTTGCTGGAACACGAGCAGCAGGTGCGCGAGCGCCTCGGGGGAGCGCTCGGAGCCGATCTCTCCCCGGCGCTGCGCCGCGGCCAGGAAGGACTCGAGACGCGCCTGGAGATGCCTGCTCCGCTCCTCCAGCCGCTGGCGCGCGAAAGGCACGTCGTCCTGCTGGTTGACCGCAAGCTGCAGGAAGCAACCCCGGGGCCCCTTGCTGGGGCAGGTCGCCTGGACCCAGGCCCGGAGCAGCCCCGCGAGGGCCTCCCGCGGGGGCAGGTTCTCATCGAGGAGCGCATCGAGAGGAGGGGTCTTGCTGAGGTAGCGATCCAGCAGCCGGATGTAGAGGGCCTGCTTGTCGCCAAAAGCGCCGTAGAGGCTGGCGCGCGCGAGCCCGGTCGCCTCTACCAGATCCTGCACCGAGGTCGCCTCGTAGCCCTTGCGAAAGAAGAGCTCGAGGGCCCGATCGAGCACCTCATCTTCATCAAACTCCCGGGGCCTGGCCATGAAAAAACCTCGCTCCAGCATAGCCGCTCTCCCCGGCGGAAGCTACGCGGAGGGGCCCCCCTCGCTGGCTAAAAGCTGGGTCAGCCCGCCGTCGACCGGCAGCTCGGCGCCGGTCGTGTACGTCGCCTCGAAGGCCAGGAAGAGCGCCGCCCGCGCCACCTCCTCGGGCCGGCCAAAGCGCTTCATCGGGTTCGACTCGGTCATCTGCTGCTGGAACCCCGCCTGCGCCTCCGGCGGCAGGCCCAGCTTGCCGTAGATCGGCGTGGTGATCGGCCCCGGGCTCACCGCGTTGACCCGGATCCCCCGGGGAAGCAGCTCCGCCGAGAGCGTCCTCGCCATCGAGCGCAGCGCGGCCTTGGTCGCCGCGTAGACGCTGGTCCCCGGCATCCCCTTCTCGTCCACCACCGATGTGTTGAGCACAAACGATCCGCCCTGGCGCACCAGCGGCGCCAGCTTCTGCACCGTGAAGAAGGCCCCCCTGGTGTTCACCGCGAAGAGCTGGTCGTAGAACCCCTCGGTCACCTGCTCCAGCGGAGAGAAGACGGCGATGCCCGCGTTGACAAAGACAAAGTCGACCTGCCCCAGCTCGCCCCGCACCCGCTCGGCCAGGGCGTCGATGTCCGCGAGGTTCGCCGTGTCCGACTTCACCACGATGGCCCCCGCCCCCAGCTCGGCCCGCGCCGCCCCCAGCGTCGCCTCGTTCCGCCCCGTCACCAGCACCTTCGCCCCCCCGGCCAGCAGCGCCTTCGCCGCCGCCAGCCCGATCCCCGTCGTCCCGCCCGTGATGACCGCCGTCTTGCCTGCCCAGTTCGTCATGTTTTTTCGTCGCTCCGTTGCCGGCCCACCCTCGCGGTGCGCCAGGCCTTCCATCGTTCTGGAATGATCGTACTGTAACGTTGAAGAACGATCGGTCAAGAACTTGGGGTGATGTTTTCTCCAAAAAGCGAGCGAGCCCCGGGGAGGGGCTCGCAGGGGGCGCCGTGGCGGTGGGGGTAAGTGGCCGTGGCGGTGGGCGTAGAACCAGAGGATCAGCAGCAGCAGCAGGGCGCCGGTGCCGCCGAGCATGGCGAGGGCGAGGGGGTCAGGGCGCAGGCGCCGGTGGAGATCGAGGGCGGCGCGAGCGATCGCGGGGTCGTGGGTGGAGCGGGCGAGCTCGGGGGCCTGCTCGAAGACGAGGGCGTGGTTGCCCTCGAGGAAGGCGTCGAGGAGGCGGTCGAGGGCGGGGTCGCGCGGGTAGCCGCGGGCGAAGGGGGGCCGGTACGCAGGCGACGCAGGCTCGTGTTCCTCGGGCACCGACGTGCTGGACTCGGAGGGCTCGACCATGGAGGGCTTGTACCCCAGCCCGGGCGCGTCGCAGAGGGTTCGCGTCGGGAGTGGCCGAATTCTCCGGGAATTTCTGCTTCGCGCGGGGGGCTCCGGCAACCGTGGGGGAGGCCCAACGAGTTGGTTGCGGCCCGGGCGCCGCTGACTACCCTGCGCGCACCGTGTCGGAAGAAAACAACCAAGAGGCGCCCCCGGCGTCCACTCCTGGCCCGAAGCCCTCCGGGGGGGCTCGCGGTCTTGTCATCGGTCTGCTGGGCGCGCTCCTTGGGGTCGCTGGCTTTTACGGGTACCAGCGCGTCGAGGCGCAGAACAAGGAGAACGCCATCCGTCAGGGCTGCACCGCGGGCCAGACCGGCCCCTGCCGCCAGCTCTGCGACCGATCCCCCGCGGACGCCAGCGCTTGCCTCACCGTGGCCCTCGCGCTGGACAAGGGCAGCGAGGGGCCGAAGGATCCGATCGGCGCCGCCTCGCTGTTCAAGCGTGCCTGCGACGCGGGCAGCGCGGACGGCTGCGGGCGCCTGGGCCGCGCGCTGTACAACGGCTTCGGTGTCCCCAAGGACATGAACGCCGCCGCCGCCATCCTCAAGAAGGCGTGCGACGCCGGCAGCGGCATCGGCTGCGCGGGCTACGGCCACCTCCTGGCGCGCGGCGAGGGCGGCGTCGCCAAGGATGAGGTCAAGGGCGTCGAGTTCTTCAAGATGGCCTGCGACAAGAAGGAGCCCCGCGGCTGCGCCGATCTGGGCACCGCGCACCTCAACGGCATCGGCGTCGCCAAGGACGAGGCCCGCGCCATGAGCCTCTTCGACGAGACCTGCAAGCAAGGCGCCGAGCGCGGCTGCCTGGGCAAGGCCGTCATGCTGTTCAACGGCCAGGGCGTCGCCCGCGACGAGAAGACCGCCGTCGATCTCTTTCGCAAGAGCTGCGAGGGCGAGGCCAAGGAGGCCTGCGCTTACCTGGGCGTCGCCTACGCTTCAGGCCAGGGGGTCGAGCCCAACCTGAACCGGGCCGCTGCCTGGTTCCAGGACGCCTGCGAGGGCGCTCCCCCCGCGGGGTGCGCGCAGCTGGGGGAGTTGCTCCTGGTGGGTCAGGGGGTCGCTGCTGATCCCAAGCGGGGGCTGGAGTACATGCAGCGGGCCTGCGACCACGGGCTGCCCGAGGGCTGCGTGCAGGTGGGCCGGGCGCTGCTGTCGGGTGCGCCCGGGTTCGCTCGCGATCTGAACAAGGGTGCGGCGCTGATCAAGGGGGCCTGCGACAAGGGCAGCGTCATCGGCTGCACCGAGCTGGCGCGGCTGGAATTGCAGGGCGGTGTCGGCGACATCAAGCAGGACCAGGCCGGCGCGCTGCAGCGGGTGAAGAAGGCCTGCGAGGGGAATTATCCGCCGGCGTGCACCCTCTACGGAGGCTTCCTGATGGAGGGGCTCGGGGGCGGCAAGCGGGAGCCCGAGGCGGCGTACGAGATCTTCCAGAAGGCGTGCAAGCAGAACGAGCGGGACGCCTGCGCCTACGTGGGGATGATGCTGGCCGACGGCCAGGGCACCAAGAAGGATCTGGTCGAGGGCCTGCGTATGCTCGAGACCTCGTGCCAGAAGATGGGCTCGATCCAGGGCTGCTCGATCTACGCGAAGGCGCTGGTGCTGGGGGCCGACGGCAAGGTGAGCATGGCCAAGGGGGTGCAGATCGCCGAGGAGCTCTGCATGCAGGGTGAACCCCAGTCGTGCCTGCTGGCCGCGGGGGGCTACATCGAGGGGCGAGGGGTCAAGAAGAGCATGGAGAAGGGGGCCGAGATCCTGGTGGCGACCTGCGCTGCTGGCTTCCCGCCGGCCTGCCAGCTCGAGAAGCAGCTCGAGAAGCAGGAGCCCGATATCCTCAAGGAGGTCCGCAAGAAGCAGAAGGCGCGCATGGCCCAGGCGATGCAGGCCGCCCAGGCCGCTGCTTCCGGCGCTCCCGCTGCTTCTGGCGCTCCCGCTGCCTCCGGCGCCCCTGCTCCGGCCTCGCCATGAGGTGGGCCTGGGTGCTCTTGCTGGCCGCGGGTTGCTCGACCTCCCCCCCTCCGAGCGCGCCCGCGAAGCCTTCGTACAAGATCGACTCGATGCGCTGGCTGCCCCCGGGCAACGAGGTCGTCTACGCCTACAAGACCGAGGATCTCATCGCCCGCTCCACCGGCATCCTCTCCCTGCGGTTGCGCAACCCGACCGCCGACTCCATCGAGCTGGTCACCCCCCAGCGCTCCGAGACCCTGCGCTACCAGCCGTCCGGTATCCTGCGGGAGCGCACCGGTTCCCTCATGCTCCGGACCCCCCCCGAGGTGGGCGCCCGGTGGCCCTCGGGCCCGGGCCTCAGCGCCCGCATCGCCCGCGTTGATCTCCGCGTCTCCGTCGAGGCGGGCTCCTTCGAGGGCTGTATGGAAGTTCTGGAAGAACGCACGGTCCCGTTCCCGGGGGCCATCACCACCACCTACTGCCCGGACGTGGGCATTGTACGCATCGAGACGGTGGCGGAGGAGCCGCCGATCCACGAGCGGGTCGAGCTCCGGAGTTTTGGCCAGGCCATCGACCTGAAAACGGTGAAATGATGAGACGAACCGCGATGATCCTGGGGTGCTTGCTGGTGGCCTCGTGCCAGCGCAAGGCGCCGAATTACGGGCCCTCCGAGGCGGAGGTGAAGATCGATCGCCTCGGCAAGCTGCGCAACGAGATCGCCGCGCTGACGCCGCCGCGAGGGTGCCAGAAGGTGTCCGAGTGCAAGGCGCACCCGCTGGGCTACAACCGGTGCGGAGGGCCGCGGCAGTTCGTGGTCTACTGCAGCCAGGGGGTCGACGGGGAGGCGCTCCAGCGCAAGTCCGACGAGCTCCACAAGCTCGAGGAAGAGGAGGCGAAGAGCCAGGGCGAGCCGCCCCCCTGCAAGAAGGCAGTCGAGCCCCAGGTCGAGCTGGTCGACGGGAGCTGCCGCAGCAAGTGAGGCGGGCGCGGGTTCAGGGGGCGATCGAGAAGGTCGTGGCGCTCCCGGAGGCGTAGGGGCCTCCGCCGGGGACGATCAGGTTGTTCTCCATGCGAGCGACCAGGATCGACAGGGAGATGGGCTCGCCGGCGGCCTTGAGGTCGTTCCAGGCGGCCTCGTCGGGGGTGTACGAGGTCTTGCTGGTGGCAACCCGCACCAGGGCAGGGTTCTTCGCGGTCTGGAAGGTGAGCAGGTAAGCGACGCCGGTGAAGGGGGTCCCGTGGGCGTGGGCGGCGCGCTCCGGGCCCAGCCAGGAGGGCAGACGCGGGGCCCGGGCGCTGGAGGCGTTCCAGGAGAAGGTGGGGGCCGCGGTGGCGGGCAGGATCGCCCCTTCGGTTGGCACCTGGGGCACCGGTACGCGCGAGGCATCCTGTCGTGCGCTGACCCCGAGCATGCTCTGGGCCGCCTCGTCGGTGACGCCCCCCTCGTAGCGCAGATCGTCGACGTTGATCGGGGCGCCTGCTGCCCCCGCCGGGCCACCTCCGTCGCCCCCCTCCTCGCAGGCGAGCCCGTGGACGAGCGCATGGGCACCGAGCAACAGCGGGAGGAGGCGACGCAGGAACCACCGCGGCATGAGGGAGAGGATAGCGCGTCTCCCCGGGGGGCTAAATCCTGGACCGAGCACTCCCCTTCGCCCCGGAAGTGCCCGGTCGTGCGCGAGAGCCGGCTGACAAAGTCCTTCATGTTGACCACGTTGAAGCCCGAGGGGTCGTAGCCCAGTGACAGGTCGATCGGGGTCTTCTCCAGCTCGTCCAGCGTGACTTCGCCGTCCTTGTTGCCCTGGTCATCGGCCTTCGCCATCACCTCGAAGCGGAGGTTGGTGGGGATCTTGCCCTCGGGGTCTGCCTGGAGCCGGTCGTAGAAGAAGTGGTCCCCGTGGATCGTGAGCTCGGAGGTATCCGAGCCTCCGTTGGTGATGATGATCCCGTCGGTCTCCTTGCCGCCCTGCTCTGACTTGCAATTCAGGTAGCGGGTCTTGCGCGTGAAGCCCCACTTGAAGGTCTTGGTGGCGCCCTCCTTGGTGGCCGAGCCCTCGACGTAGACCGAGTAGCCATTGGTCACCATCAGCTCCTTGTCCTCGGCGGCGGCCTCCAGCAGCTCGGTCTGGGCGTCTGCGGGCAGGATCTCGTAGCTGACGTTCTCGTAGGCCTGCGCGGGCAGATCCGGGAAGGAGACCACCGTCTTCACGCCCTTCTTCACGTGATCGACCAGCTTTGTGCCGCTCATGCGGGCCACCTCCTTGCCGCTGGCGTCGGCCACCGCCACGCCGCCGATCACCACGAGAAATTTCGAATACTTGACGGTCCAACCATCGACCAGACCGCCTTCACCGCCGGCGGGGATCTGGTCCTCGATGAACTCCTCGCCCCAGCTCGTGAAGACGGCGCTCCCCTTGCCGCCGGAGGCGACCGGGTCTGCGTCGTCCTCGCCGCAGCCGGCGGGAGCGAGGGCCAGGAGGGCAGGGAACAGCAGCGCAGAGATGAGCTTCTTGAGCATGATCGTGTCCTTCAGGGGTTGTAACGAAAGCGGTAAGCCGAGAGCTGGGCGAGCCCGGTCACGAAGCCGAGGTGCGGGGTGGTCCCCGGTTGCAGCGTGGTGGGCGACCCGGCCGCCCCCGGCTCCACCTGGGAGAAATCGACGAGGTTGAACCAGGTGCCTGGCTGCACCGTGATCGTCACGGTGCCGTCCCCCTGCAGCTCTGTCTCCTCGAAGATGCAGCCTTCCACGCGGCCCTCCGTGGCCCGCTTGCTCAGCTCTTCAAAGGTCGCCTCGACGCGGAAATGCACCGTGGCCCCGTCCTTCTCGGCGACCCCCTCCGCCAGCGCCACCGCGGCCCCGAGCGCGCTCGCCGCCGGGCCCGCGCTCGGGGCCGCGAAGCTGAAGCGACCGGAGCGCACGACGCCGGTGATCCCGTCGCCCGCGGGCAGCTCGGCGGGGCCTGCGAAGAGATCGATGCTCCAGGGCTGGAGCACCTGGCCGCGGGCCGTTCCGGGCTTGTAGTGCCCCGGATGAGCCCAGGCGAGGCGAGGGCCGAACCAGGAGGCGAGGCGAGAGCGAGGGGGAGGGGAAGGGGCGCGGGAGAAGGCGGGGGCGCCGTCGAAGTAGTAAAGCGGGCCGGTGGCGAGGAGGGCGCGGGAGAGGCGGACCTGCCAGCCGAGGCCGGTCAAGAAGGGGGCGCCTGGGTCCTGGGTTTCGAGGCGTGTCTGGAGGGAGATACGGCGCCCGGAGGTGGCCTCCGGTGCGCTCTCCTCCTCGCACCCGAGGGGGCCGAGGAGCAGGGCCCCGAGGGAGATGGAGAAGCCGGCGAGGGCAGGGAGGAAGGAGGTAGCGCGGAGGGAGGCCATTCAGAGGTTCACCTGGAGCGAGAGGAGGTACGTGCGCGGCGGGCCAAGGGTGACGTGGCGAGCTGGCACCAGGGAGGCGGCGCCCCCGCGGTTGAAGCGAGATGCGTAGACGAATTCCCCGTCAAACCAGCGGGAATCGAGGGAGTTGAAGGCGTCAAAACCGAGCCGCACGTTGGCGACCTGGAGGCCCGCCCGCAGGTCGAGGAGGAACGCGTCGCGGCCCCACTCGCCGAAGGGCAAGGGGCGCCGGTGGTAGAAGGACATGCCGGCGCCGAGCTGGCCCCGGATCGTCCGCCCCAGCACCTGACCCAGCGTGGGCTCGTAGGAGAGATCGGTGCGGCCCACGAGCTGCGGTACGTAAGGGAGCAGGGCGCCGGCGAGGTACTCGCCCTCGGTGCGGCGGAAGCTGGCGCGGGTGTAGGTCAGGCTGATGCTGGAGGTGAAGCGCGGCGAGGGCTGTGCGGTGACCTCGACCGCGGCCCCCTGGCGCAGGGTCGGTGGGGTGCGCTCGTTGCGGGCTCGGGCCTGATCGAAGGCGAGGTCGTCGCTGAGCGCGGTGCGAAAGATGGCCGCGGACCCCCGGAGCGATCCGTCCCGGTAACGCAGCCCCGCCTCGTGGGAGGTGACGGTGGTGAACGGGGTCTTCTGCCCCTCCGCGAGGCTGCGCGCCTGGGGGGACCGGAAGCCCTCCCCATGGCTGATCGCGGCGGAGATCCCGGCCCCCAGGATCACCTCGGCGGTCGCCCGGGTCCCCAGGTGGGCGCCCTGGGCGGAGCGCGCCTGGCCGCCGGCGTCGAGGGTGGTGTAGCCGAGGCCGTCGAGGCGCACGCCGCCGCGGAGCGCGAGGCGCTTCCAGGGGTAGAGCGCCGTGTCCAGGTAGCCCGCCACGTTCATGGCGCGGACCTGCGCGTCCACCTCGACCTGACGGATCCGGTCGCTGCCGGTCTCGATGCGGCGCTGGGATTGATCGATCCAGTCGGAGCGAGCGTAGAGCCCCGCCTCGAAGAGATCCCGCGGGGAGAGCAGCGGCCAGGCTCGCCGGTAGGAGGCAGTCAGCCCGGCGGTCGTGGCGTCGTTGAGCTGCTGCACCCCGTCGCCCGCCTCGTCGTCGAGGAAGCCCGTGAAGTTGGACCGCAGCCGCAGGCCACGGCGCACCACGAAGGGCGCCAGCGTCCAGCGATCGTGCTCCCCCTGGGAGACCAGTTCGACCACGAGCTGGGAGCGCGAAGAATCCCCCCCCTGCTGCGGATCGTAGGTGCCAAAAGCATCGATCCGGCCCGCCTCGATGTCATCGCGGCGCACCACCCCCGCGGAGGCAAAGCGCCCCGTGTAGTGCGTCACCAGCACCCGCGCCGTCGTCCGCTCGTTGATCTCGTGGAGCGCCTGCGCCACCCCCGAGACCCGCTGCGCCGCCCGCGAGGGGCCGAAGCCGTCGGTCCCGTAGATCTCGAAGGCCGCGAAGGTCTCTTCCCGGGCGTCCCTCGGGTGGTACGCCAGGAAGTAACGCCGCGCCCCGAAGTTCCCCGCCGAGACCTTCGCGATCACGCCCGGCTCGTCGAGGCCCAGCGCCAGCCGCATCGTGCCGGCCACCGCGAAATCGCCCTGCCGCGGGTCGTACACCCCCGGCGTCGACTGGATCTCCCGGATGATCTCCGGCATCAGGAAGTGCAGGTCCGCGTAGCCCTGCCCGTGCAGGTTCGACACGTCATTGACCGGCGCGCCGCCGGCCCAGAGCTCAAGGTCTTGCCCGTGCACCGCGTCGAAGCCCCGGAAGAAGATCTGGTACGCCTTCCCCTCGCCGCTGTGCTGCGTGATGTTCACGCCCGGCACCACCCGCAGCAGATCCCCCGCGGTCCGGTGCGGCGCCGCCCGCAGCACCGCCCGATCCCGCGTCGTCGTCGAGGCGCCCCCCGGCAGCGTCCGCTCCCCCTGCACCCGCACCTCCCGCGGGGCCTGGTGCTCTGCTTCCCCGTGCCCCACCACCTGCACCGCCGTGTCGCCCCCGCGCCCCTCGTCGTTGCGGTGCGTGTGCGGATGCTCGTGCCCCTCCTGGCCCCCTGACCCCTTCTCGTGGCCGTGCGCATGCTGGTGCCTCGTCTGCCCCACGAACCGCACAAAGGCCCGCACCTTGGCCTCGATCGCCACCCCCTCCCGCCGCGCTGGCTCGAACCTCCACCGCCTCGCCACCGCCAGCGCCTCCCGATCCAGCGCCTCCCCCAGGCTCACCTCCACCTGCGCCTCCACCACCACCCCGTCCGCCCCGACCTTCAGCAGCACCGGCACCACCACGTCCTGCTCCCCGGCCTCCCCCGGCCACTTCGCCTCTGGCTGGGCCCCCGGCTTCGGTGGCTGGATCTCGTGCGCCTCGGCCACTGTGGTCATAAAAAGACCCGGTGTCAAAAAGACCCACGCTCGCGGTGGTCGCCGCAGGAACCCGATGCACACAAGCCAGGGTGGTAGCACGAGTTTTCTTTCAAGTGACACGAATTGACTCTTCGGGGTTCCTGGTGAGAGCGGTACGAGGGGACAAGCCCGGGGGTTCCTGGGCACGACGGTGCTTTCCGGGGAGGAGTCCGGTAACACGAATGAGTCGAGGCGACCCGGCAGGATGCGCTCAGCGGGAGGCGCGGGCCTTGTGGATGAGGTCGCCCTCGGCGAGCGCAGCCCAGTCCCCGGAGGCGGTGCCGAGCCAGGTGTGGGCGCCATCGAGGTGCGGCGTCGGCGCGAGGGTGACGAAGAACTGGCTGGAGCCGGTGTCGCGGCCCTCGTGGGCGACGCCCAGGGAGAGGGCGCGAAAGGGCAGGGGAGAGGTCTCGCAGCGGAGCGGATCGAGCCCGGCAGAGCCGGCCCCGTCGCCGGCGCGATCGCCGAACTGGACCACGAAGCCCGGGACCACCCGGTGCACCGCCATGCCGTTGTAGAAGCCGGCCTCGACGAGGTCGGTGAGCCTGGCGGCGGCGGCAGGGGCGAGCCCCGGGTCCAGGAGGAGCGTGAGCTCGCCGGCGTCGGTTTCCAGGGTGATTTGCCTGGCCGGAGCTTGAAGTAGCTCGGGGGCAGCCCGGGCCAGCGGGGGGCCGGAGGCGCACCGGATCTTCCGGTCGCCCAGCAGCGCCAGCGCCGCCTGGGCGTTGGCCCGGAGCGTGGGGGAAGGGCCCTGGCAGTGCTTCTCCAGCAGGCCCTTGCCTCCCTCGAAGCGCTGGGCCCCGAGGGCGCGCAGCAGGGCGGCGATGGGCTCGACCTCGTCGGGCTTCCAGGGGCGCTCCAGGGCGGCCTTGAGGGCCGCGTCCAGCGGGCCGTTGCCTGGCTCCGGGCGGGCCGCCAGCCCGCGGGCCGCGGCGGCGACGGTGCCCGGGTGCTCGGAGCGGAGCGCCTGGATCCAGAGCGGGGCCGCGCCCTCGACGTCCTTGAACGCGCCGAGGGCCTCCAGCGCCTCGCTGCGGACGCGGGCGTCGCGGCTCTGGACCAGCTCGCGCAGCACCGCGAGCCGGACCGACCCGCGAGTGCCCTCGCGGCGTAGCACGGCGAGGCGAGCCAGGTCGCGCTCGGGGCTCTGCGGAGAGGGATCGCAGCCCAGCAGCGCGGGCGACTCCGGGCGGGGCGCGGTGACGCGGGCGGCGAGGCAGCGGAGGCGGAGCACGCGGCGTGCGATCGCCCAGGGCGCGGCGGGCTCCGGGATGGGCATGCGCGCCAGCTCGGCGAGGGCCCCGGAAGGGCGCCTGGACGGCTGCAATTCCTGGAGGGCCACGGCGAGCACGCCGAAGCCGTCGGAGACCAGGGCGGCGAGCCCCTCGGGCCCCGGGGCGGGCTGGAGCCGGGGGAGGGCCTCCAGCAGCGCCTGCTGGCCTGCATCCCCGAGGCGACCGAGGGCGCGCGCCGCCTCGGCGCGCTCGGCATCGCGGAAGTTCCCGGTCAGCACGCGGCCCAGCTCGGGGACCGCCGCCTCCCCGCAGCGCCCGAGGGCTCGCACCGCGAAGAAGCGCGTGGGCTCGTCGACCGCGAGGCGCTGCGTGGCGACCTCTCGCACACGAGCGGAGACCGCCGCGCTGACGTCGATGCGACCGAAGGGGTACATCGCCTCGCCCAGCCCCTCGGAGGCGGCCTGCGTGAGGGCCACCAGGGTGTCCTCCTTCAGCGGCCTGCGCACCGACAGATCGCCCAGCGCCAGGGCCGCAGACGCCCGCATCGAGGGGTGCTTGAGCCAGGCCACCAGCGTTGGCTCGGCCTCCGCCGTCCCGCAGCGACCCAGCGCCCGGACCAGGCTCTCCCGGGCGTCGAGGGGGCCCGCGCGCAGGGTGTCCGGCAGGGTGAGCGCCCGGGCGATGAGGGCGCGGCCATGCTCCTCCTCGTGCTCCTGGCACGACCAGCCCAGACCGTAGGCCGCGAAGGCGACGACCTCCGCGTCCTCGTCCCCCAGCAACCGCAGCAGCCCGGCGCGCCCCTCGCCGCCGATACGGGCCAGCGCCCGCGCCGCCGCCCGCCGGATCGCCGGGTCCGGGCTCTGCAGATCCCCCTCGCCCACAACGCCCCGATCCCTGCGGTTCTCCGCGGCGCGGAGCTCGGCCGGGCGCCCGCCGGACGCCGGAGGCGCCGCGCTGCTCGCCGAGGTCACCGGCGCGGGCCCCGCCGATCGCTGCTCGCGGCAAGCCCCCAGCGCCAGCGTCGCCGCCAGCAACGCCCTAGCGCAGCGCATCCAGCCACCTGGCCAGGTGCTCCCGCAGCCCCCGCCGGAGGCGTGGCCAGGGGGGACATCCGGGCGAAGGCGCCGCCAGCGGCGTCGGCTTCAGCCCCACCTTCCGGAAGAGGACCAGCGCCCGGGGCATGTGCCAGTCGCAGGTGACGAGGCCCACCCGCTGGACCCCCCGCGGGCGCAGCAGGGAGGCCGCGTGGCGCGCGTTCTCGGCGGTGTCCAGCGAGGTCAGCTCCAGCAAGATCGCCTCCCCGGGGACACCCAGGCTCCGGAGGGCTTCCCGCAGCGCCCAGGCCTCGGCCTGCCCTTGCCACCGGCGCCCCCCGCAGGTCAGCACCAGCGGCGCCTCGCCCCGGAGGTAGGCCGCCGCCGCGCGCTGGGCACGCCGCCACAGCGCACCGGGAGGGCCCGGGGGTGCCTTGACGCGGCACCCCAGGACCACCAGCGCGTCCAGCGGGAAGGCCGCGAACGAATCCATGGCCCTCTTTCACCCCGGTCCCCGCCCGCGGTCAAGCCCGCCGGGCTCCACCTCCCGCTCGTTGACCGCCCACCTGCTCCGTGGGTACCTTTTGCTTTTGTGAGCGGCGGAACCAGAACCCAGGACAAGGCCAATCGTCGATGAAGATCACCCTGTGGGGGGTCCGCGGGAGCATCCCGACTCCGGGCCCAGATACCGTGGAATTTGGGGGGAACACCAGCTGCATCGAGGTGCGCTGCGGCCAGCATTTGCTCATCTTTGACGGCGGCACCGGGCTCCGGCTGCTGGGCCAGCGCCTCGCCCGCGAGATGCCCCTCGAAGCCTATCTGTTCTTCAGCCACGTCCACTGGGATCACATCCAGGGGTTCCCCTTCTTTCTGCCGGCCTTTGTCCCGGGCAACGTCATCCACCTCTTCGGGGGCAGCAACGTCTCTCACACGCTCGAAGAGACCCTCGCCGGCCAGATGGATTACCCCAGCTTCCCGGTCCACCTCTCCGAGATGGGCGCCACCATGACCTTCCGCGACCTGCGCGAGGGAGAGGTCGTCGACATCGGGGGCGAGGTGCGTGTCTCCAACACCCGGGGCAACCACCCCAACGGGGTCTACGCCTACCGGGTTGATTCCCACGGCAAGAGCGTCGTCTACGCGACGGACACCGAGCATTACTCCATCGTCGACCCCAGGCTCCTGCGCCTCTGCCAGGGCGCCGACCTCCTCATCTACGACGCCATGTACACTCCGGAAGAATATGCGGGCCAGGCCGGAGGGGGGCCCAAGACCGGCTGGGGCCACAGCACCTTCCCCGAAGCCGCGCGCCTCGCCCAGGCCGCTGGCGTCCGCCGTCTTGTCCTCCACCACCACGACCCTATGCAGTCCGACGACGCCGTCCGGGAGAAGGAACGCCGCTGCCGCGAGCTCTTCCCCGAGACCATCGCGGGTCGCGAAGGGCTCACCATCGAGCTGTAACACGCAACGAACGCCGCGGGTCGCCCCCCTCCGCGCAACGCTTTCGCGAAACCGCTCGCCTCCTGCCTCGCTCCCCTCCTGCAGCCCGGCACAGCCCTTGCTCATGGGCACGGACCCAGGAGGTTCCCATGACCGCACACAGCGACACGGCGGCCCTTTCCGCGTACCGCTCCAAGCTCGGCTCGTTCTCACCGCTCTCCGACATTGAAGAGCGAACCCTCGCGCTGGCCTGGAAGAAGGGCGACAAGAAGGCCGGCGACAAGCTCGTCTGTGCCTGCCTCCCCTTCGTCGTCTCCATCGCCATGGAGTACCGCCGCTGGGGCATCCCCCTCGAAGACATCATCCAGCAAGGAAACATCGGCCTGCTCCGCGCTGCAGATCGTTTCGAGCCCTCTCGCGACTGCCGCCTCATCACCTACGCGGCCTACTGGATCCGGGCCGAGATCCGCGATTACGTGGTCCGCGCCTACCGGGTCGTCCGCTTCGGCACCACCAAGGGCGAGCGCCGCGCCCTCCGCTACTACCGGACCACCCGCGAGGATGACCCCGAGATCCTCGCCCAGCACTCCGGGCTCTCCGAGGCCCGCGTCCGCAAGCTCCTCCCTCTCCTCACCGCCTCCGACGCCAGCATCGACGCCGAATCCCCCACCGGCCTCACCTACCTCGATCGCCTCGAATCCTCCGAGCCTTCCCCCGAGGAGCAGGTCGCCCACTCCGAGTCCTGCTCCGTCGCCCGCGAGGCCCTCCTCCAGGCCATCCAGGAGCTCTCCCCCCGCGAGCAGCTCATCATCCAGGAGCGCTGGGCCCGCGACGAGCCTCTCACCCTTGAAACCCTCGGCTCCCAGCTCGGTGTCAGCAAGGAGCGCGTCCGCCAGCTCGAAGAGCGCGCTCGCGCCAAGCTCCGCGCCCGCCTCGCCAGCTCCCTCTCCGCCGCCTGATCGCCTGAAACGTCTCCCCTCTCGCCGCCCGATGCTACCCTCTCTCCCGTGCGTCGCCCGTGGCTGATTGGTCTCGGCGCCGGGCTCCTCGCCTGGGCCATCTGGCTCGGTAGAACCCTCCCGGAACCAGCTCCCCCCTCCTGTGAAGAGGGCGCAGTCCCTTCTGACCCCTCTGCCTCCGCTGTTCCGGCCTCCTCTGCTTGCTCCCCGGCAGAGTCTCCCCCGACCCGTACCCTCCTGCCTCCCTCCGGCGGGCCCGCTGCCCTGAGCTGCGAGGACGCCCGGAAGATCATCACCCAGTCGCGAAGCCAGCTGGCAGCGCCCCCGGCCCCCCCGGAGCCAAGGCTCTTCGCGGACGCCATGATCGACTGGATCGATCCCCACGGCCTGTGGACGGCCTCTCCGGATTCCCCCATGGCTTCCGCGCTGCGCACCCACGCGCGGGAGGTGATCGCCGAGCTGGAAGCGCCTCCGGACGGCGGGCCCTGCCCCGTCACCCACGAGCTGGGGGCGACCATGGCCGTCTGGATCGGGGAGCTCCGGGGGCTCTTTGACGCCGCCGAGCGCACGGCGCCCACCATGACGCCGGAGCAAGCCTTTCGTTTTGCCTCCCTCGCGGCCTTCGAGGACGGCCCCATCGCGCGCCCTGCTCGATCGCTGGCCACGGAGCTTGGCTACCGGGCCGGGGTGGTGCGGCGCTCCCTGGGCGCCGAGGGGGCGCAGGCGGCCCGGGCCTCCCGGGGGCGCCTGGTGCCGGAGGACTCGCTCGACTGGGCCACGGTCATCCTGGCGGGCGCGGTGCGTGCCTACCTGCCGCAGATCGATCCCCACGGTGGCTGGGCGCCGCTCGACGAGGAGACCTCGCTCTACGAGATCGCCCGGGCGGCCTCCCCCCCCCCCCGGCTATGGCGTAAGATGACCCGCACCGCGGTCGGTGTCCGGATCGAGGAGACCCACGTCGAGGGGCTGGCGCAGGGGGATATCGTGCTCCGGGTGGGCGACGTCCCCACCGCCGGGTTGAGCGTCGAGCAGTGCGAGCAGCTCAGCTTTGTCGATGTGGAAGGGACCGCGCCGCTGCTCAAGCGGATCGCGGTGCTCCGCGCCGGGGATCGGGAGCCCCGGGTGATCGATGTGCGCCCGGTCTCCGAGCCCCGCCCGGTGGACGCCGAGGTGTCCCGGGATGAACCAGGCCTGGAGGCGGAGCGGGTCCCTTTCGGAGACGGCGAGGTGCTGGTGATCCCCCTCGGAGAAGTGCCAGACAACCTGGGCGAAGAGCTGGGCGCCACGCTGCGTCGCGAGCGAGGCGACGCGCTCCAGGGGGTCATCCTGGATCTGCGAGGCAACGGCGGCGGCGCCACCGACGGCGCCGCCGGGGCGCTGGGCCTGTTCCTGCCGGGAGCACCGCTCTTCCCGCTGCGCCGCCGCGATGGCTCCGTCGAGGTCGAGCGCGCTCCGCTCCCCCCTCTCGCCGATCGATGGGATGGCCCGGTCGCTGCCATCGTCGATGGCGACACCGCCAGCGCCGCGGAGATGATCTCCGGAGCGCTGCTGGCCTACCACCGTGGGCCTGTGCTGGGGCAGCGCACCTACGGGAAGGGCTGCGCCCAGGAGTACCTCGATGACGACGCTCGCGTCGGCGTTCTCCGCCTCACGACGCTGCTCTACGCCTTGCCCGACGGCGCTCCGGTGCAGATGACCGGGTTGACCCCGTCCGTCCGCCTGCCCATGCCGCCGGCCCTCGAGCGCGAGGCCAACCTGGCCCACGCGCTCCGCCCCTGGCGTGGCCCGGATGTCCGCGAGGCGCCGGTGTCCCGCGAGGTGCCCTGGCCCGGCCATGGCGGCGCCATCGGCCCCTGCAAGGACCCGCTCGTCTGCCGCGCCCTCCGTAGCCTCGGGGCTCCTCGCAGCCCCACCGCCCGCGAGCGCCGCTGAAGCGGGTATTTTTTCTCGCAACCCCCCGCCCCCTTCGTTACGCTGGCCTCGCGTCATGGAGGTTCTTCGGTGCTTGCTGGGCGGTCCTCACGTGACCCGATGGCTCCTCGGGGCCTGCCTCTCCCTCACCGCGCTCCCCCCCGCAACCCTCGTGCCTCCCGCCCACGCGGACGAGGCGGTCAACCGCGCTCGTGCCCTCTTCTCCGAGGCCATCCGCCTCGAAGAGGCTGGCTCCTTTGACGAGGCGCTCAAGAAGTTTCGTGAGGTCTCCGCTGTCAAGAGCACCCCGCAGGTGCTCTTTCATATCGGTTTTTGCCAGGAAAAACTCGGTCAGTGGGTCGACGCTCTCGAGGCTTATCAGCAGGCCTCTCGCCTCGCTGCTCGGTCGGATGACACCCGCACCGACGAGATCAAGGGCACCATCGATGCCGCCATCCGTGGCCTGGACGCCCGCGTCCCCTCCCTGTCCCTCAAGCGCGGCAAGGGGGCCCGCAACGCCACCATCCTCGTCAACGGCAAGAAGATCGACGACCCCCAGCAGCTCCTGCGCCTGATGCCCGGGAAGCACCTGGTCCAGGCCCGCGCCAGGGGGCGCGACAACTTTCGCCAGGAAATCCAGCTCCGCGAGGGGCAGCGCGCCCTCGTCGAGGTCACCCTCGATCTCCTGGAAGATGGCTCCGAGGCCGAGGCCGACCCCAGGGAAGCCTTGCCCCCGGCCCCTCTCACCCCCCGTCGCTCCGCTGTCCCCTTCGTCCTCCTCGGCGTCGGTGGCCTCAGCCTCGCTGCCTCCGGGGTCTTCTTTCTCCTCCGCAACTCCGCCGACAACCAGCTCCGGGAGCAGTGCCTCGGCACCACCTGCCCTTCCTCCGCTCGCTCCACCGGCGACCGCGCTGCCACCTTCAACACCCTCACCAACGTCGCCGTCGGCGCGGGCCTCGCCTCCGCCAGCGTCGGCCTCGTCTGGCTCCTCGCCTCCAGCCCCGCACCCCCGCCCTCTTCGGCTCGCCTCCGGTTCTCTCCCTCCCTTGCACCTCACCACCTCGGCGCAGGCCTCTCCGGGAACTTCTTATGCAACCCTCTCGCTTCCTCGGAGCCCCCGCCCTCCTCGCCTTCCTCGCCCCCTTCCTCGCTCACGCCTGCACCCTGCCCGACTACGTCTACGACGATGAGGCCTTCTCCAGGGCCCAGGGCTCCTCCGGACGCGGCGGCGCAGGTCAGGGGGGGGTGTCCGGAACTTCCGGACAAGGAGGCGCCGGCGGCGAGGCCGCAGGCTCGGGCGGCGGCGGCGCCTCGGGCAACGCAGGGGGGGGCAACGCTGGCGCCGGCAACAGTGCCGGGGATGGCGGCTCCGGCGGCGCGGAGCCCGCCGGCTCCGGTGGCTCCTCAGGAAACGCAGGCAACAGCGGCGCCGGCGGTGTCAGCGCCGGTGCCGGCGGCAATTCCGGAAGCTCCGGACAGGGAGGCACCGGCGGCACCGGGGGTACCGCCGGGGTCGGTGGCGCCGGTGGCGCGGGCGGCGGCAGCGGGGCGGGCGGCGCCGGTGGCGCGGGCGGGGCTGGAGCCGGGGGCGTATCCGGCACCGGCGGAGGGTCCGGCACCGGCGGAGGGTCCGGCACCGGCGGAGCGTCCGGCGCGGGCGGCACCGGTGGAACCGGCGGCGCGGGTGGTGCGGGCGGAGCGTCCGGGACAGGCGGTTCCGGGGGTTCTGGCGGGGGGCCAAGCGAGTGCGTCGTTCGTTCGTTCTCGTTCGCCAGCTGTCCCGGTGACTTCTCGGTCTCTGGCAACAACCCGGCCTGGCAGTGTGGTGTCCCTGGTTCAGGCCCCCCGGGGGATCATTCCGGAGACGGGTCCCTCTGGGCCACCAACCTTGGCGGCAAACCCCCGGTCTGCAGCGACTCCTTCCTCACCTCCCCCGAGATCGACCTCACCGCCCAGTCCGGGCAGCCTCTCCGGCTCCGCGTGTGGCACTGGAGCGAGTTCCGCGTCTGCGATCCCAGCGGCCTCGCAGGCTTCTGCGATCTGGCCTGCAACCCCTTCATCCCCGTCCCCATCGAGTCCTACTCCGGCGGCGTCCTGGAGGTCTTCTCCGGCGGTTCCTGGAAGGTCGTCCCTCCCATCGAAGGGTATGGATCTTCCGGACAGGTGATCGAGGCCAACGGAGGCAGCGGCAACCCCAACGACGGCGGCACCCCCCCATGCCAGAGCTCGACCTTGCACAACAAGACGGGCTTCACGGCCAAGAGCCCGGGGAAGGCCTGGGTCCAGTCCACCTTTGACCTGACGCCCTACCTCACCGCGCCTTTCCAGTTTCGTTTCCATTACGCCGAGGGGCCCGACGAGGAGTGCTTCCCGCGGACTTCCGGCTGGTACATCGACGATCTGGCCATCTATTACGCCGGTATGTGCAAGCAATGAGGGCGCAACGGGCGGTGGGCGGCGGCATCCAATCGACCCAGGAGCCACCGCTTGCTTACACCCGCTGCCCTTCGACGCTGGACCTGGTGGGTGTTGCTGCTGGCCACGGCGCCTGCCTGCAAGTCTTCCAGCACCCCCACCGACAAAGCCCAGCCCAGCGCCCCTGCATGGCGCAGGGAACCGATCGGTAGCGCGCAGGCGATTCCTCTGGGGTTCGAGCCCCAGGTGGAACGCTCGCTCAAGCTCGGACGCCAGCTCTTCTTGCACGGAGCTCACGCCAGCGACGCGACCTCGTTCCTCTTTGCCGAGAAGATCTTGCCGGCGGATCAGCGCATCCGGGGCTGGGTCGTGCTCGAAGAGCCCACCGGGATGGTGGTCGACTGGCTCGGTGAAAATGGCACCGATCTCCGGTGGCTGTACCGCGTACGTTTCTCCGAGGATACCCCCGCGCTGGAGCGCCACGATGAGGTCGCGAGCGCCGAGCAACAGATACGGTTCGCCGCGCGCAAGACCGCCCGCGAGGCCGCCTTGATGAAGGGCATCCCCTCCAACGCCATCGTGCTTTCCTCCGACGATCAGCAGTCCTGGTGGGTGTACCTCTTCTACGCCGACCTTCCCGGCAAGATCGGCGTCGGCAGCGAGGAGCGGATCGTGGTCTCCCGCGATGGACGCCAGGTGCTCCAACGTCAATCCCTGGCCCCGGTGGCCGGCTGGTTGTCGCTCGACCAGGGGCAAGCCCCCGTCGGCACCGAGGGGGCTCAGTTCTCCCACCCTACCACCCCCTGGCCTCTCGAAACGCACGTCCGTGTGAGCCTCCTCCACCAGACTCGCTTGCTCATCGATACCTCCGCCGGGCTCTGGTCCGTGCAGGGAGGGGCCATCTCCTTCCACGGCGGGCGGGCCTCGCCGCTCGCGGCCTTGCTCCCCTCAGGGAACCACTAGCCCCGGTCCTGTAGTACCCTCGGAGCCCATGCGCTTCGAGCTCTCCATTGCCACCGGTCTCCCTGGTGTCGCGCTCTCCTGGATAGGGGCATGAATCCCCCTCCAGGATCCATCGAGGTGCGCCGCGAGTCCGCCTCCACCGTCTTCGTTCGCATGGCAGGTTACATCCCGGGGGCCCTGGTCTCCCGGTATCGACCTGAATTTTTCCGGGTCCTTGGCGAGCGCTCCACCCCATACTGGATGTTTGACCTGCTCGATCTCTCTGGCTTCGACGCCGCTGCCGTCTCCAGCGGAAGCGACTGGTGGCGTGCCTTCAAGGCGCAGCAGGGGTCTCATGTGCTCTTCGTCACCTCCTTCAGTGCTGCAAGGATGACCGCCTCCGCTCTCGGTTTCTCGGTCGGGGTCAAGATCACCATCTGCTCCTCCATGCGCGAGGCTCGCGCCTCCCTCGCACGGATCTCCGGGGGGGCCCCTCTGCCTTGACCTCAGGGGTATCGGGGGGCTTTGTGGGAACGGTGGGCCTTGTGGGGCCCACGCCCGCGCCCGGGTAAGGGAGGGGGCTGCGCCCCGGGGGCTTTGTGGAAACGGTGGGCTGCCCGCCCACACCCGGGCAAGGGGGCCGATGGGGCTGCGCCCCGCGCGGCCCCCTTGCATCCCCCGGCTCCCCCCACGGTGTGA
>JALOQB010000088.1 GCA_025453595.1 Polyangiaceae bacterium
GCGGACACCAAGGCTGACCAGGGAGGGCCGCTTCCTCCCCGGCGTGAACGCCGGGGGTCCCGCGGCTTAACCAAGACGATGAGGCCTTCTGCTGGATGGCCGTGCTGTTGAGCACCAGGCCTCCAGAGAAGCGCGAATCGGTGAGGATCGCCCGCTGCACCAGGCCCATCTCGCTGACGAGCCTGGGGACATCAGGGAAGGGCACCGAGGAACGACGCATGAGGAGCGAACCGCTCGGGGTCCGCAGCAAGGTCAGGTACTCGGAGCTCGCCAGCTGCAACAACGAGCCGACCATGACATGGCGGCCTGCGAGCGAGAAGACGGCACCGGGCGTCTGTGCTGGGAACCCGGGCGTTGCCTCCTGGCGAGGGCTTTTCGTGGGGTGATGCAGCGGGCGGGGATTCTGGTCGGGGGGCCGAGGGGCTGAGGGGCCGAGGGGCCAAAAACGGCGAACGCCCGGTGAGGGACCGGGCGTCGTTTCTCTCAATGATTCTGAGGAGTTGTGCGAAGGGGGGGACTTGAACCCCCACGGTGTTACCCGCTAGCACCTCAAGCTAGTGCGTCTGCCATTCCGCCACCTTCGCGGGTGGTGTTGCTGCAGGGGTGCGCCCTGCCAACGAAGGCGTACTCTACTCACCGAACGTTTCGAGTCAACTAAAAAAACCGAAGACAGGACGGCGAGCAGTTCGGGGAGGTCGAAGGGCTTGCGGACCCAGGCGGCGCAGCCAGCGAGGGCCTGGTGATCGGGGAGCACGGCGGAGCCAGAGATGGCGATGAAGGGGGCGGAGGGGCAGACGAGGCGGACGGAGTCGAGGAGAGCAGGGGCGTCGGCGGCGATGGGGGACCAGTCGAAGAGGACGACGTCGAAGGGCCCCCGGAGGAGCGCCGAGGGGAGCGAGGCGGCGTCGGAGACGGAGATGACCTCGGCGCCCCGGGCGGAGAGGGCGATATCGAGGAGCTCGACGAGGGCGGTGTCATCCTCGATGAGGAGCAGACGGCGCCCCTGGAGCGCCACGGAGGGGCGAGGGGCGAGGGAGGCAGCGGAGCGGGAGGGCGCGCAGGGCCAGCGGAGGCGGAAGGTGGCGCCCCGGGAGGTGTCGAGGAGGGCGAGGTCCCCCCCGTGAGCGAGGGCGATCTCGTGGGAGTGCGCGAGGCCGATCCCGGCGCCCCCGCGGCGGGTGCTGGAGCCGCGCTGAAAGAGGACCGTGCGGCGCTCGGGCGGTACCCCTGGTCCGTCGTCGATGACCAGCAGCTCGACCTCGCCGGCCTCGGCGCGCGCCGCGATCTCGACCTGCTGGCCGGGGGACGAGAAGGCGACGGCGTTGAGCAGCAGGTTGGTGAGGATCTGGAGCACCACGCGGGCGTCATCGAGGAGCACCGAGCCCGCCACGACGGGGCGGAGGGAGACGCGCACGTCGGCGGCGGCGGCGGCGGGGAGCACGCCCAGGACCGCCTCGTCGAGGAGCGCGGCGAGCCGCTGCTGAACGGGCTCTTCAGGCAGGGCGCCGATGGCCCGGCGGGCGATGGCCCGGCCATCGAGGGCGCGAGCGTGGGCGAGGGAGAGGGCGCGATGGAGCTCGGGGTCAAGGGGGGCCGCGAGGGCCCGGTCCAGCCAGCCAACCACCACCGTGAGCGCGTTGGAGACCTCGTGGAGCGCGCCGCAGAGCTGCTCGGAGGGGACTTCCTGGGAGGGGGGCGGCGGTCGAACGGAAGCAGGCCCCGCAGGGTCGTGTGCCACGCTTCAAGTGTACGCCAAGCAACCCGCGGCGTCGTCGCTTTTCAGAAGCGGGAGGGCAGCAGCAACCGGTACGAGCCGTCCGGCGCGAGGGGGGCCGCCGCGACCGGCAAAAAGCGGCCCTCGACCCGGGCAAAAACCTGGATCCAGGAGCCAGAGAAGGGTCGCTCCAGGGAGGAGCCCACGCTGGGATCCAGGAGCCTGCCCTGCACCTCGATGGGCAACGAGGCCCGGAGGGCGCCGGGTGATCCGAGGGGCAGGGAGACGGACGGCTTCACCATCCAGGGGAAGCCGCTGAGGGCCCCCCCGCGGACGACGAGCCTTCCACCGCGAGCCACTCGAAAGGGACGCCCGCGAACGCCCCGCTGTCGAGGGCGGAAAGCAGGGGGATCTCGACCGCAGGGGCCCCCTGCAAGGGCAAGGAAAACCCGGCGAGCGTCGCGCCCGGGTCGCCCGGATCCCTGGAGAATTCAAAGACCTGGCGGAAGAGCCCGAAGCCCTCCGCGGCGGCGGCGGCGTGGAGCTGGTAGCGCCCCGGCAGCAGGGAGAGCGAGGCGATCCCCTGCTCGTCGGTCGCCAGCGGCCCCAGGGCGAAGGACGCGATGGCGCCGGCAGGGGCGGAGGGGAGCGCCCCCGGATCGGGCAGGCTGGTGGCCCAGATCCAGGAGCGCTGCCCTGCTCCCTCTGCCGCGCGCTCGGCCCGCACCTCGACCTTCACAGGGGCGAGGTCGAGCGAGGACAGGTCGAGGGCGATCTCGCCGGTGCCAAAGAGGTCGAGGGCGGCGAGATCCCAGAGCAGCCGGGGAGCCAGCGCGCCCGGAGGCGGGGAGAGCAGCAGGAAGAGCGTGCTGTCGGGCTCGGAGGGGGGCCCGGAGGGGCGGTAGTACTCCAGGGGGGCGACGCCTCCTTCGTAGAGATTTCCCATACGCCACTTGCCAGGCCCCTCGGGGAGCAACCCGGCGACGGTGGAGACGCGGAGGCCCGTGCGTCCGTCGAGGAGCTGGAGGGACCAGGAGGACAGGTCGAGGGCCGGCGGCGCGGAGATCAGGGCGTCGAGGCGGCTGGTGGAGGGGAGCTCGATGTTGAGCAGGGTGAGGCCGGAGGCGAGAGGGACCTCGGAGCGGAGGAGCGGTGGGATGGGGCAGGCCGCGTCGACGGTGGGGGTGAGGTACAGATCGTAGGAGGCGGGAGGGAGGAGCAGCGAGGCCCGGAGGTCGAGGGGTGGAGAGACGAGCTTGGGGTCGGAGGCGTTGCGCGCGAAGGTGGAGAGCGGCAGGCCACGGAGGGAGGTGGAGGGGCGAAGCGCGACGTGGAAAGGGAGCGCGCGGGAGGGGGCTTGTTCTTGGAAGAAGCAGCCCCGGGCCGAGGTGGAGGGGGCGCTCTTCTTGGGGTCCGGGCCGAGCACCGCGACCTCGAGGGTGGAGGGGGTCGGGAGGGTACGCTCCAGGAGCCCATCCTGGCGGGCCAGGGCGCGGAGCTGGGAGAGCGGGGGGATCTCGAAGAGCGGCACCTGCAGCAGGGAGCTCCGGGAGAGCTGGGAGCGCTGCACCAGCAGCACCAGCTCGACCGGGGCGACGTCCAGGGGACGGCAGAGGCCCCGGAGGCACTCGCCCTCGCTGCCGCAGGCGCCGCCGACCTCCCCTTCATTGCTGCAAGCATTGGCGGGGAGCCCGACCTCATCCAACCCCTGCTGGGGCAGGGTGCAGGCCCCCGCGAGCAAGGCGCCCAGCAGCGCCCACCGCGTGGTCAAGGGCCCTCCGAGGGGGGGAGGCTGCGGGGGTTGGGGCACGAGGAGAGGTCAAAGCGAGCGAGGGCCTCCTGGTCGCCGAGAAAGACCCACCAGACCAGGGAGTCGGCGTCCTCCAGGCGCGCCGGGACGTTGGAGAAGAGGTTGAACTGGTGGGAGACGACCAGGGAAATCGGGTGACAACCCGGGTCGAGGGGCTTGCCGGTGATGAGGGTGGGGGCCCGGGGGTTCCAGGTGAAGGAGAGCAGCCGCTCCTCGGAGAAAGAGCCGGCGCTCAGCCGGGTGACCTGGATGGTCCCGTTGGTGCTTGGCCAGTCCGCCACCAGCCTCGCCTCCAGCTCGGCGCCGGCGTCCTCGGAGCGCACGAAGGCCGAGAACGTGATGGCCGGGGAGGTCGCCGGATCGACCAGGAGCACCTGGGCCAGCGGGGGGGTCGCCCGGGCGCCGTTGAGGAAGGGCGGAGAGACCGCGGGCTCGGGGAAATCATCCACCGAGGTGGCCAGGCAAGACCCCTGCAGCGCCGCGAGCAAGGCCCCGGCGAGCAGGAGGAACGCGCGCGATCTGGGCAACACGGGGCTCAGGGTAGCCGAAAGGCGCCGCTGGGCGAGCGCTTGACGCGTTCCCCGGGTTGCCAGCGCGCGTCGGCGAACTCGGGGCTGATGGCCATCGCCAGCAGATCGAGCAGGTCCGGGTGCTGCTCGCAGGCGACCGCGAGCTCCGCGAAGGTCGACGGCGCCGTGCCGGGGGGGAGCTGCTCGGCGGCGATCATCTCGCGGAGGGCCACGCCCAGGTCCCCGCACAGAAAGAGGCCGGCCCGGTGGCTGATCCGACGCGCCGCCGCCCCCGCTCGCTCCAGGGAGAAGTCCGCCGGGTTGGCGCAGAGCTCCTTGAGGCGGCGCTGGGCGCGGGCCGGGAGCGTCTGCCACAGAGAGCCCGCCAGCGAGGCGATGTTCGCCGAGACCGCAGGCCCCTCGGGAGGACCGAAGGCGCTGCACAGGGCGGCCAGCAAGGTCCGGAGCTGGGCCTCCGGGAGCCCGAAGATCAGCGCATGCTCCGGGAGCGCCGCCAGGAACGCTGCGCCCAGGCGGAACAGCAGCTCCGGCGACTCTTCCCGCGGGTCCCCCGAGAGCAAGACCGCCGGGGGCACCAGCAGCGCCACCGAGGCCGAGACCGGCCCGTGGCTGCGGCGCTGGAAGAGCGGCGTACGCGAGGCCCCCAGGACCCGCGCGATGGCCCCGTACAGGCGGCAGGCCACCGTGTTGCCCGAGAGCGCGACCCGATCCAGCCCGGTGACGCCGTAGGTCCCGGGGTCACGGCGGAAGAGCTGGGAAGCGCCCTCCCAGACCAGCGCCAGGGCCTCCGCGGCGGCGGTGGTGCTCCCGCGGGAGAGCAGGCGGAGCGCGGTGTCCGGCTCCTCCCGCTGGGCCTGGAGCGGGGGCGGCAGGATCGGCTCGGAGCCCGGAGAAAACAGGGAAAGCACGTGCTCCAGGGCCCGGGCGTGGGTCGGGTTGTGGTCCGAGCGCGCCGCGTCCCGCAGCGCCAGGAGCAGCTCGCTCCGGGAGGGCTCCAGCAAGAACCGCTGGCGCACCTCCAGCTCGGCCCCGGGGACCAGGGTGATCCGCTCCGAGTAGGTCGAAGCCGACACCGGCTCGGACTCCGGAGGCTGCTCGGAGAGACGGACTTCCGTGGGCAGCGGGAGGTGGGGAGGGAGCGGGGGGTGGGGGGGGAGCGAGGGCGAGGGGGCTGGAGGCGGAGAAGGGAGCGGAGGGGGAGCCGGAGGAGGGGCGGAGGGGGGACGACTGGTGCGCTGGATGCCGCGGAGGGCGTCGCGTTCGGCCTCGAGTTCCATGCGAAGGGAGGGGTCGAGGTAAGCCGCGAGGATGGCCTCGGAGAAGAGCCGGTCGGCCTCGGCGCGTTCGTCCGGGAAGGGGGCGGTGAGGCGAGCGAGCTGGGCCAGGAGGCGAGCGCGTTCGAGGCCGACGGCGTGGAGGGCGAGCTCCTGGAGGGTGCGCCTGGGGTCCGCGGCGTCCCGGGCGGCGCGCTCCTGGAAGAGGACCTCGAGGGCGGCGAGGCGCTGCTGGGCGGTGGCCTGGGAGGCGGGGTCCTGAGAGGCTTGCAGGAGGTACGAGCGGGCGCGATCCAGCTCCTCGACGCGCTGGGCGGCCTCGGCGGCGGCGAGGGCGAGGGGGCCGCGGCGGCGGATCCCGAGGAGATCGCCGGCGAGGGCGGCGTCGAAGAACGGAAGGGAGGCCTGGAAGGCGGCGTTGCGGGCGAGACGTTCGGCCATGCCGAGGGCGAGCAGGGGGACCGCGCCGAGCTCCGCGTGGCGCGCCGAGAGCTCGCGCATGCCGGCGTTGCCGCCGTGGATGGCGTCGAGGGCCTCGGCGAGCAGGAAGGCATGGAGGGCGATCTGCTCCTGGGGGACGGTGCCGCGCACCCGCCGCAGCTCCTCGACGGTCTGGGCGGCCTCCTGGGGGGTGCCAGCGCCGCGGGCCCGGTACTCGAGGAGCCGCGCCTGGAGCTGGGCCGAAGCGAGCTGGGGAGCGACCCGGGCGGCGCGCTGGGCGCGCTCGAGGGCGGCGTTCTCGTCGCCGCAGAGGGACGAGGCGTGGGAGGCCTCCAGGAGCAGCTCGGCGCGGCGCTCGGGGGAGGCCATGGAGGCGATCGCCAGCTCGTCCAGGGCCTCGGCCAGGGCCCGGTGGTTGCTGGCCGCCCGCTCCAGCTCGACCCGCAGCTCCAGGAGCCGCTCGGAGCGGCTGATCATGAGGGCCGCGTCGAGGGAGGCGCGGGCCTGCTCCAGCTCCCCCGCGCGGGAGAATGCCTGGGAGGCGCGGATCGCCAGCTCGGTGCGATCCCGCGGGTCGACCTGGTGCCGGAAGGCACGCATCCAGCGGGTGCCGGCCTCGACGAGGTGCCCCTGCCGCTCCAGGAGATCGGCGAGGAACCGGGTGGCGCTCGGGTCGTCTTCCTGCCTGGCGAGCAGCGCTTCCAGCTCGGCGCGGGCCTCGTCCAGGCGGCCCAGGCGCTGCTCGAGGAGGGCCGCAAGGCGCAGGTGGAGCACCCGGGCCTCCTCCGGATCCTGGGCGGCTTCGCAGCGTGCCTTGAGGATCGACGCCAGGCCTTCGAGATCGCCCTCCTCGATGGCGATCTGCTCCAGGGCGAGGAGCGCGTCCTGATCGCGGGGCACGAGCCCCAGGAGCTCGTGCCAGACCGCGCGTGCCTGGGGGCCTTCGCCGAGGTCGGTATGGAGCGAAGCAAGCTCGCGGAGCAGGATCTCGCGGGAACGAGGGTCTGTCTCCAGGCCCGCGAGCCCCCGGAGCGCTCCGGCCAGGCGGACCAGATCCCCGGCCTGGCGCGCGTCCCGGGCCTCGATGGAGAGCAGCGCCCGCTCGTCCTGGCCCTGGCCGGGCGGCCCGGGCGTGGCGGAGGGAGGGGGGAGGGAGTAGGCGGCGGCGAGGGAGCTCCCGGCCTCCTCGTCGGGGAAGACGACCCGGGCAAGACGCGCTTCGGCGATCAACCCTTCGTCGTCGTCAAAGCGGCGGGCGGCGCGGAGCAGCAGGTCGAGGGCGGCCTCCTGGTTTCGCTGGAGGGTGGCGGCGTGGGCGCCGAGCCGCAGCACCGCGGCCCCCACGTTGGCGAAGGGGCGCCGGAGCATGGCGCGGCAGGCGGAGACGAAGCCCTCCTCGGGCGCTTCCAGCTCGTGCTCGGCCAGCAGCTGGGCGTGGGGCAACGCCTCGCTGTACTCGTCGATATCCGCGTCGATCTCGAGCGCGTGGCGGAGCGCGTGGGCGGCCGCCTTCCCGGAGCGGAAGCTGCGGAGAAACGCGAGGGCAAAATACACGGCGACCCGGGCTCCATCGGGCCCCTCGGTGCGGCGCAGCACGCGGAGCCGGACCTCTTCGAGGCGCGCCAGGCCGGCCTCCAGGCCAGGCTCCGACGACGCCACGAGCGCCTCCGCGGTGGCCTCCACGGTGCGCCGATCCGGGCGCTCCTGGAGGGCCTGCAGCAGCAGGTCGGCGCGCTTGCGCCCCGCCTCCGCGCCGACACCGCATGCCTCCGCGGCCTGCGTCCACCAGGACCAGCGCTCGTGCGCCGAGGACGCGCCCGCCGCGACCCGGCTCAGCACCTCGATCATCTCGGCCACCAGGCCTGCGCTCCTCGCGAGCCGCGTCATCAGCGCGAACGAGGTCCCTGGCGTGGGCACCTGCTCGAAGGCGTCCAGCGCGTGGCGCGCCGCGGTCTCCAGGGCTCCCCAGCCTTCCAGGACCCGCGCGGCCCGGTAGTGCGCCGCACGCCGGCCGAACTTGCCCTTCGCCGCCGCGGCGAGCAGCCGGTACAGACCGTCGATCCGGGGGATGTCCTGCGGGAGCGCGGCGGCCGCCTCGCACACGCCGAGGGCCTCCGCGCGGGAGGGGTCGAGCTGCACCGCGCGCTCGGCGGTGTCGAAGGCCAGCCGGGGCTCGTGCGCATGAAAGGCCGCGAGGGCGGCGAGCGACAGCACGCGGGAGGCCTCCCGGGGGACCTTCTTTTGCTCGGCGAAGAGCAGCATCTCCTCGATGGCCTGCTTCGGCTCCATGAAGGCGAACAGATCCCGCACCAGGCGCGCGGGCCCTTGCATCGGCTCCAGCTCGGCGGCCCGCACCCACGCGCGCACCATCCCGGCGCGATCCTCCGCCCAGCCCCACCGCGCGGCGCCGACTTCTCTCCACAACCGCGCGGCCTCCGGGGCCCTCGCGGGCCCGGCCCCCAGGCACTCCGCCCGGAGCTCCAGCGCCGCCAGCACCCCCTCCGGCTCCGTCGCCGTGAGCAGCGACGCCTGGGCCTCCACCTCCTCCGGGGGCGCCCCCTCCTTCAACGCTCGCCCCAGCGCACGCGCCGCGCTGTAGCCATCCCCCGCGAGGTCGTGGTGGTGCGCCGCTTGCTGCCAGGCCAGCGCGCGCTCTCCCTCGGGGGCGGCCCCGGCCAGCCACCGCTCCAGGCAGGCCGCGGCGAGCCCGGAGTCCGAGGAGCTCTCGGCCAGGTGCAGCGCCGCCTTGCGGAAGGGCTCCCCGAGGGGGCCGTGCGCATCCAGGACCCGCCGCGCCGAGGCCGCCGCGCGCATGGGGTCAATTCGACCCATGTGAAGCAAGAGGGCGGCGATGACCTCGGAGAAGGGGGCCATGGGGATGGCGAGCGCGACGATCCAGTCGAGCACGCCTTCGAGCCTGGCGGCGTCCTCGACCGAGGAGCCGCGCTGGAGCATGGCCTGGAGCGCGGCGGGGTCCCCGGGGCGCAGGACGACCCGACGCTGGGCCCAGGCGAGGGCGTCCTCGGGTTGGCCGAGGGACTGGTGGAGGTTGCTGAGCTCCTCGCACCAGGCGGCGGAGGGGATGGCGAGGGCGACGGCGCGCTCGAGGGCGACGGCGGCGGTGCGTCCCTGGGCGCCGAGCCAGCGCTCGGCGAGGGCGACGGCGGCGCGAGGGGAGCTGGGGTCGGCGTGGCTGGCCCGCTCCGCGAGGCGGCGGGCGCGATCCAGGTCGCCCTGGGCGGCGATCGCGCGGGAGGCCCAGGCGAGGACGGTGGCCCGGAGCTCGGGGGGCCGGGAGGCGCAGAGGGCGACCAGGGCCTCGATGCGGGCGAAGGGCTCGCCGACGACGCCGCCGAGGGCCGCGGTGAGGCCGAGGGCCTCCGGGTGTTCGGGCCACTCGCCGAGGATCTGGAGGGCCTCCTGGAGGGCGAGCGCGAGGTCACCGCGATCGCGGGCAGCGCGGCAGAGCAGGAGCCGGAGGTCCGCCATCTCGGCGCTGGTGGCGGAGGCGAGGCGAGCGCGGACCGCGTCTTCATCGACCGGCGGGAGGGGCTCGCGCGGGGCTCCCAGGCGCTCCAGCGCGGCGAGGGCCTCCTCGTCGTGGGGGGCACCGCGGAGCACGCGGCGCCACCCGATCAGGGCGCGCTGCTCCGAGCCGTCCTGGACCCCGAGGAGCCTGGCGACCTCGGCGAGCGCCTCGGCCTGCGCCTCGCCCTGGGCCTGGGCGGCCCTGATCTCGGCCCGCGCGACGAGCAGCTCGGACAGGCCCAGGAGGTCCAGCAGCACGTCGAAGAGGGCCCCCTCCTCGCCGGAGCGCAGATCCAGATCCGCGTCGAGCGCGGCGCCGAAGGCGCGCACCACGTCCCGCTGGTCGAGGGCCTTGCGGATCCGCTTGTGGTGGATGGTCGCCGGGTCCTCTGCCACCGCCGCGCCGCGCCGCAGCACCTCGTCCGCCGCGGCCCCCTTGCCCTGGGATTCCAGCAGCTCGGCGAGGGCGTCAAAGATCTCCTGGGAGCCCGCCAGCTCGACGGCGCGGAGCCGATCTTCGAGGGCTCCCGCGGCGTCCCCGTCCTGGAGCCGCTCGCGGGAGGAGTCGAGGAGCAGCGCCGCCCCCACCTCGGGGCGAACCCACTCGGGCTGCCAGAAGGCCACGGCTCCCAGCAGCTCGCGGAGCACAAAGGAACCTGGCTCCGCCTGGAGCGCCGAGCGCCACGCCTCCACGGCGCCAGCCTCCCCTGCCCTGGCGAGCGCGTCCCCCACCCGGGCCCACAGGCCCGCGTCGCTGCCCCGCTCCAGACCACGCCGCAGCTCCGCCGCCGCGGCGTCGTGCTGCCCCTGCCCCTCCAGCCAGCCGGCGAATTCCTCGCGGAAGACCGGGTCCTCCCGCAGCGCGAGGGCGCGCCGGGCCAGGAGCGAGGCGGTATCCAGCTCGCTCTGCCGCCGCCATAGCTCCCGCGAGAGCAGCTCCGCGGCCTCCCGCTCGGCCTCCCGATCCTTGCGACGCCGGGCCTCCTGGAGCCGCGCACGCAGCAGCGCCACGGGGGCTCGTCCCTCGGGCACGGGCGAGGTGATCGCCCCCTGGAGCGCCACCTCCAGCCGCCTCGCTTCCGCGGCGGCGGGGGACGCGGAGCCGACCGAGAGCGGCCCCAGGGACGGCGGCTCGGGGGAGTCCCCCTCGGGCAGCGTGGGTTCGGGAATGGGAGCAGCCATGGCAGCGTGGCGAGCGCGCCTGCCACCGGGACAACCCAGGCGCAGCGCCTTCTCGCAGCGACAGCGTACCAGCAGGCCCCCGCAGCGGCCCACAAAGCGCCCGAACGCTCAGCGCACCAGCAACGCGAACGGCAGCGCGGTCAGGGTGCTCTCTCCCCGGAGCAGGGGCAGCAGGGTCGAGGCATGGACAAGGAGGCCCTGGGACCAGGGAGCCCCTCCTGGCGCCGAGGCCAGCAGCCGCGCCTCCAGGGATCGCCCCTCTTCCTCGGCGCCGGCGCCGAGGCCCAGCAGGTCCCCGAGGGACGAGCGCTGCTCGACGAGGACCACCCCGGCGTCCTCGGCCAGGCTGGCCTCCTTGCGGGCGAGCTCGATCGCCTCCTGGAGCCCCCCGAGCTGATCGATCATCCCTCGCCGCAGCCCCTCGCGGCCCGCAAAGATGCGGCCTTCCGCGAAGGTCGCGATCTCTTCCACGGGCTTGCCGCGCCCCTGGCTGACCCGCTGCAAGAACAGATCGTACACCGCCTGCATCGACGCCACCGCTCGCTCCCGGGCCCCCGGATCCCAGGGGATCAACCCCGAGGAATAGGCGACCCGACCCGGCTCCCCTGCAGGATCTGCGGGGACCACCTCGACGTTGACGCCGTACCTCTCCAGCGCCTTCCCCAGGGCCACCTTGCCCCCGACCACGCCGATGGACCCGACGATGCTCCCCTCCTCCGCGACGATCTTCGTCCCGGCGCAGGCCATGTAGTAACCGCCGCTCGCCGCCATGTCCCCCACGCTGATGATCAGGGGCTTCTTCTGGCGCAGCCGCAGCAGATCGAACCACAGCAGATCGGACGCGAGCGCCGAGCCTCCAGGGGAGTCAATCCTCAGCACGACCGCCCGCACCGAGGAGTCCGCGGCGAGCTTCTGGATCTGCTTGAGGAAGGGTCGGGCGGCGATCCCGTCCCCTCCGCCCAGCATGCCCTTCGAGGCCTCCATCGTGATCGAGCCGGACGCACGCAGCACCGCGATCTGGCCTCGCCCCCCCCGTGCTCGCTGCGCCCCGGACAGGCCCCGGGCCAGCCCCAGCAGCCCGCCGCCGCGCCCCCCCGAGGAGGACCCGAACACCACCTCGACAGGCCCCCCCTGGGTCTTGCGCCGCAGCTCCGCCAGCGCCTCGGCGGCGTAGCCCACCTGATCGATCAGCCCTCGCTGGCGCGCCTCCGGCGCCGCGTAAGGGCCCCGCTCCACCGCTGCCCGCGCCTGACCTCCGGGCCGCCCTGCGTCGACGCCCTCCAGCCAGCGCTCTCGCACCCCACCCAGGGCCCCCTGGAGCGAGAGCTTGACCTCCTCGCTCGCATGGCTCCGGGTCAGCATCTCGCCCGTCCCCTTGAAGCGGCCCACCTGGAAGATGTCGGCCTCGACCCCGAACCGCGCCAGGAGATCCCGCGCGAAGATCAGCTCGGCCCCCAGCCCCACGGTGTCCACCGAGCCGGCAGGGCTCAGCCAGAGCTGACCGCACCCCTCGGCGGCCAGGCCGTAGCTGCTGTTGCCCAGCTCGTCGGCGTGACACACCACCTGCTTCCCCTGCTCCCGCAGCTTCTTCAGCCCGCGCGCCACCTCCCCCCCCCGACCCCACCCCAGCCGGGTCGCACCGAATCGAACAAAAACCCCCGGCGGGCCCCCGGGTTCTTGCAGCTTCCTCAGCGCCTCCGTCAGATCGTAGAAGACCGCGTGCTCCTCCGAGAGCAACCCCGAAGAGCGCTCCTCCGGGGCCCCCGCGCTCAGATCGATCTCGGCCAGCTTCACCCCCGGAGGATCGTCCTCGCCCAGCGGCGGCAACGCCGCGCTCCCGGACGCGCTGGCCGCCGCGCTCGCCCGCGCCCCCTGCTTCCGCGGACCGCAGGCCCCCAGCACCAGCGCCCCCCCCAGCGCCAGCACCAGCGCGGCCCCCATCGCACGGCCGCCGATCATTGAACCCCCGGCAGATCCGAGGTGTCGATGTGCGGCTTTTTCTCCGGCTTCACCTCGGGCTTCGCCTCGGGTTTCACCTCCGGCTTCGCCTCGGGTTTCACCTCCGGCTTCGTCTCCGGCTTCCCCTCTTCCACCTTCTGCTCCCCGAACAACCGACGCCGGGCTCGATCCAGCTCTTCCTGGCTGAAATCGTTGCCGCCCGGCTCGTGCCTCCCCTCCCCTCCTCCGGCCACCGGCACCGCGGGCCCCTGCCCTGCGCCCTGCGGCGGTGTCGGCGGCGTCGCCGGGGGCAGCGAGCCGATGTCCACCGCGGAGCTGCTCGCGCTCGCGGAGCCCGCCGGCGCCCCGCGCCCTTCAACAAAGGTCTTCAGCTCCGGCAGCAACGGGTACGGACGCGCCGCGCCGTTCATCCGTTGCAGCTCCTGCCGCGCCCCCGCCGTGTCCCCGCTCCGCACCAGCGCGTACACCAGCGCCGCCCGCGCTCGCCCCGGCGAGGTCTCTCCGGACGCCGCGAGTTGCAGGCGCTCGATGACCCCCTTCCACTGCGGGGACGCCTCGCTCAGATCCAGCGCTGCAAGCACGTACGCGCTGTCAGGTTGCATCGCGCTCGGCACCAGCTTGGGCGCCAGCGCCCTCGCCACCGCGAGATCGTCCGCGAGCCGGAGGGTGTCCATTTTTACCCTGACCGTGGAGCTCTCCTCGGGGGCCAGCTCGGCGGCCCTTGCGGCGGCCTTGCGAGCGCGCCCGAGGGCATCGTCCAGCTCGCGGCGGGCCTGGGCCCGGGGCTCGGCGGCCTGCTCGGGGAGCAAGCGGAGGCGCAGCCAGGCCAGGTCCGCACGCGAGGCCCAGAGCTTGGAGAGGGCAACGTGAACACGCGCGTCGCCCTCGGCGAGCGCGCTGGCCTTGATGAAGAGCTCCTTGGCGCCTTCGAGATCTCCGTCCGCGAGGGAGCGCTCACCTTGCTGGAGCAGATCTTTGATGGCCGAGCCGGCGGAGGCGCTGGGAGCCGGCCCGCCGCGGCCGCTGGCCCCGAGCATCTGCTGGCCAAAGGTGACGCCTGCCACGCCGAGGGCCCCCAGGACCACCACCGCCAGGACCCAGCGGAGAGCGCCCGGGTTCCGGGGCTTGCCCATCGCCGTCTCGTCCTCGGAGAAGTCAGAGCGAGAGACGCGCCCCCCCAGCTCGCTCTCCCGACCGTGCACCTCACCGGGAGCCGGGGTCGGAGGCAGCGCGGTCAGAGGGGGGAGCACCGGGGCGGGGGGCGGCAGCGGTTTGCGGGCCGTGGGGGGATCGTAGGAGGGCGGCGGGACCGAACCCTCGGCCGGCAACATCGAGACCGAGACCTGGTGAGGAGACGGCGCCACCCCTTGCCAGGTCCGCGACACGACCCGCTCCGGTAGCAGCGGCATCTGGGAAGGAGGGCCGCCCAGCCCCATGGGGGTCGGGGCTCGCGTGGCCCCCCCCCGGGAGACGCGCTCCGCGTCGTCGAAGAACGAGGCCAGTTCAGGGATGGTCCCCAGCGTCCGGGCGGGCCCGGTGCCGCGCGCAAGCCGGTCCGATCGCAGGATCTGCCGCGCCATGATCGCGGCCTTCAGGTCCCGGATCGAGTGGAAGATCACGTCACGGCCGTCGTAGGTCCGGATGACCCACCGCTCCGGATCCCCCTGACCGGTGGGGCGGAACACCTTGAACTGATGCCCGCAAGAGGTGCACTTGACCGAGGTCCCCCGCTCGGACACCAGCGCGTCATCAAACTCGTACTCGGCTCCGCAATGTTCGCAACGAACGTCCATGACCGTCCAGCGCCTGCACGCGTAGCGCAGGCTGCCTCTTCGTACCACGGCTGAGGCTCTCCCCCAAACCCCTGCCGTTCACGTCCCCCCTGTCAACGGTCCTTCACGACCCCGGACCGCCGAAACGATGACCCCCCGCGATTGCGTACTTGTCGAGGGTACGGCGCTTGCTACGGTTAGCTCTGCCCTTACAGGGCGGAGGCTCCACCCATGCGTCGCACTTCCCTCCTCGCCATCCTTTTCGTCGGTAGCTTGCTCCTCCCTGGGTGCCCCATCTTCCCCAGCGATTCTTGCTACGACGACAGCGATTGTGCCTCGAATCACATCTGCAGCGTCGACAACACCTGCGTCGCCGTCTCCCCCCAACCCAACCCCGAGCCCCCCTCCACCCCCTGGTGCAACGCTCCCTCCGACTGCAGCACCAGCGAGACCTGTGGCCCCCAGGGCCTCTGTCTCCCGGGGGATTGCACTTACTGGGGCTGCGTCGCCGGTTACACCTGCGATACCTCCTCGGGCCTTGCCGTCTGCGCTCCCAGGCGCCCTGACGGTCAGGGCGGCGCCGCTGGCGCCGCTGGCTCCGGGGCCGGTGGCGACGCAGGACGGGGTGGCGAGGCCGGTGAAGCGGGCGCCGCGGGTGAGGCGGGCGCTGCCGGCGAGGCCGGCGCTGCCGGCGAGGCGGGCGCTGCCGGTGAGGCCGGCGCTGCTGGTGAAGCGGGCGCCGCCGGGGAAGCCGGGGCCGCCGGGGAAGCCGGGGCTGCCGGGGAAGCAGGCGCCGCTGGTGAAGCAGGTGCCTCCGGTGAGGCCGGCGCCGCTGGCTCCGGTGCCGCTGGCGAGGCCGGCGCCGCTGGTGAAGGGGGCCAGAGCGGTGCGGCCGGCGAAAGCGGTGCCGCGGGCGAGGCGGGCGCCGCCGGTGAGGCCGGCGCCGCTGGTGAAGCAGGGGCCGGAGGTTCCGGACAGAGCGGCTCCGGGGGAGCCGGGGCGGCGGGCGAAGCGGGGTCCGGAGGTTCCGGACAGGCAGGGGCCCCGGCGGAGTCCTGCCGGAGCAACGGCCTCCCGGTGGCGACCGGCTCGGCGCAGGTGGTGGCAGGCGCCACTTCCTCGCTCTGTGTCGGGGGCCTGTCCTCCACGCCAGACACCAGCACGCTGTCACTGTCGGGCGGAGACCCATCCAAGAACGAGCTCCTCGACATCACCATCACCGGCCAGAACGCATCGACCAGCACCCTCGTTTGCAACGAGGAGGGCGTGACCTGCACGGTGACCGTGCGGCGCCAGGAAGGGTCCGTCACCGTCCGCTACGATGCCACCAACCAGCCCTTCACCATCAAGATCACCACCTGGACCGAGGCTTCATTCCTCGGCATTCTCGAGAACATCCAGGCGATCCGCACCGAGCTCCCCGAGGGCAACAGCCAGCTCACCAGCGGTGTGAACCTGGTGCTCTTCGCGAACAAGTGATGCCCCAGACCCCCTGGCACCACGCCTGATGACAGAGAAGCCCGCCGCAGCGGGCTTCTTTCGTTGGAGGCATCGACCTCGCGATCGATACGCGGGTTCACGCCCTGATGCTGGGTGGCAGGCTAAGGTGGCCTTGACGACGGGCTTGAGCACGGTACGTCCGTCCTTGATGACGACCTCGAAGTCGACCACGCGCCCACCATGTTTCTGCTGCAACTTGGGCACCGAATCGCGGAGGCTGCGGGCCAGCCCGTCGTAGGTGATCGAGGCGGTGGACTCGTTGCAGCGCCGCCGTGCCTCGACGTAACGGTTGTAGATATCGCGGATACGACCGTCGTTGAGATCCTCGGCAGAAGGCCGCGCAGGGGGTTGCGGTCGAGCCACCGGCACGACAGGTCTCGCGGCCGCCACAGGCGGGGGTGCGGCAGGCGGAGGCGCGGCAGGCGGAGGCGCGGCAGGCGGAGGCGCGGCAGGTCGAGCGGAGGGCGGGGGCTGGGGAGAGGAGAGCGGCGCCGGTCTGGGGGCAGACGCGGCAGGAGCGGCAGACGCAGCAGGAGCCGGAGCGACAGGCCTGGGGGTGATCGGCTTGAGGGGGCTGCGGGGCGATGCTCCCAGCAGATCGTCGTCATCGTCGAGATCGAGCTGGGTGGGGGCTGCGATGGAACGCCGGGGAGCGACCGGCGCGGGGGCCGCGAGGGCAGCAGCAGGGGCAAGAGGAGCGGCCACAGCGGGCGCGGCAGGCGCCGGAGGAGAGGCAGGGGCCGCGCTCGCGGGGGCGGCAGGCGCAACCCGGGGCGCCGGGGCGGGAGGAGCAGGTTTGGGGGCGACCACGGGGGCCGGAGCCCCCAGGGCGGAGCGCTGGAACGGCGAGGTATCCTCGTCCTCGGCCTCCTCGATCCAGGAGGAATCAAGCTCTTCCGGCTCTTCTTCGAGGGGGGTCTCGCGGATCTCTTCAGCCGCCTCCAGCCGGGGAGCTTTCTTCGAGCTGGGGCTACCAAAACGTTTCGCAGCCCTGGCCAGGTCGCGCTTGAAGGTACCCTTCTCGATCTCCCGCAGGATCCGGGTCCAGTACTGGGAGAAGGTGGTGTAGCGCTGGAGCACCTGCTGGTACTTGAAGCGCTGCCCCGTGTTGCGGATGTTCTCGCGCCGCAGGATCTTGAGACGACGCTCCAGCTCTTCGCGACGACGGGCTGGCTCGAAGCGTTCGACCCCGGAGAAGTACTGATCGTACAGCACCCGGAGTTTCTCGAGTCGTTCTTCGAGCTCAGCGATGGCTACATCGATCTCGGAAGCATCCACAAGAACTTGAAAATACTCCAGCCCCGATCCGGGCGCCAGCGCCCTCTCACCCGGGCAACGGGATGATCTTCAGGTTATCGAAGCAGACCGCGGCTTCCCAGGTGTTGAAGCCAAAATGCTCGTGTCCAGGGCCCTGGAGCGGGGCCCCATCCTCGAAACGATGGAGCAGCACGCCATCCACCGACCAGAGCACCGCCCGCCCGTCCTCTCGCTCGATCGTGACGCGGTACGTCTGCCCTGGCTTCACCGGCCGTGAGCGCGGATCGTCGTTGGCTTCGTCCAGCTTCAGCTCCCAGCGATCGGAGCCGTGTTCGTCGAGCCTCGCCAGCACGTGTCGTGTATTTTTCCAGCCTCCCAGGATGAAGAGGTACGAGGTCGCGTTGTTGTAAGAAGCACCGGTCGCCCCCGAGACTCCGTCGCCCCAGACCTCGACCTTGAGGTCACCGTCGCGCGACGAGGAGATCGCGTCAAACTCGATGCGCGCCCTGGCGGGGAGCCGACGAGCCAGCCAGATGCCGCGGTTGCGCGCCCCCTGCCCGCACAGCTTGCCGTCCAGGATCCGCCACCCGGCCCCCACCGAGCGCCACGACGCGCCCGGGCTCCCGCGCTCGAAGGTATCCTCCAGCGGTCCCGTCAACAGCGGGTCTTCCCCCGCGTCCGGGCGCACCACCGTCACCTTGCGCGGGGCCCCGGCGTCCGCCGACGTCTCGTCCTTGCCCGGCGTCGGAGGCCCGTTCGGCAGGCACCCCGCCGCGACCACCGCCATCGCCACCCACACCTTCAACGACGCCAACGCAGCCTCCCTTTGCCTCTCCGCACCCCCTCCCCGAGCAGCCCGGGAAGGGCCCCCGCCAGCATCACCCCTCCCGGCCCTCCCTGCCACCGCTCCGCTGCCGCCTGCGCCCCCAGCGCCGCCGCCACCACCGCGCCGCCCAGCAGCACCCCTGCCCAGCGCCGCCCCTCCCCTGCCCCCAGCAAGACCCCCGCCGCCAGCCACCCGCCCAGCCACCCTCCCGCCACCAACCCCCAGCGCCTCCCTCGCCCCACGGCCACCCCACCCACCTCCACCGACGCCTCCCCTACCTCCAGATCCACCTCCGGCGGGCCTCGCCAGCTCCAGCGAGAAACATGGAGGTTCCATACATCCCCCGCGGGGGCAACAAGGACCTCGCGGGCCTGCACCAGGGCCCCCGGCGCCGGGGACCAGACCAGGACCGAGCGCTCGCCGTCGCAGAGCCAGCTGGCGCCGGTGCCAGGGATCTCCTGCACCTCCCGGCCGCGCCCACCGCACCCCGCCCGGGCGGCCTGGAGCCACGACTGGAGCACGGCGCCAGGGCGAGCGACCTCGCGCCGCAGGAGCTCTCCGGCCCCCAGCCCCAGCAAGGCCACCAGCAAGCAGGGGCGCCAGGCGCGGGCCAGCAAGGACCAGGGGGACACTCCGCACAGCAGCAGGGCCAGCCCCTCGCCTCGATCCTGGAGGGACACAGCCGCCAGGCAGAGCCCCAGGGGGAGGGCCGCGGCGGCCGCCACCTCACCCGAGGCGAGGGCCAGGGACGCGGCGAAGTGCAGGGAGATACGGGGGGCAACGGAGGGGCTGAGGAGCCAGGGTAGCAAGCGCACCAGGCCCGCGGCAGCCCCCAGGACCAGGAAGGAAAGGAGCACCCCTCCGACCCAGCGACCCACGCGCCGCTCGATCAGCCGGAGCGGGCCCTGGTCAACCGCAACGAGCACCGACATCGGCCCCTGCCGCACGACACTCGACCAGCTGCTCATCGACGACCCGGAGCCGGCGGCACATCTCCCGGGCGATGTTGAGGACCAGGAGGGTGTAAGCCTTGAGGTCCCGGCGATAGAGGTTGTTGAGCAGGGCCGAGGAGATGGGCAACAGGGCGCTGGCGCTGAGGGAGCGCACGGTGAATGCGCGGGGTTTCATGTCGAGGAGGCCGACCTCCCCGAACCACTCGCCGGGCCCGACGCCGGCGAGCCGGACCTCGACCCCTTCCCGCGAGCGTCGGGTCAGCTCGAGGGAGCCCCGGAGCACGACAAAGATGGCGGTGCCCGGCTCGTTCTCGCGGAACACCTCGTCACCCGCCTGAAAGAGGCTGGTGGTGGTGGATGCGCAGAAAAATTCGAGCACATCGTCGGAGAGACCCCCGAACAGGCCCACGGCGCGCAGCTCTTCGGGGGTCACATCATCCACGGCTGCGCCCTTAGCACGGAGGCCTTGCCGTGGCTCGTGGCTTGTCGCCACACCAGGGGAGGGGCTATAGCCCAGCGGCCATGAACTCGCTCCTCGACCGCCGCTTCCTGTTCGTCACCGGCAAGGGAGGTGTCGGAAAGACCACCGTGACCGCGGCCCTCGCGCTGAAGCTGGCCAGCCAGGGGAAGCGGGTTCTATGCGCCGCCTGCAACGCCAAGGAGCGCTTCTCGACGCTGTTCCACGTCGCGCCCGTGGGCTCCGAGGTCGTCCCTCTGGCCCCCAACATCTGGGGCGTCAACATGGAGCCTTCGGTCGCCATGGCCGAGTACGGCATGATGATCCTCAAGTCCCGGACGCTGTACCACGCGGTCTTCGAGAACCGCTACGTCCGCAGCTTCTTCCGCGCCACCCCGGGCCTCTACGAGTGGGCCATGCTGGGGAAGGCCTGGTGGCACACCACCGAGCAAGCCCCCGACGGCAGCAACCGCTTTGACATCGTGCTCCTCGACGCCCCCGCCACGGGCCACGGCCTCGACATGCTCCGGGTGCCCAAGGTGATCGTCGACATCGTGCCGCCGGGGATCCTGCGCCGGGACGCGGATCGCGCCTGGGCCATGTTCCAGGACAGCAAGCAGTCCGGCGTCGTCGTCGTCACCTTGCCGGAGGACATGCCGGTCAACGAGACCATCGAGCTCCTCGGGAGCCTCGAAGGCGAGCTGAAGTTGCCGGTCGAGCGCATCATCGTCAACAGCATGCTGCCCCCCCTGTTCAGCCAGGAAGAGCGCAACGAGCTGATCAAGCCACTCGACCTCGACCACGGTGACCCGGGGCATGCGGCCGTCGCCGCCGGGGCCCGGCGCTCGCACCGGGAGCGGGTCCAGGCCCAGAGCCTGGCGCGCCTCGGAGATCTGCGGGTCCCCCGGATCTACCTCCCCCATCTTTTCGAGGGCGCCGAGTCCCTCGACGCGCTCCGCGAGCTGTCGCGCCGCCTCTGACCGACCCCGGGCCGCGAGTCTTTCGCCCGTCCCTTGCCGCGGGGCTCTAAGCTGGCGCGATGCACCTCGCCCGCCTGCGCCTCGTCGGCCTGGGTCCCTTCGATGATCTGACGCTCCCCTTCTCCCAGCCCGGCGGCGCCCCTCGTCCACTGACGATGATCCTCGGCAGCGGCGGCGTCGGCAAGAGCACCCTCCTCGGCGCCATCGCCAGCACCCGCCCGGGCTACGCGGTGGCCCTGAACCGCGCCCCCCGGCAGGCCCACGCGGTCGCCCACTGGCACCTCGGCCTGGACGACCCGGGGCGCCCCCACCCGCTCCGCGTCTGCACCCCCAGCGCCCAGCTCGACGAGCCAGAAGACGAGGCGCTCCACCACCGCCGCGAGCAGGCGCTCTTCGACAAGCGCGCCGCCGAGCAGGGGTTTGTCCTGGTCCACTTCCCCGCGGTGCGCTGGTTCTCCCGCGCTCCCCTGGTGCTGACCGCCCCCGAGCGCAGCCTGCTTCGCTACGACGTGCGCGCCACCACGACCCTCGACGACGCCACCCGCGCTGACCTCGCCCGCGAGACCAAGCAGACCCTCTCCTACGCCAGCATCGCCGCCGCCCTGGTCAGCCGGGGGCACCAGCCCCAGCCCAGGTTGCTCGCCTTCGAGCAGGCCCTGCGTCGGGTCGTCTCCACGCTGGTCGGGCTCACGGGCCACGCCTACCTCGGCGCCGATCCGATCTCCCTCGAACCGATCTTCCACTCCCCCTCCGAGCGCACCTTGCCCTTCGACGAGCTGCCCACCGCCACCCGGCACCTCGCGGCCTTCGGCGCCCTCACCCTCCGCGCCCTCCTCGCGGCCTACCCGGAGACCTCGCTGCTCCACGCCGAGGCGACGGTGCTGATCGACGAGATCGAGCTCCACCAGGAGGCCTCTGTCGCCCGGAGGATCGCCCCCGCCTTGCGCCAGGCCCTCCCGCGGGTCCAGTGGATCCTCACCACCAGCTCCGCCTCGGTCGCCGCCTCCTGCGAGACCGACGAGCTCCTCGCCCTGCGCCGGACCCCGCCCTCCGAACGCATCGAGCTCCACGAGGGCCCCGTCGCCCTCGTCCACTGAGCTGCGCTACTTCCAGAAGGCCCAGGCGCTCTTCGGGGCGACCTTCTCGCCCTTCTTTTCCCGGGCATCCTCCCGGCAACGGCACCGCTCCTCCTTCGGCACATCCCCGAGCACCTGCTCGACGTGCATGCCGCACCCTCGAAACGTCGGCTTCCCGCAATCAGGACACGTGGCTCTGCTGCACATGCGCTCCTCCTTCCTGCTCCTGCAACGCGACCTCGAAGCGAGGCGCCTTCAGGATCGTCTTCTTCACCCGGCACCCCTCGACGCTCTTCAGGATCGCCCCCCGGTACTTCTCGGGGAACCCCGGGGGTAGCTTCACCGAGAGCCGCATCACCGAGGGCAGGTGCGTCTCCGGATCCAGCTCCATGGTCTGGCGAATCGCCAGCCCCTCCGTCGCTATCCCGCGGGCCTGGCAGAACCCCAGGGCGTAGATCCCCGCGCAGGTCGCGATCGACGCCAGGAACAGGTCGTAAGGCGCTGGCCCCTCCCCGCTCCCTCCGGCCTCCACCGGCTGATCCGTCCGGATCACCTGCGCTCCGACCCGCGCGTCCACCCGCTTCCCGCCAGGGAAGCTCACCTCGATCTCCATCACTCCGGCCATGCCCCTTCAGAGCCACGCTCTCCCCCCCTCGGTTCGCCACGTTTTCCTCTTTTTTCCCGCGAGCCCCTTGCGCCCTCCCCCGCAGACGCTGCGCTTACCCGCGCCGCCCGCGCCCTCGACGCGCCAGCCCCACCAGCCCCACCAGCCCCACCAGCCCCAGCACCCAGCCCCCTCCCCGCCCCGCACCGCCTGCCACGCGGCAGCCGCAGCCATCCTCCTCCGCGTCAGCCCCCCCGCTCTGTCCGGAAGTTCCGGATGCACCGCCGGCACCCCCCACCCCGCCGGTTCCACCGGATCCTGCCTTGGCTCCAGCGCCAGCTTGCCCACCTGCCCCGGCTTGCCCACCGGCCCCCGCAAGCCCCGCGCCGCCAGCCCCGGCCCCGGAGCCGCCGGTGCCCGCCTGTCCGGAACCTCCGGACCCGCCTGCCCCGCCCTGGACCGCGCCGCCGGCCCCGGCGCCGCCTCCCTGTCCGGAGCTTCCGGATGAGCCTGCGGCGCCGGCGCCCCCCTGGGGAGGCGGGAAGGTGGGGCAGTCGCCCAGGGAGTGCTCCAGGGCGCCGAGGGCGGTGGGGCCAGCGGGGCGAGCGCGGAGACAGTAGTCGTCCGGGACATCGGGCCGGGAGGGGACCTTGCCGAGCAGGGGCGAGACGTCGCCGAGGAGGGAGAGGTCACCGGCGAGGGGGTTTTTGTACCAGGAGAGGAAGGAGGCCTCGGGCACCTCGGTCAGGTTGTTCTTGGCCTGGTGGGTGGCGCCGTCCCGGTTGCGGATCTTGCCGGCGAGCAGGTTGCCGTCGGCCTCGCCGCTGGTGGTATCGAAGCGAAAGTCGACGCCGCTGGTGCCGACGAGGGTGTTGTGGAGGAGGCGGGTGTTCTTGGCGCGGTTGAGGTAAACGCCGACGTCGGAGCAGTT
>JALOQB010000089.1 GCA_025453595.1 Polyangiaceae bacterium
GGTTCGTCCGGAGCGGCAGGAAACGGGGGCGGTGGCGGGATGGCGGGGGCGGCGGGAGCTGGGGGCGGCGCGAGTGGGTCCGGGGGGGCTGGAGGGGGCAGCGCGGGTTCCGCCGGGTACGCCGGAGCGCCCCTGCAGCCCATGACCTGCGAGACCTTCTCGTTCCGCCGTGACGAGAATGGTTTCATCACAAACTATCACGAGCTACCGCTGCAAAAGTGGGTCGAGGTGCCCGACAGCGGCTTTGTCTCCCAGATCAAGCCGAAGCTCGATGAGGCAGGGTACACGCTCTACCAGTACGGGAGCGACAAGGTGGCGGGCACCATCACCAACTACAACGGTATGGCGTGGGAGCCCGCGGGCCCCTTCGGGTACGCGCACGGGGGTGGCCACGAGGGGGGCTCGGACAACGGGATCTACAGCCTCGACCGGCGCACCATGAAGTGGTCCGTGAAGGCGTGGCCCTCGCGTCCTGGCACCGACGGGTTCACCGAGGAAGACGCAGCGCTCTGGGGGGACGGCACCCGCAACTCCAAAAACATGCGCTTCCCCTATTCGCGCTCGTCCACGGGCTTCGCCGTCAAGAACCACAGTTCGTTCTCGGACATGGGCTGGCAAGAGGCGCCACCGGGGCCCGTGGGCCCCAAATCTGTGAGCGCCGAGGAGTACGAGCAGAGCATCGCGAGCAAGCCAGTGTTGAACGGCCCCGGCACCACGGACTGGCCTGCGGACGTGATGGTGGACGGGCGCCCGACCCCGCGGCACGTGTACAACGGGCTCTACACCGACGGGAACTACCTCATGATGGCGTCGCGGGCGTTCTGGAAGGCGAAGCTCGATGGTACGGGGTGGGTGAAGTACCAGGACGGCGGTCGGACGCCCTTCACCCGCACCACGGGCGAGGTGATCTGGTCGTTCTTTGACGAGAAGACCGGCCGCCTCTGGCAGGGCGGGTGTGGCTCGAACTGCTGGATTGACAGCTATTTCTATTACAGCGCAGCGCTCACCTACAACCCGGTGACCAACGAGGTCATCGAGGAGGGGGGCCTGATCCCCAAGGGGACCCAGAGCATCGTCAACCTGGGCGACAAGCACATGGCTGTCGTCAAGAACAAGCGGACCGTCTACGCCGTGATGGGCAACGGCTACGCGACCTCGTTCCACCTGGATGGCCCGGAGCGCGTGCTCTACGCGCCACCGACCACGGATGCCTATTCAGGCAGCGAAGGGGAAGGCAACGCCGCCTGGTTTGTCGAGGGGACAGATCGGCTCTGGCTCTTTGACACCAAGGCGCCCGATCTCCCTGCCTGGGAGTACGATTTCTCCAGCACGACGCCCGGCGAACCCTTTGACCCTGGCTACGATCAGCCGCTGATCCCGACGCTGGTGCCGACCGCGAAGCGGCTCACCATCGAGGCCTGCGGCGACAAGCCGATGCCCACCGCAGCGCAGGGGCTCGTCTACAACCGGATGGCGCCCTGGGAAGGCACCGGCCTCGTGGTCTACGTCCCGGTCGCCGACGGCAACGTCTGGGTCCTCCGGCCCATGTGAGCGCACCTTCAAGCCTGAATCACCGGCAAGCCCACGCCGCCTCAGGGAGAGGGCGCTGCGGCAAGGCCCCAGGATGCCAGGAGGGTGCAGAGCGATTGATCGGCGGCGGGGCGGGTCTCTTCGAGGGCGAGGGCCAGGCGCCGTAGCTCGTCGGCGGGGACCCGGGGGAGACCGGAGCGAACTCGCATCGCGTCGAGGCACCAGGCGAGGCCCTCGCCGTGGGTGTAAGCGTCGAGCCAGGGGCCGTCGAGCAGCTCGCGCTCGACGCGCGCGATGCGCTGATCAAAGAGGGTGCCTTCGGGGCCCAGACGTGCGGCGATGGCGAGGTGGGCCTGCTGGCGGGCCTGCGTGGATTCATGCCAGATCTCGTGGAGCCAGCGCTGCCACACGGAGGCCCCGCGGGAGCGAACGAGGGCGCCGTCGAGACATAGCTCCCAGAGCGGGTGGGCGAGGAGGCGGAGCCGGGGCGCGGTCAGCTGCTCGCGCTGGAAGAGCGAGAGCAGCAAGGCCTCCCCGGAGGCGAGGGCCTCGTGGTCGTGAAACCAGCGATCCGCCTCCGCGTGGTGCGCCAGGCCGCGCTGGATCCCCGGTGAGACCGGCAAGGGGCTCTGCAGCGGCGGGCGGGCCCGGCGATGGGCGACGCGCCAGAGATCCGGGAGGGTGGCGCCGACGGAGGTCTCGGCGCAGGGCTCGGGCAGCGAGGCGAGGTGGGCGTGGAGCAAGAAATTCAAGGCGCGACCCCGAGCTGGCTGCGACTGTTGTCGCCCCAGCAGAGGAAGTTCCCGGCGGCCAGGCGGGCGCAGCTGTGCTTGCTCCCCAGGGCGAGCTGCGCCGCGTCCAGGATGGAGGGATGTTCGACGGGCGTCGAGGCGTTGCCGACCGAATCAGGACCGATCTGACCCTCCCGGTTCCAGCCCCAGCAGCGGATCTTGCCGCTCTTGAGCCGGGCGCAGGAGTGGCTGTTTCCGGCGGCGATCTCGACGACCTCGGCGAGCCCGGCGACAACCAGGGGCCGGGGCGAGGAGTCCTTGTCGATGGCGTCGATACCGAGCTGGTGATCGTTGTTCCAGCCCCAGCAGCGCACGGTGCCGTCCAGCAGCAGCGCGCAGCTGTGGTTGCGACCTGCGGCCACCTGGCGGGCTGCCCCCAGCTCGACCACCTTGACCGGCGTCTTGCGCTCCGCGGCCGTACCGTCACCGAGCTGGCCATGATCGTTGGCGCCCCAGCAATGGATCTGCCCTCCGGCGAGCACCGCGCAGGCGTGAGCGCCGCCGACCGAGAGCTGGGCAGGCGCCGCAGGCAGGGCAACGCGGACCGGGAGCGGGCTGCTGGACCGCTTGCCGTGGCCAAGCTGGCCGCTGGACCCCAGCCCCCAGCAGAAGACCTCGGTCTCGGTGGAAGCGCAGGTCGTGTCGAGCCCCGCCGCGATCGCTCGTGCCCCGGGGAGGCCTTGCACGGGCATCGGAGCAGGGTGATCCGCGGTGAAGCCGTCGCCGAGCTGGCCGTGCTCGTTGGCCCCCCAGCAGAGCACCTGCGTCGCAGCGAGGGCGCAGGAGTGGTTGCCCCCCAGGGCCAGCGCCCGGACGCCGCTCAGGCCCTGGACCTGCACGGGGAGCGAGGCGCTCCCGCCCTCCTCGATGGCGCCTGTTTGCCCTCGCTCCGCGGCCCCCCAGCACTGGACCGACCCATCGCCCAGGCGCAGGCACCCGTGGTACCGGCCCACCGCGATCTCGGCCAGGCCAACGCAGGCGCCAGCGCTGGTACAGACCCCCGCCCCGCAGCGGCCCCCGGCGGGCAGCGGGAGGCGCCCGGGGACGCCCGCAGAGCAGACCTCCCGGGTGCAGGGGTTCCCGTCGTCCGTGGGCAGATCCGAGGGGTCTTCTCTGGGGAGCAGTTCACCCCCGACCCCGCACAGAAAGCGCTGGCAGTCGCCGGGGGTCTGCCCCTGCTCCGGGAAGGTCCCCGGGCGTGCCAGCTCGGCGCGGCATTGACCCTGGACGCAGGCGCCCGTGCGGCAAGGCGAGGAGGGGCAATCCCCATCGAGGGTACAGGAAGACCCCCCTGCCATGAGGGCTGGAGGGCGGGCTTCCGGGGGGGGAGCGCAGGCGCCGAGGGCAGCCAAGAACCAGGGGAGGAGCTCACGGCGCAGCTCTGCTAGAGAGCCTGCATGGCGAACGTCCCTCCCTTTCGAGAAGAGCAGCTCCGAGCGCTTTCGATGCTGGCGTTTGATTTCCTCTGCCAACGGCGGGTCTCCGATTTTCTCTCGACGGATCAGATCCTGGCGGCGATCGACCAGGGGAGCGACCGGGAGCGGGTGGTGCGCTTCCAGGAGCGCTTCGTCAAGCCCCAGCGACAGCGGCTCCTGGAGCGGGCCCGGAAGAGCACGATCCAGCTGGGGTCGTGGCTGCCAGCGGGGGCCCGGGACGAGCTGGCGGCGATGCTGGGCGAGCCGGCCCCCTTGCCCCGGTCCTGGGTCGAGGACGCGGTGGCGAGCGAGCGGGTGAGGGAGGAGGTGAAGGCGATGCTGCACGATACGCTCACGGGCTTCGTCAGCAAGGCCACCGCGGGGCTCGGGGAGGCCACGCCGCCGGCGGTGGGCGGCGCCATCGGCCGGCTGACCAAGAACTTCGCGGCCGCGGGCAAGGGGCTGCTGGGCGGCCTCGGGGACACGCTGCAGAAGCAGCTTCAGGAGAAGGTGCGCGATTTCGTGGACGGCTCGGTGTCGGCGATCCAGCGGCGGATCGCCGACAAGCTGACCAGCGAGGAGACCGCGGTGCACATGGGCAAGCGCCGCCGCGACGCGTTCCTGAAGGCGCTGAGCTGGGAGGAGGCGCGGGTGGCCCGGTGGATGGAGAAGGAGAAGCGGTCCGGCGATCGGCTGGACGCGCTGCTGCCGGCGATCGTGCAGCACAACGCGGCCCGCGCCGAGCTGCGGGAGGTCGTCAAGGAGGAGGTGGCGGCGGTGCTGGAGGAGCTGAACAGGCAGACGCTGGGCGAGCTGCTGGACGAGCTGGGGCTGCGCGACTGGGCCCGAAAAGGGACCGTGCGGGCCGGGATCCCGCTGCTGCAGGCGTTCTTTGCCTCCGAGGGGTTCGGGGCCTGGTGGAGCGAGGCGGTCCCGGGGCCAGGGTGAAGGGAAACCGGGGGATTGACCCGGCGAGAGGGTCGCCCCTGGCCAGGGGCCAGGGCCCGCACTATGACCCTCCCGCCCATGATCAACCTGCGCCACCCTGATCGCTTCGTCACCCGCCACCTGGGTCCGCGCTCCGATGACCTCGCGGCCATGCTCCAGGCCGTGAACGCGCCCACCCTCGACGCGCTCATCGAGCAGACGGTTCCCGAGAGCATCCGGCTCCGAAAGCCCCTCGCGCTGCCGCCTGCGCGCAGCGAGCACGAGGTGCTGGCCTACCTCCGGGAGGTCAGCGAGCAGAACCAGGTGTTCCGCAGCCTGCTTGGCATGGGCTACGCCGACTGCATCACGCCGCCGGTGATCCAGCGCAACATCCTCGAGAACCCCGGCTGGTACACCCAGTACACGCCCTACCAGGCCGAGATCGCCCAGGGGCGGCTCGAGGCGCTGCTGAACTTCCAGACCATGGTCAGCGAGCTCACGGGCTTCGAGGTGGCCGGGGCCTCGCTCCTCGACGAGGCGACCGCCGCCGCCGAGGCCATGCACATGATGTACGAGGCCAAGGGCAGCCCCGAGCGGAACACCCTCCTCGTCGCCAGCGACTGCCACCCGCAGAACATCTCGGTGCTCAAGACGCGCGCCGAGGCCATCGGCATCGACGTGCTGGTGGCGGACCCGGCGACCTTCGACTTCTCCACGCCTCTCTTCGGCGTCGTGCTCCAGTACCCCTCCACCGAGGGCGCGGTCCTCGACCACCGCGCCTTCATCCAGCGAGCCCACGACGCGGGGGCCCTGGTCACCATGGCCACCGACCTGATGAGCCTCCTGCTGCTCACCCCCCCGGGCGAGCTCGGCGCGGACGTGGCGGTCGGCAACACCCAGCGCTTCGGCGTCCCCATGGGCTACGGCGGCCCCCACGCGGCCTTCCTTGCCACCCGGAGCGAGCACGTGCGGCGCCTCCCGGGGCGCATCATCGGCGTCTCCGTCGACGCCCAGGGCAAGCGCGCCCTGCGCATGGCCCTCCAGACCCGGGAGCAGCACATCCGCCGCGAGAAGGCCACGAGCAACATCTGCACCGCGCAGGCGCTCCTCGCCATCATCGCCGGCCTCTACGCGGTGTACCACGGGCCCGAGGGGCTCAAGGCCATCGCCCAGCGCATGCACGGCGCCGCCCTGGTGCTGGCCCACGGCGCCGGGCGCCTGGGCCTCCGCGTCCGCCACGCGCGCTTCTTCGATACCGTGGTGATCGAGGGGTCCGCCTCCCAGGTCGAGGGCTGGCATGCGCGCGCTGGCCAGCACCACATCAACCTCCGCCCCCTCGACGGGGCTGTCGCCATCGCCCTCGATGAGCTCACCGACGCCGCCGAGCTCGACACCCTCTTCTCGGTCCTCGCCGGCAGGCAACCGGGCTTCTCCGCCGACGAGCTCGCGGCCTCCCTCGCCATCGACGGCGCGCACCCCCTCGCGCGCACCTCCCCTGCCCTCCAGCACCCCATCTTCCGCAGGTACCACTCGGAGACCGAGATCCTTCGCTACATGCGCATGCTCGAGGGGCGCGACCTCTCCCTCGCCTTCGGCATGATCCCCCTCGGCTCCTGCACCATGAAGCTCAACGCCACCGCCCAGATGATGCCGGTCACCTGGCCCGGGTGGGGCAAGCTCCATCCCTTCGCCCCCACCGAGCAGGCCCGCGGCTACCAGACCGTGTTCTCCCAGCTCGAGCAGATGCTGGCCGAGATCACCGGCTTCGCCGCCACCTCGCTCCAGCCCAACGCAGGCTCCCAGGGCGAGTACGCCGGTCTCCTCGTGATCCGGGCCTTCCACCACAGCCGCAACCAGGCCCACCGCAACATCTGCCTGATCCCCTCGTCCGCTCACGGCACCAACCCCGCCTCCGCCGTGATGGCCGGCATGAAGGTGGTCGTCGTTCGCTGCGACGACCGCGGCAACGTGGACGTCGCCGACCTCGAAGCCAAGGCCGTCGAGCACAGCGCCAACCTCGCCGCCCTCATGGTCACCTACCCCTCCACCCACGGCGTCTTCGAGGAGGAGATCAAGAAGATCTGCTCCATCATCCACGACCACGGGGGGCAGGTGTACATGGACGGGGCCAACATGAACGCCCAGGTGGGCCTCTGCAGGCCTGGCGACATCGGCGCGGACGTTTGCCACCTGAACCTGCACAAGACCTTCGCCATCCCCCACGGCGGAGGTGGCCCCGGCATGGGCCCCATCTGCGTGGCCCGGCACCTGGCGCCGTTCCTGCCGGGCCACCCGGTGGTGACGACGGGCGGCTCGCAGGCGGTGGGCCCGGTCTCCGCGGCCCCCTGGGGGAGCGCCAGCATCCTGCTGATCTCCTGGGCCTACATCCTGCTGCTGGGCGCCGACGGGATCACCGAGTCGACGCGCGTCGCCATCCTCAATGCCAACTACGTGGCCTCCAAGCTCGAGGCGCATTACCCGATCTTTTACAAGGGAAACAACGGGCGCGTGGCCCACGAATGCATCCTTGATATGAGGCACTTCAAGGCCTCGGCGGGGGTCGAGGTCGACGATATCGCCAAGCGGCTGATGGATTACGGCTTCCACGCTCCCACGATGTCCTTCCCCATCCCGGCGACGATGATGGTCGAACCGACGGAGAGCGAGTCGCGCCAGGAGCTCGATCGGTTCATCGACGCGATGATCTCCATCCGCGAAGAGATCCGCGCCATCGAGCAGGGCCAGGCCCCCCGGGACAACAACCCCCTCAAGCACGCCCCCCACACCGCGGAGGTCGTCTCCGGCGCCTGGGACCGCCCCTACAGCCGCGAGACCGCCGCCTTCCCTTCCCCCTCGACCCGCGAACGCAAGTTCTGGCCCTTCGTCGGGCGTGTCAACAACGCCCAGGGCGATCGCAAGCTGATCTGCACCTGCCCCCCCATCGAATCCTACGAGCGCTGAGCGGCGCCCCTGCCGGGGCGCTCAGGGGCGGCGGTAGCGGATCACCTTGAACTGCCCTGCCAGCTCCACCACGCCCCCCAGCAGCACCAGCGAGCGCTCCTGGCCCTCGACGCGCACCCGGAGCGTGATGCCCCGGTGAAGGATCGCGTCGCCGCGCCGCTCGGTCTCCTTCGGGTCTGTCTGCACCGAGCGGAGCTCGATGGCCTTGCCACCCAGCTCCCCGACGGTGCGACCCAGATCTTTCCAGGATCCGGCGGCCATGTTGTCGTAATAAAAATCCGCACCGGCCCGCTGATCCGCTGGCATCCCCGGGAAGAGGACGTCCCGGTACTCCTCGCGGGTCACGGCGAGGGCCGCCATCGCCCTCGTGTCCCCCCTGCTCAGCCCATCGAGCACACCGCGCGCGAGCGCCTCCAGGGACGGGGCAGCGTTGCGCAGGGTCAGGGCCGGGGTACCGGCGGCGGGCAGGGGGCGCGAGGCCGCGCGGGCCTGGAGGGTGCGCTCGTTGTGGAGGGCCAGCACCAGCGCGAAGGCCGTGATCGCGACGAGAGGACCGACGAGGCTACGGGGGGCCATGGTCAGTTGCCGGGGAAGGAGGTCCAGCCGACGAAGTCCTCGCAGGTCTCGCCGCAGGCGCCGACGAAGGACACCTGCTCGAAGAAGGCGTCCGCCGGGACCTTGGCGCCCGAGAGGCCCACGCTCCCCGGGAGCTGCTTGACGTCCACGGCGCCGATGGCGACCGAGGCGAGCTTCACCATGTCAGCGGTCACCTCCTTGTTCCCGCGGGAGGGGTCGAGGGCCCAGACCTTCTCGTCGATCTTGTCCCCTTTCTTGAAGCCGTCCTGCCCCTCCACGCCCTTGTCCTCGTCGTCCCCCTCCGCGAAGTTCTTGGCGTTCGCGAAGATCGAGCCGAGCACGCTGAGGGTGCCGTCCTGCGCGTTGGTGACGGTCTGGCTCCCGTCGAGGTCCAGGCCAGTCCCCGGGAAGCCGGTGACGAGGGCGCTGTAGACCATCCCGCGGGTCCCGCGGCGCAGCAGCATCCCGCGCCCAACGGCGCCGGACACGCTCTTGCCAACAAGGGTAAGATTGGACACCACCGGGTTCGAGAAGGGCTCGGCGTTGGTGGTGGTGGCGTTGTTATCGGCCTCGATGCCGTTGTCCCCCTTGACCAGATCGTCCTGCACGCAGGCGAGGAACTGGGCCCGACCTCGCCAGCCGAAGTCCCAGTCGAAGCAGTCGTCCTGGATGCCGGTGGCGAGCAGGTACTTGCCGTCGACGGTGCCACCGAACCACTCGAACCCGTCGTCGGTCCCCAGGTGCACCTGCACGTGATCGACCTTGGTCCCGGAGCCCAGCGCGTTCATCGTGAGCGCGTTGAGCTCGTTGTCCTTTGACAGCAGGAAGCCGGCGAACTCGATGCGCACGTAGCTCAGCTCGCCGCTGTTGTCGGCGTCATCGGTGCCGCCATACTGGGGCCCGTTCTCGATGCCCTCCGGGGATCCGGAGCCACCGGGCAGGTTCACCCGGGCGTTGCCGTTCAGCATGACGCCACCGAAGTCCCCGGGCTGGCGGTTGGCCTCGCCGCTGGTGAAGACGATGGGCGCATCCTTGGTCCCCCTGGCGATCAGCTTGGCCCCCTTCTCGACGATCAGGGCCGAGCCGGTCTGCGTCTTCTTTCCCTTGATGACGGTGCCGGGCTCGATGGTGAGCGTGGCCCCGGGGCGTACAAAGGTGAGGGAGCTCAGGATGTAGGTCTTGTCCCTGGTCCAGGTGACCGAGCTCGCGATCTCACCGCCGACCATCTCCTCGGTCGCTGCCCCCGCGCTGCCCCCGCTGCTCGACCCCGCCGTGGCCCCGGCGCCGCCGGCCCCCGCGGCGCTGCTGCCCGCGGTCCCGGCGCTGCCGGCCTCGTTGCTGGGCTGTGTGTTGGTGACGTCATCCGAGTCGTCACCGCAGGCAATGAAGGAGAGGGCGCTGAGGGCGCCGACGGCGGCCCAGCCAAGCAGAGAACGAGGCGTCATGATCGGTACCTTCCTTGGGCCGGGCGCCCGCGCCCGGTGACTGCCTTTCTAGAGGCGCTGGTTGCCACGGCAGCGCCGATTGGGTGACTTGTCCGCGACAGCGGCAGGCTCACCTTTCGGTGGCGTAAGTCACCGTGATCCAGGCGGTGGAACCGAGGGTCCAGCGGCTTGTCTCGCGGTCCCCCTGGGTGAAGACAAAGGGCGCGTTCAGCAGGTTCTCCAGCGCCAGCTTCAGGTCAAGGTGAGCGCCGATGGCCTGAGCTACTGACAGATCCACGACATGCCGGGGGGCCTCGTAGATATCCGGGAGACGATCGAACCCCACGGTGTCGATGCGGCGACCGAGCACGTTGTACGAGAGGCGAGCGCGGGTCGCCTCCGAGGGCGATTGCCAGTCGAGCGCGAGGTTGACCACCCACGGGGCCTGGCCCTGGAGGGGCCTGTCCTCCCCGCCCTCCAGGGTCTTGCTCTTCTCGTCCAGCTCGACCCGCGAGTGCACCAGGCTCACGTTACCGACCACCGAGAACCGACGCAGCGCCTCCGTCAGGAAACCGAGGGACCGGCGTGCCTCCAGCTCGGCCCCCAGGTTCCGCGCGGTCTTCGCGTTGGTGAAGGTGCGGGTCGGGTCCGAGGCGGGGCGGAAGGTGGCCTCGATGGGCTGATCGAAGTGCTTGGAAAAGACGCTGACCGCGAGCACCTCCTCGGATGTAGGGAAGAACTCTACACGTGCATCCAGGTTGGTGATGCGGGAGCGATCGAGGGCGGGGTTACCAGAGACCCGGACCGCGTTGAAGAAATCCTGGAAACCAAAGGGGGCGACCTCGCGGAGCTGGGGCCGGGCCACCGTGCGGGTGGCCGCGAGACGGAGGTTGGTGCGGTCGGAGAGGGCGACCACCACGTTGACCGCCGGGAGCGCGTCGGTCCGTGCATAACCGCCGACGACCGGCGGGGCCCCGGAGCTGAACGGATCGCGAGCCTGGAGCGTGAGCCGTCCATCCTCCAGGCGTGTCCCGGCGACGAGACGGACGGCGGAGGAGAGCTTCACGTCGGCCAGGAGGTACCCGGCCAGGACCCGCTGCTCGGCGGTGTACGCGTCGGTGGGGGCCGTCGCCTCGTCGAGGAAGAGGCAAGAGCCAAAATTACCGGGAGCGAGCACCTGGTCGACGGGTCGCAGCAGCAGCTCGGCGCACCCGGGGCCCCGGAGCTGCTGGTAGCGAAAGCGCCTGGCACCGAAGGAGCGATCCTTCCATTGACCCAGCGCTCCGGCCTTGAGCTTCACCCGCTTCGCCGGGTCCAGGGGTTGCTCGAAATCAAGCCCTCCTCCCCGGATCTCCTCGCGCTGGCTCGCGTAAAAATGCGTGGTCCCATCGTCGAGGCGCATCGCGAACGGCTGGTCATCCCGCTGCTCGTAGACCGTCTGTACAAAGTTTGGCTCGCTGCGCCGGGCCTGGCCCGCGAACCCTTGCCACCGCAGCTCACCGTCGCCGACCCGGTGCTCCCCCGTGAGCTGACCGAAGAGCAACGAGCGCTCGATCCAGCGGGCCGTCGAGAGGGTCTGGTTGCTCTTGCGCTCCTCCTCGAAGCCCCGCAAGGTCAGCACCTCGTCGTCCGTGCGGCGCGCGAGCAGCCCGGTGAACCCCAGCCGGTGGCCGTCCGCCAGCTCGTAGCTCGCGGTGCCCAGCGAAGAGACCGTCGTCGAGGCCGTCGATCGCCGCCCGGTGAACAGAAAGTCAGGGGTCAGGGCGCCGTTGTCGAGGTAATAAAGCGCCTGCTTCTCCTCGCGAAAATCGAAGCGTCGACCGAAGGACCCTGCGACGAGCCAGCCCAGGGGGCGACCTGCCACCTGATGCCGGTTCCCTGCCACGAACGAGAGCGTATGGTTCGGCGGGCTCACCGCGGGGTCCAGCGCCCGGCCCCGCTGCGAGAGCGCCCCCGCCTTCGCCGTGTTGGCCGCCGTATCCCGGTTGTCCACCCGGGCCCCGCCGATCTGCCCGGGGAGCCTCCGACCGCCGTCGTCAACCCCGAGCCAGTCTCGCGACCCCCCACCGTACCCGTCCCGCTCCCGCAGCGTGGCCTGGCTGTTGAACCCCCCCACCCCCGACACCGAGAGCACGAACTTCGACGGCAGCTGCCTCGTGTTCAGGCGCACCGAGCCGCCGGTGAAATCGGCCGGAAGATCCGGTGTATAGGTCTTCAATACGGTCAGGTTGGCCAGCACACCGACGGGGAAGATGTCGAGGGGGATGGCCTGGACGTCCGGCTCCGGGCTGGGCAGCGGCGATCCGTTGAGCAGCGAGTTGGTGTAGCGATCGCCAAGGCCTCGCACGTACACGAAGCGCCCCTGCTGGACGGTCACGCCGACGACCCGCCGCACCGCGTCGGCGGCGTTGCGATCGGGGGATTTGGCGACATCCTGGGCGCTGATGGCGTCGCTGGCGTTGGCGAGCTTTCGACGGACCAGGAGCTGGGCGGCGGCCCTGGACCGATCGGGTTCGACCTCGACCTCGAGCACGTCGACCTTGGCCACTTTCTTGTCCGCTTCGAGCTGCACGTCCAGGCGCGCCCGCTCACCTGCCTTGACCACGACATTCTCGACGCGCTGGGCCTTGAGGCCCGGGTAAAAGATGCGCAGCGAGTAGACCCCGGGCGGCAATTTCAGGGCCCATTTTCCCTCGAAATCCGCGCTGGTGCGCAGGCTGGTGCCGAGCACCAGGATCTGGGCGTCCGCGACCTCCTCACGGGTGGCAGCGTCGAGCACCTGGCCCGACAGGACGCCGCTGTTTTTATCCGGCCGGGGGCCTTCTTCCTCCAGCTCCTCGGCGCCCTCGGTGTCCTCCGGGGCAGCGCGGGCGGAGGTGATGGACAGCAGCAGCGCGAGGGTCACGAGGCCAGCGGAGCGCCGGCGCAGGATCACGGAGGACTTGGCCAAGGTCAGAGCCTGTCGGTGATGAGGGCGATGGGCGTGGCGCCGGCAGCGCGGGCGAGATCCATGGCCTCCAGGGCAACGCCGTAGGGGGCCTCGTCGTCGATGGACACGTACAGGGCGTGGTCGCTGCGGGCAGCGAAGACGCGGCGAAGGCGCTCGGCGAGGGCAGAGCGGGGCACCTCTTCCCGGTTGATCTTGAGGGCCCCGCCGGCCTGCACCAGCAGCACCAGCGGCTCTTCCCTGGAGGGCGCCGCGGGGGCCGCGCTCTCGTCGCTCTTCGGGACGCTGACCCAGAACTGGCGGGTCAGCAGCGGCGTGACCACCATGAAGATGATGAGCAGCACCAGCACCACGTCCACCAGCGGCGTGATGTTGATGGAAGGCCTCGCGCCCCTGCGCTTCCCGGTCTCGACAGAGATCCCCACGTCACGCCCCCTTGCCCTTGTCTCGATCGCCGACCACCAGCGACACCCCCTGGAACCCGATGGCCTTGCAGGCCTGGAAGAGCGCCCGCATCTGGCCAAACTTCAGGTTCTTGTCGCCCTTGAGCAGCAGCCTTCGCTCCGGGGTCTCCGCGTGAATATTCTTCAATCGCGCCAGCAATTCGACCTCTGTGAGCGGCTCTTTTTCCAGGAGAAAGCGCCCCGAAAGGGTGTACGTCACGGTCACCGGATCGAGCCTCGACCTGGCCTTCGGGTCCGGGTTCACCACCACCGGCAGGTCGACGTTCTCCCCTGCCTCGAGCTGGGGCGTGACCACCATGAAGATGATGAGCAGCACCAGCACCACGTCCACCAGCGGCGTGACGTTGATCTCGGGGGTCGAGCCGCGCCGCTTCCCCTGGACAGGCTCAGCGCTCATGCCCATGGAGGTGCTCCAGGCCGTCCACAAACTCGGAGGCCGCGTTGCTGATCGCCATCTCGGTGGCGTCGATCCTCGACGAGAGGAAGTTGAAGGCCAGGACCGCCGGGATCGCGACCATGAGGCCGAAGGCCGTCTCGATCAGCGCCTCGGCGATGCCCGCGGACACGGCGCCGAGACCGCCGGAGCCGGTCTTCGCTATCCCCTCGAAGGCCGTGATGATGCCGACCACCGTGCCGAAGAGGCCGACGAAGGGCGAGATCGAGCCGACCGAGGCCAGCACCCCCATCCCGGATCGCAGCTCCGCCGAGAGCTGCTCCGAGCGCCTCGCCATCTCCCGCTTCGCCGCCTCCACCGGCGGCAGCCCCTGCTCCCCCCGCGCCGCATGCTCCGAGAACGCCAGGAAGCGCCTCGCCCCGGCCCTCAGCAGCGCGGCGAGCTGGCTCCTCGGGTAGCGGTTCGCCAGCTCCGCCAGCTCCGCCAGCTTGCCCTCGGTGAGCAGCTTCGACGCCTCCGGCGCGAACCGCTGCGACTGGGCGGCCGCGAGGGTCAGGAACACCATACGCTCCAGGATCACCCCCAGGCTGAGGACCCCCATCCCCAGCAGGAACACCGCGATGGCCTTGGACAACACACCCATGCTGGCCCACATGGCCGCGAACGACAGGTTCATGCTCGTACCCTCACGTGCGAATGCGAAACGGGATCTTCACGGTCTTGGGGTAAGCCACCGGCTTCCCCTGGGACATCGCCGGCTTGAAGCGCCAGCCGCGCACCGCCGCCAGCACCACCGCGTCCAGCAGCGGGTGCCCCTTCACGACGCGCGCGTTGGCCACCGTCCCTGCCTCGGTGACCTCGAACTTCACCACCACCACCGCGTCCTCGCCGGCCGCGACAAATTCCGCGGGCGGGCTCGGACGGGGCTGCGATAGCGGCACCGGAGGCTCTGTATCCTCGCTGATCGCCACCACCTTCGGGGCCGGCGGGGGCGGCGCAGCGCTGGGGGTCGGGGCAGGAGGCGGCGCAGCAGGCCCCTTCCCGCTGCCCACGGAGCCCGCTCCCCTGCCCGCCACGTCTCCCCCTTCGTGCACCCCGGCCACCCCTCGATCCTGCGATGGATCCGCCTCCCGGGGCTTCTCCCGCGGGATTTCCCTCGGCGCCTCCAGCGGCCTCGGAGGCGGCGCCGCCGGGTTGATCTTGACCGTCGTCGGCACCAGCGCGGCAGGCGCAGGGGCCGGCGCAGGGGCCGGCTCCGGCGCCGGGGGCTCTGGCGCCGAGGCGAGCTTGACATCCAGAAGTTCCATAGACTCTTCCGGGGCCGGAGCGCTCGCCGCCCGGGGGGCCGCGAGCGCCGCGGTCACCAGGAGCCCTCCCAGCAGGAGGCCTGACGCCAGGGACGAGGCGATCAGACGTCTCTGGTGCCGGTAGGCCTGCTCACGCGCGACGAATGCCTCGAAGGCCATGGGATTTGGCGCACGCGCGGTCGGGCCACTCTGGCCCCCTCGGAACCGCGTCGTGCAAGCGCACCTTGCCTCGCCCTGGCTGCGACGCCGCAACCATTCCGTGCCTTTTGCGCGACACGCCGATCGAGGGAAACAGACGGGTGTCTACGGAGAAAAAAATCGATCAACCGCGCGAGGCGAGGATCATGGCGAGGCGCGTCTCGCGGGCGAAGCGGCCCTGCAACGCCCGGGCGATGGGCGCGCCCAGGCGGGCCAGCGGGCTTCGCGGGCGAGAGAAGGCCAGCACGTCGTAGCGCACCTCGTCGGAGCGCGTATCCCGGGACACCTCGAAGCGCTCCTCCCCCTGCTCCTCGTGCCCCGGCAGCGTCCCGAAGGCGAAGCCCCGGCGCCGCACGCCCCCCTCGTTCTCGTCGATCAGGTAGAGGATGCGGCAGCTGTTCAGGGACCAGAAGCCAAGGTGATGGATGCGCGTGACAAACACCAACCCGGGCCTGGGCGCCTCCCCCCCCTCGGGGAAGATACGGAACCAGGACGAGGGGTACATCTTCCAGGCCCAGAGCGCCGCGCAGGCCCGCTCGTAGCAGCCCTCTCCCAGCCCCAGCCGCGTGCCGTAGCGATCGACCTTGTAACCCGCCGGTGGCTCGCCGCGGGTCGCCTCCAGCTCGCGGTAGGAGAACGGCAACGAGGCCTGCTCCCGGAGGAAGCGCTGGACCGTGGCGTCGTCCGGGCACCGCGCCAGCATCATGAGGTCAGCCCTTCCCCAGCGGCCGGAGCCCACGGGTGCCCACGGCCCGCCGCACGTCTTCCATGATCGGGGCCGCGAGGGAGCGAGCCCGCGCCGCGCCGTCGCGCAGCACCTGCTCCACGTGATCGCGGTTCTTTTCCAGCTCCCGGCGCCGCGCCCGGGCCTCGCCGAAGTGGGCGTGGAACAGCTCGAGGATCCGTGCCTTGTAGTGGCCGTAGCCCAGCCCCCCCTCGCGGAACGTGCGCTCGTGCTCGGCGATCTCATCCGGCGAGGCGAAGAGGCGGAGCAGCGGCAGGATGGGCGTCGCCGCCGGATCCTTGGCGTCCTCGACCGCCGCCGAGTCGGTCTTCATGGTCATGATCTGCTTCTTGACCACGCTGTCCTCGGCGAACATCTCGATCACGTTGCCGTAGCTCTTGCTCATCTTCTGACCGTCGGTGCCCGGCACGACCGCCGTGGACTCGAGCACCCGGGCCTCCGGCAGCTTGAGGATGCCGCGCCCCCGGCCCTTGCGGTCCCCGTCCGGCTGCGACGGGTCGTATTTAGGCACGAAGGCCAGGTTGAACTTGATGGCCAGATCCCGGGTGATCTCCAGGTGCTGGACCTGATCCTTGCCGACCGGGACCACGTCGCTCCCGTACAGCAGGATGTCCGCCGCCATCAGCGCCGGGTAGGTGAACAGCCCCGCCTCGGCGGAGAAACCGCGGGCCACCTTGTCCTTGTACGAGACGGCCTTCTCCAGCAGCCCCATCGGCGTCAGCACCGTCAGGTACCAGAACAGCTCGGGGATCTCGGGGATGTCCGACTGACGGAACAGGGCGCAGCGGGAAGGGTCGAGGCCACAGGCCAGGAAGTCGAGGGCGACGTCCAGCGAGAGCTGATCGAGCCGGGCCCCGTCGCGGACCGTCGTCAACGCGTGCAGATCGGCGATGAAGTAGAGCGCTTCGCCCTGGTCTTGCAGGTCGATGAACTGCTTGATGGCGCCGAAGTAGTTGCCGATATGAATCTTGTTGGAAGGCTGGATGCCGGACAGGATGCGCATGGCGTGGCGTCGCTATACCACGCCCCCGCCCTGGCGCCCTCGCCTAGCCGGTGTACACGTCGTCCTGCTCGATACGCGACAGCACCCAGTCGAAGGTGCCCGCGGCGACCTTCACCCCGCAGCTGCCGCAGTTGCCGGCCATGTTGATCCGGTCGAGGGGGGCGCCGCAGTTCGGGCAGGCCTGATCGGCGCGGGCCGCCCCCTTGGCCTCCTTGCCCCGCAGGAAGGTCCAGTATTCGGTGTAAGACCGAACCTTGCCCCTGTCCCCCGCCACCACCGCCCCCCGCGCGTCCAGCGTGTAATCGACGTTCTGCGCGTGCATGCGCACCGTGAACAGATCGTAGTGGCCGTCCGTCTCGATCTTGCAGAGCTCGACCCGGTGCAGCTGGGGGCTCTCGCTCACGTTCCGTAGCCCCTGCTTCTTGTAGGCGTCGATCCAGTAGATCTGGAGGTAAAACAGGTTATCGCTCAGGAAAGGCCGCATCGACGCCAGATCCTGCGACGACCAGGCCTGGTGGAAGGTCGCGAAGATCATCCGCACCCGCGCCTCGAAGGCGCCCCAGTCAAACGACGGGTCCTTCGAGTGGAAGCGCGTCTGCATCTGGTTGAGCCTTGGATCAAAGACCGTCGGGAAGTCATTGCCCACCTCCTCCACCGTCCCTGTGAGCATCGGCCCTCGCGCCTCCCGGTTCGCGATCGTCACGCGCTGCACGCGCCAGTCGAGCTCTTGCTCCCCGGTCACCCGGGCGTTGCAGTACCCGCAGGCCCCCTGGAAGACCCGGTCGAGCGGCGCCCCGCAGTTGGGGCACCCGATGGTGCGCGCCTGCTCGGGCTTGCGCGAAGGGGTCGACAGCTTGCGCGTCAGCACCCACGACTCTTCGACGTACCAGGACTGGGGCCCGGAGGGGCTGACCTCGGTGTAATTGGCCATGAAATTGACCGTGATCACCACCGGGAGGTCGGGCGACGAGGGCAGCGAGACCATCTCGAACGACAGCGCCCCGACGATGATGTCCCGCACCTCGGACGCGGGGTACTTCTGATACTCCTGGAGGGCCCCGGGGTCGAGGTACGCGGCCATCCGGTCGAGCTGGTTCGCCCCTCGCGCCCGGTGCGCCTCGGTGAAGAGGGCGTACAGGAAGTCCTCGAAGAGCACCCGGGAGAAGCCCGGATCCAGCTCGGCCAGCTTCTGGAACGACTCGGCGATCGACAGCTTCTTGTCGTCGTCCACGCTGGGCGGCGTGTACGAGGACCAGTCGGGCCTGGCGCTGCTCGACCTCTCGTGGAGCCAGTAGATCAGCGCGGCGATGGCCAGCACGATCAGCGTCGCAAAGAACAGGCAATGGCCTCCGCCACCACCGTCGGACGAGCCCCCGGGGGCGTCGTCGTCGTCGGATCGGGAGCTGCTCCCCGAGCCGTAGATCACCCCGGCCCCGGTCGAGGGGCCGCTGTAACCGCTCCCCGAGCCGCTGTTGGACGAGGGCCTCGTGCTGGACCCGGAGTTGCTGTTGGACGAGGGCTTGTAGCTGCTCCCGGAGCCGCTGTTGGACGAGGGCTTGTAGCTGCTCCCGGACGACGGCTTCGAGCCACCCGACGAGGGCTTCGAGCCCCCGGACGAGGGCTTCGAGCTGCTCTTGAAGGTCTGCCCGCCGCCAGGGCGCGCCCCGGCGTCGCGGACCGGAGCCAGCGTCAAGAGGCCCATGGAGGCGGCCACCAGCAGGGCGGTCGCAGCGCGGATCATTCGAACAGACGCCATCATCGCACCTCGTCGGAGAGCTCGTTCACGTCGTCATGAGCGCGGGGCAGCAGCTTGCCCAGGGGCGCGCCGAGGCGGGGCAAGGCCCCCACGAAGGCCGCCAGATCGCCGCCCTCGACGGCCCCCTGGAGCGCCCGGAGCGCCTCGCCCCAGGCCCCGTCGAGCTGCTTCGCGTCGACCCCGATGTCGGTCACCACCTCGACCCGCCGCTCGAACAGCGACACGAACACCAGCACCCCGGTCCGCCCCTGGGTCCGCGTGATGCCCATCTCGTGCAGCGCCGCCGTCGCCGCCGTCTTCACGTTCGCCTCCCGCAGCTTCGCCGAGGTCAGCGCCCGCCGCAGCGGATCCACCGAGGCCGACAGCGCCGCCCCCGCCAGGAACAGCGCCACCTCCGCCGCCGGGAACAGATCCTCGTCGAAGGGGGCCGGGTGGAACAGGAACACCAGCAGCCCCGCCAGCGCCCCCAGCGCCCCCACCAGGTAGTCGGTGTGGCGGTAGTGTCCGGAGATCTTCCGCACCGCCACCACCAGCTCGGCCGACGTCTGCCCCTCGACCCCCTCGATCACCCGGGTCACCTGCTCCTTCGCGGCAGGTTGCAGGAAATCACTCGCGCTCATTGGCCCTCAAAGTACCACGAGCGTAGAGAAATCCCCTACAAAAAATGCCTCAGGACGCCGAGCTCTCCTGGACGAAGTGGCTGCGCTCCCGGATCGTCGTCCAGCGCCGCAGGATCTCGTTGATCTGCGGGTCATCCCGCCGCAGCAGATCGAAGAGGTAATCCTGGATCCCCTTGTGCACCGCGCACATGCTGCTCTCCCGCATGCGGCCCCAGATGCTCCCGTGGGACCGGTAGTTGTGCTCCGGCACGATGCCGCAGTACGGGTTGTAGGTGCAGTTCACGCAGTCCGGCTGGGCGTCCAGGTTCGAGGCCAGCGTCAGCGCCCGGACCGTCTCGTGGGTCATCAGCTGGCGGTAGGTGGACGTATGGACGTCCCCTATACAGAAGAAATCATCGCCGGTCTTGCCGAGCATGCGCCCCTCGTCGCTCGTGTAGATCTTGCCGTCGTAGCTGTAGGCGATTTGGCCGATGCCGGCGCCGCCGGGGGAGCGGACGTCGAGGAAGTTGGGGTCGTCGTCGCCGAGGATCTTGGTGAGGAAGATGGCGCCGAAGCGCTCGAGGACCTGGGTCCCCTGCTTGTTGAGCTCGAGGATGTAGTCGGTGGCCTGGCGGTAGAAGTCGAGGTACCGGGCCCGGGGGTACTCGGTGGTCCGGGCGGTCTTCTGGGCCCAGCCGAAGGGGTCGAGGGGCCGGATGAAGATGGCCCGACAGCCCAGGTCGACGTAGGTGTCGACCAGCTCGCGGGGGTAGTCGAGGATGGCCCGGGTCGTCGTGAGCAGCGCCTCGACGTGGTAGAGCACCGGGTCGAGGCCCAGCTGCTGGTAGGCCTCGTTGATCCGCTTGATCCACCGGACCGACTCGCGCCACGCGTTGCCCCCGGCCAGGATGCGCTGCTTGTTGTGGATCGCCTCCGGGCCGTCGATGCTGGTGCAGATCTGCACCTTGTGCTCGATCAGGTAACGCAGCTTGTCCTCGTCCATGAGGGCCAGGTTCGAGACCATGGTGAACTCGAGGCGCTTGCCGTAGGCCCGGTTCTTCACCATCGCGTACTCGATGATGTGCTTCACCAGGGGGAAGTTGGCCAGCGGCTCCCCCCCCTGGAACTCGATCGTGATCGAGGGCGAGGTGCTCTGCAGCGCCAGATCGACCGACTTCTCCGCGATCTCCGGCGTCATGTCGGTCTGCGTCTCGGTCATGTCCGCGCGGGCCGCGTGGCAGTACACGCAGCTCTCGTTGCAGCGCAGCGTCACCACCATCACGTGGAGGTTCGGGCCATAATCCAGGAAACGCTTCTTGCGGCGCATCCGGTCCGCGGCCTGCTCCGGATCGATCCGATCCCGGACAAAATTCTTCGACGCGAGGCGATCGTAGAGGGCCGACCCCTCGCCCACCTCGCCCCGGGCCATCGCCAGGAACTCTTCCTGCGACAGGAAGACCCAGTCGCCCAGGTGGTTGGTCAGCAGCACCGACCCCCCCACCTCCCGGTACCGGAAGGCCGCCCAGGGGGATGCACCCCCGGGCCTCTTCGCCAGCTTTCTCAGCTCGATCATGGCGTCACCCCGCTCGCTTGCCCGCTCCGTTCGATGGTCAACCCCAGGGCGAAATTGGCCAGCTCCCGCGCCAGCCGCTCTTCCCGCTCCGGGTTCTTCGCGGACACCTGCACCACCCACCGGGCCTCCTCTTCCGACCGCTGGAACACCCCGAAGCGCTCGTACACCTGCATCGCCTGGTCCACGGCAAAACCGTCGTAAAGCTCCTTGTGGAAGACCAGCTCGATCACGCCCCACCCCCTTCTCCGCCCTTCCCCTCCTCCGGC
>JALOQB010000395.1 GCA_025453595.1 Polyangiaceae bacterium
TGCCTGCTTATAGAGGGGGAGCCGGGGGATGCAAGGGGGCCGCGCGGGGCGCAGCCCCATCGGCCCCCTTGCCCGGGTGTGGGCGGGCAGCCCACCGTTTCCACGAAGCCCCGGGGCGCAGCCCCTGCTCAAGTCCTTGCCGCGGGCGTGGGCTGCACAAGCCCACCGTTTCCACGAAGCCCCATCCATATACCCGACGAGGGAAGCAATTTCGCCCGGCTTGGTACCATGACCAACCTGGCCCACGAGGTCAGGGAAAGAGGGGTTTTTCATGAAATTTCGAGCGATGGATCGGGGTGCACTGGTGAAGGCATGGGGGCTGGGGCTTGGGGTCTTTCTGGCCACCGGTTGTCTTGAAGTGGGATCGAGCAACGGTGGGGCTGGAGCCTCCGGAGAGGCCGGGGCAGGCCAGGGGGGGGCCGGGGTCGCCGGAAGTTCCGGACAGGGAGGTGGAGGCAGCGAGGCGGGGGGGGCAGCGGGAGAGGCCGGGGCCGGGGCTGGTGGGGCTGGCGCCGGGGGTGCAGCCGGGGGGGCAGCCGGGGGGGCTGGTACCTCGGGAGGTTCCGGACAGGCGGGGGCACCGGTGGCCCCGTGGGAGAACCCGTGGCCCTCGAACGTGATCGTGGTCGAGCTGGACGCGAACGGGGAGGCGCTGGTGAGCGGGGATCTGAAGGCGCAGGGGGCGCCGCTGACGGAGCTGGGGTGGGCGTCGAGCAGCAGCGTGGCTTGCTGGCCAGCGACGAAGGACGAGCACTTCGGTGGGAGCCATGTTTTCTACGCGCTGAAGAACCCGCAGCCGAAGAAGTCGATCCTGACGATCGAGGCGATCCCCAAGGATCCATCGGTGGATGTGAACCTGTACGCGCTCCGGATGGGGGCGACCGCGTTCCAGGTCCCGCCGTCGATCGCGTCGGCGCAGTGCGAGGCGAGTTTTGGGCAGACCATCGGCACGCCGCCGAACCCGGGGAAGACGGAGCAGATCGAGCTGCAAAACCCCGGGCAGAACCCCTACAACATCGTGTTTGCTGCGGCGGGCCATGGGGATGAGAAGACCGCGGGGGCCTACGATCTGAAGCTGAAGCTGGTGACCAGCGCTCCGGACTGCGAGGTCCCCGGGGCCAGCGGCCCGGCGCCGACGAAGTGGCCGACCAGCGTGAACCTGGTCGGGATCGAGCCCAACAGCGCGATCAAGTTCAGCGGCACCCTGGAGGACGGGGAGAAGGTGTGTCCGCTGGACTGGGCGTGGTCGAGCGGTTTCGCGTGCTTCCCCGAGACCGAGAAGGTCCAGTTCGAGGGGAATCATGTCTTTTACGCCTTCGACAAGCCCGTGCCGCCGAAGTCGGTGCTCAACATCACGGTGACCCCGGAGCCGGGGGTCGATGTGAACATCTACGGCGTCAGCCAGGGCACCACCGGTTTCTATACGCCACCGTTTTACACGACGGGGGCCCAGTGCGAGGCCTCGTATCACCTCGATCTGGAGGACAACCCGAACCCGGGCGAGAAGCAGTCGATCCAGTTCCAGAACCCGGGGAACAATCCGTACAACATCTTCTTTGCGATCGCTGGTTACGGGCCTGACGGTACCAAGGGGGGCTACACCGTGGAGGCAAACCTGGTGGCTGCGGATCCGGTGAACTGCCCTGTTCCGAACGGGGCTCCGACCGTGTGGCCTGCCGGGGTACAGCAGGTCACGCTGAGCGACGGCGCCGCCAAGATCCCGGGCAACCTGACCTCTGGCAAGAAGCTTTGCACCCTCGACTGGGCAGACAACAGCTCCATCGCCTGCTTCCCGGGGACCGAGAACACGCATTTCACCGGCAACCATGTCTTCTACGCCCTCAAGGACGGGGTGCCGCCGAAGTCGAAGGTCACCGTCAAGGTGACCCCCGCGCCGGGGGTGGACGTGAACGTGTATGGATACTGGAACGGGACCGACGACTTCTACACCCCCCCGTTCTTGCCAGGCGTGGGGGCCTGCGAGGCCAGCTACCCGCTGGCCGTGGGCACCCCGGCCAACCCGGGCGAGGTCGAGACCATCACGTTCCAGAATCCGGGGAACAACCCGTACAATTACTTCTTCGCGGTCGCGGGTCACGATGGCCTGACCTCCGGGGCTTACACGGTGGACGTCACCGTCGAGCAGGCCCCCCCCGAGCACTGCAGCGACTCGCTCCCGGGGGCCCTGTACTCCTCGTGGCCAGCCTCGGTGACCCAGATCGATCTGGATGACACCGGGCAGGGCAAGGCCTCGGGGGACCTGGCGACCGGCAAGTGCACCCATCTGGGCTTCGCCGATGACAGCGATGTGGCCTGCTTCCCCGGCACCGAGAACGACCAGTTCCAGGGGAATCATGTGTTCTTTGCGCTGCGCGATCCGCTCCCACCGCGCTCCGAGGCCACCATCACGGTGAAGCCGAAGCCAGGGGTGGATGTGAACCTCTACGGCTGGATGGATGGCAAGAATGACTACCTGGTCCCGCCGAACGTGCCGTCGGTGCTCTCCTGCGAGGCCAGCTATCCGGCCGGGGTTGGCCCCGGGCCTTTCAACCCGGGTCAGCCCGAGAGCATCTCCTTCCAGAACCCCTCGGACTCGGCGCTGTACAACGTGTTCTTCGCGGTCGCTGGCCCCGACAAGGTGCTCTCGGGCGCCTTCGACGTCGAGGTCTCCGTGAAGACCGCGGTGCCTCATTGCCCCCAGTCGCTCCCGGGGGGGAAGTTCTCTTCCTGGCCTGCTCAGGTGACCAAGCTCGCGCTCTCCGGGGGGAGCGCCAGCGTGAAGGGGGATCTGTCCGCGGGGTCCTGCGTCAACCTCGACTGGGCGGACAACAGCGATGTGGCCTGCTTCCCCAGCGTGCGCAACTACCTGTTCGAGGGCAATCACGTCTTCTACGCCCTCGATGGCGCGCTCTCCGGGCCTGGCGAGTACACCGTCGCCGTCCAGCCGGAGCCTGGTGTTGACGTGAACCTCTATGCCTGGCTCGATGGAGCCACCGAGTTCCAGGTCCCCCCGGCGGTGTCGGGCTTGCTCTCCTGCGAGGCCAGCTATCCTCCGGGCGTCGCGCCGCCTCCGAACCCGGGGCAGACCGAGCTGGTCTCCTTCTCCATCCCCCAGGGCAACGGCCCGTACAACCTGTTCATCGGCGTTGCTGGCAACAACGAGGCAGGTACCAAGGGGGGCTACACCCTCTACGTTCAAAAGAAGCCGTGAGCGCTACCTGGCGCGTCCGGAGAGGTTAACCTCCGGGAGACGCCGCGGCCCCTTGCTCGCTGCGTCTCCCTCGCCATGGCCCCTGCTCCCCCTGCGCCCCCCGCCCACCACGAGGATCTCTCCTCTTCCGAACCTGTCCTGGTGCCGGCTGCGGGGGCCAGGACCGCTCGCACCTTCCAATGCCGCAACGATCTCTGGTCCCAGGCCTCACAGCTTGCAGCAGAGCTCGAATGCTCGGTGGACTACCTGCTGAACGAGGCCATCCGGAGCTTCCTCCAGCAACGCGCTGCGACGCCTCCGTCACCCTTGACCGCTCCGCCGGGGCCCCCGCCGATGCCACCGCCTCTGGACAGCCAGGGGGCGCTGGTGATCCTGTTCCAGGGGCAGCGCTACCCGGTCACCAAGGAGTCCTTTTTGATCGGTCGTTCGGGCCATGCCTGCGATCTGCAGCTCAACGACCCCCATGTCTCCCGCAAGCATCTCCTCATCGAGCGCGTGAACGACCAGTATTTCGCGGTGGATACCGGGTCCACGGACGGCACCCTGTTCCAGGGGAGCCGGATCTCGCGGCTGGCCCTCCAGCATGGTTACAGGCTGCAGGTCTGCATGTTCGAGCTGGTCTTTTTGTTTGAACCCGCAGCTCCCTGAGCCAGGGAGAAGCGCCAGCCCGTCGTATTCCGTTGAGGGAAGAGGGCACCGATGGGGATCGGGGATGCAGGGGGAAGGGGCGCGCCACGCACGATTCGAACGTGCGACCTTCGGCTCCGGAGGCCGACGCTCTATCCAGCTGAGCTAGTGGCGCTTGGTCGAGGGAGGACCTTAGCGAGCTTGCCCGGTTCTGGCAAGCATTTCTTCTCGGGGGGGCTCTGGTGGCGGCGTGGAGAAATGTTCGCTCTACTGGGGTCTATGGAAGCTCCTGTGCGTGGCTCGGACCGGACGATGCGGGTCCTCGGGGTGGTCCTCTGGTCGCTGGGCATTGTGGTGGGGGGGCTGCTGTTGCTGCTCTTCCTGATGTTGCCGCTGTTCTCCTCGCGGGATCCGGTCTCGGTGCTGATGAGCATGGGGATCGGCGCTGCGATCGCGTTTCCGGCCTGCTTTGTGTACCTGTGGGTGCCGGTGATCGTGGATCGCTACGACCCGGAGCCCTGGTGGGCGCTGGCGATGGCGTTCCTGTGGGGGGCGATCACGGCCTGCGGGTTCTCGGGCTGGATCAACACGATCAACGGGGGAATCGCGGAGGGGCTGATCGGCAAGGAGGGGGCGGAGTTTGTGGGAGCGGTCATCAGCGCCCCGATCTTCGAGGAGGCGACGAAGGGGCTCTTCGTGCTGGGGATGTTCCTGTTCTTGCGGCGGGAGTTCGACGGGGTGGTGGACGGGGTGATCTACTCGACCTTCGCGGCCCTCGGCTTCGCGGCCACGGAGAACGTGCTGTACTACGGGCGTTCGCTGCAGAAGGGGGGCTTCGCGGCGCTGGGGGTGACGGTGTTCCTGCGGGGGATCCTCGCGCCCTGGGGGCACCCGCTTTACACCTCGATGACCGGCATCGGCGTCGGCATCGCCCGGGAGACCAACAGCACCTTCCTCAAGATCTTCGCCCCCATCGGCGGCTACTGCATGGCGGTGGCGCTCCACGCGATCTGGAACGGGACCGCGGTGCTGAGCGACTGGTTCAAGACCCCGGAGCTGTTCCTCCTGCTGCTGCCGCTCTGGTTCCTGTTCCTGCTGGCCTTCTCGGTCATCGTGGTGCTGCTGGTGCGGCGCGAGGGGCAGATCATCCGCAAGCACCTGCAGGATGAGGTGTTGCTGGGCAACCTCTCCAGGGAGGAGCTGGAGCTGGTCTGCTCGCCCTTCGGTCGCCTCAAGGCCTTCGCCGGGCGAGGGGGCGCCAAGGGCCGGCGCTTCGTGGACGCGGCCTCGCGGCTGGGGCTATCGAAGTGGCATGCGAGCCGCGCGATGCAGGGCAAGAAGATGACGATCAGCGCCGACTTCATCGTGCCCTTGCGCCAGGAGCTGGCGCGGCTGCGGGCCGAGATCCACGGCGGCCGCTGAGGGGCGCGGGCAGGGGAGGGGAGACGAAAATTAGGCCCTCCGGGCCGGGGTAAGACAAGGTGGGGGGAGCATGAAGAGCAAGCCTCTGTTGCTGGGCGTGATCCTGGGTTGGTGTGCGGTCGCCGGCGCCGCGAAGCCGCCTGCGTACACCTTCGAGAAGCTCGGGTTTCCGACGAGCCTCCGGGGGATCCCGGAGGGGGAGCGCCGCGCCGAGTGCCTGGATCAGGACTGCACGGAGCGAGGCGGCGTGCTGGTGGCGGAGGGGAAGACGACGACCCTCGCGTCCCCGGTCACCGTGAAGATCCGCGAGCACCGCCAGAAGAGCGCGGGCAAGAAGGAGCTCCAGGCCCTGGCGAAGAGGCTGGTGGAGCACGCTCCGCGAGGGAAGGCGGTGCAGACCACCACCGGGCAGGTGGCGGATCGGCCGACGCTGACCCAGTGGTCCGTCTGGGACGGGTGTCAGCGGGTGATCTCGGGCCGCGTGCTGGTGGCGATGCCGGACAAGATCATCGAGGTCGAGACCCGCAGCGTGCTCGAGCCAGGGCATGACCAGGGGGATTCCTCGGTGAAGGCGATGGGGCAGATCCTGAAGAAGCTCCGGGTGCGGCGCCTGGGGGACGCGCCCCTTGACCCGACCCCGACCGGGGAGCAGGTCACGCTGAAGGAGCTCGCCGAGGCGCTCCCCAGGGGCTGCGCGCGCTGAGCCTGGATGCCCCGGCCATGAGCGGCTAAGGGGGCGCGGTGCACCCTTCTGCCTCTCCATCCGGGAGCCCGCTGCTGCGCGCGGGCTTCGCCGTCGTCA
>JALOQB010000090.1 GCA_025453595.1 Polyangiaceae bacterium
TGCTTGCCAGGGAGAAGGGCCGACGGACGGTTGCCGCGTGCGAGGAGGAGCCTACGGAACAGGAGAGGAAGGGCTATCCTGCGCAACGGCTGAAGGATTTTTCTCAAGAACAGGCAGCTACTCTCCCCAGATCGGGTTCCGGTGCTGCCTGGATCTTTGAACCATGGAATTTTAATGTTGACGTTCCACGGACGTGAGCCGTACGGTCAGAGTCATGTCTACATATTCAGGGTCGGGTCGGGTCGGGTCGGGTCGGGTCGGGTCGGGTCGGGTCGGGTCGGGTCGGGTCGGATGCGCTGGGCATTGCTGCTTTGTGCAGCCCCAACTTGCTTTAGTGGTGCCTGCTTTTCAACAAATAAAGTAGAATACAAAGAAAGCACCGACTCTCAACCTCAAACCATTAGCGCGCCCACGGTCAATCGTCATATTCCACTTCGCTTTGTGCTGATGACACAAACCGGTGTGGAGGATGTCGCCCCGTTCAATCGCCTAAAAACGGCTGTGAGTAGGGCAAACCTAGCTTTCAATCAAGCTGGAGTTAACTTCTACATAAGATCGATAGAGCGCTATGCCTTGCCTCAATTTTACAATGCAAGGGCAGATTTGACATCGAGCCCTTTGAAGGTGATCCAAAGGAAAGACAATCTATCCGCCTAAGCTGAGGCCAATCCTCGGCTTTTCGGCTCTCTTTGTTCCGCCCCGACCCTCTTGACTCCTGTACTCTAGCGCGGTGTCCTCTACGGTTTCCTTCACCCAGGAACTTGTCGAGCGCCTTGCCTCGCGCAGTGCGCTGCCGCTGATGACCCAGATGGTCATGCAGAGGCTGCTCGACCCTACGATCCTCGACGAAATCTTCGCCAAGCACCGCGGCAGCCAGTACGAGCACGAACTGCTGTTTCCGGTGCTCGTGGAGCTGATGGTGGCGGTGGTGTTCGGGTTCTCGCCCTCGGTCCACAAGTCCTGGAGCAAGCGAAAAGAGCAGGCCGGGGTGGCCGTGTCGGCCGTCTACCAGAAGCTCAAGAACGTCTCGCCCGGCTTGTGCACGGCGCTGGTCGAGCAGATGGCTCAGCGGGCGTCGTCGTGGATCGCGTCGATGGGCGGAACGAGGCCCGCGCTGCTGCCGGGCCACCGCGTGTGCGTCCTCGACGGCAACCACCTGGCCGCCACCGAGCGCCGGATCAAACCGTTGCGCGACAGCGCGGCGGGACCCTTGCCGGCGGTGGCGGTGGTGGCCTACAACCCGGACCTGGATCTGCCCATCCACCTGGTCGGCGATCTGGACGCCTACACGCAGGAGCGCGCCCTGCTCGGCACCGTGTTGACGTGGGTGAAGGCGGGGGATTGCTGGATCGGCGATCGCCTCTACTGCGTGCGCTGGTGGCTGCAGGACTTGGCTGACAAGAACGCCTTCTTTGTGGTGCGTCAGCACGGCAACCTGACCGTGCAGGTGGTGAGCGAGCGCAAGCCGCGCGGCAAGAGCAAGGACGCGACATTCTTCGAGGAAGACGTCGAGGTCGTGGGTGAGGAAGGCCGGAAGTTCCGGATGCGTCGGATCATCGTCGTGCTCAAGGACCCGACCAAGCACGACGAGCGGGAAATCTTGCTGTTGACGAACTTGCCCACGGACGTCGCCGACGCCGCCAAGGTGGCCTTGCTGTACCGCAAGCGATGGTCCATCGAGGGCGCCTTTCACCGCATCGAGGCGCTGCTGCAGAGCGAGCTGGCGCCGCTGGGCTACCCGGCCGCTGGCCTGTTTGGGTTCAGCTTGGCGCTGGTGGCCTACCAGGTGCTGGCCGTGCTGGAGGGGGTGCTGCGAGCCGAGCATGGCGCCGCCAAAGTGGACGAAGAACTGTCGATGCACTCGATGGTGGAGGAGATCGTGAGCGTGTGGGGAGGAATGATGGTGCTGATGCCCACCGAGGTCTGGGAGGAGTACGGGAGGCTGAGCCAGCCGGAATGGGAGAGGGAGCTGAGGCGGCTGGGGAAACGGGTGGACCTGTCGGCGCACAAGAAATCGAAACGGAAGGACAAACCAGCAGGGCCGAAAGCGAAGAAGAGATTCACGAAACGGCCGCACATTTCGACGTACAGGGCGCTGCACGGGCTACCTCAGGAGAGCGAGTGAAGCCCTCTCTCCGGATGACCTTCAAAGGGCTCGATTTGACATCCTATGCTTGGAACAGTACTCTGTGGAATGATCTTAAGAAAATATTTCCAGCAATGCCTTCCAATGCCTACCAAAATCGTTCAGGATCAAAGTTTAAGTTTCTTGCAGAATCTGCCATCGATTATGGTAGATCTGACGAGATTTTGATTTATGTTGCACAAGTTGATACGAGCGCCTATGGGCATTATCCCTGGTTTGGACGCTCCATCTATACTTCTACCGGAAATCTTCCTAATGCAACGAGCGATTACAACGGCACGTGGAACTTTGTCCATGAACTGGGTCACTATTTCGGGTTGTCCCACACTTTTCCGGGGTCGTATCTCGACTCGGATTTGTACCTGACGTCAAACAAACAGGTTGGTCCTGTTGACCCCTCAACAAATTCAACTGCAAAACTCGCCGACTACTGGGATCTTGTTTATCGGCCAGCATCACCGGGAAACAATGTTTTTTACAGTTCAGACTCTGCTGCGAGCTCTTTTGAAAATCAACTGGTTGCAAAAAATGTTATAAGTCCAACCGAGAACTGCTCTTCTTCGTCTTGTACGATATCCTGTTCCATCAATGGAAGTTCATTCACCACGAACGATCCTGGTGGTGCGGGAATTGGGATTAAATTCCCCGGGGATAATCCTCCGTCCAACCCTGTGCGAGGTTGGAATGCAATGGGTTACCTCAATCCTGCTTGTCCGCAGGGTTTTTCAGATTCACAAATTCGTCAAATACAAAAAGTACTTCGTTATGATGTCCCGATCCAAACATCCTGGACTCCGTCTCGAACTGGACTAAGACCGTCTCTGGGTCTTATCGCGAACAGTCCTCAAACTCAACCCATTGATATCGATGGAGATGGTAGAAGAGATTTTGGAGTTTGGGAACCTCCTCAAATTGTTTCCGGAACGGGTCAGTTCAAGTTCAGAAAAAGTATCGATGGTACCTTGCTTCCAGCCATTCCCTTTGGAATCATGGGTGATGTTCCTGCTCTAGCTGACTATGATAACGATGGGAAAACGGACATCGCAGTCTTTCGAACCGCTGGTCCAAACGGAAACGATCCTTTTGATAACAGTGCTTATTTTATATGGTGTCCTACCTCGCACGTTTCAGGAGGTGACTGTAGTTATACCCAATCCCTCGCCTTGGGTCAGCGAGGGGACGTTCCGATGCCCGGAACACGTTTCGCTGGACCTCCTGCATCGAGTTCAGACGTTGAGATTGCTGTCTTTAGACCGCAGGATAAAATCTATTGGCGTAAGATAGGAAATGCGAGCATTTCCACCATCAATATTTCTGGGGATGAACCCATTGTCGGATACTTTGATGACGATAGAAAAATGGATGCCGCTGTTTATCAGAAAGGATCCCCGGCCTTCTGGCTAGCGCTTGCATCCAACTTCTCAAACGTTCTCTACAGACCATTTCCAGCACAGCTCGTACCCTTTGGAAACAGCGGTACAAAGGAAGGTCGGGCCGGTGGAACACTGATACCTGGAGCTGTTCGTGCTGCAACGCTCTGCGACGGTAGCAACTGCGTTTCCGGTTTCAAGACCATCCTTCAAGTATGGGACAATCAAACTGGAACATGGTTTTCCATCTGGGATCCTGTTAACTCATCCTCTGTTTCTTCCTGTTCTTGGGGACAAGAAGGAGATATCCCGTTGACGGGCTACGGTTTGGTTGACATGGACTCCCTGCCTCCAGATGGTCGCCGCGACATGGTGGTCTGGCGTCCTTCCACGCTCGGTAGTTCAAGCTTGCATATAAAAACCACCGGGGGCAATGGCTGTGGAGCGCTTACGCACTCTCGGTCTGATGCCAGACCCTCGCTTCCTCTGCTCCCTTTTGTAAGCCATGATATCAACCAAGATGGAAAGGCTGAAGTTGTTCTTCTTGATAAGAATACCATGGAGTGGAGGGTTTACTTGTCTCCTTCCTATGTAAGCTACACGAGTTTTTACCTGGGCAACTTGAATGCAAAAGCTCTCTAGATTCGAAAGGCTCATCATGAGACAAGAATGGATTCTGGCCGCGGCGCTGTTCGGCCTCGTGCAATGCAAGGAACAGGAGATCTTGCCGGAGTCGCGCCCGGGGGGCGGAGGGGCGCTGGAGCTTCTGGCTCTCCTTCCGACGCTGGAGCTTCTGGAACTTCTGCAGGGTCGTCCCAGGCGGGGGCTCCATCGGCTGGTTCTTCCGGAACTTCTGGTGCTGCCGGCGCATTCGCCGGTGCTGCCGGTTCTCCTGCGGGTCAAGCAGGAGAGGCAGGGAGCTCTTCCGGCGAATCAGGAGCCTCGGGAAGCAGCGGAAAGGCCGGGGAGTCAGGGGCAGCAGGTTCTCCCGCACAGGACGCTGCTTGCCCTGCGGCAGCTGCCCTCGCAGGGCCCAAGATGGTGCGGGTGAGCAGCGCGCAAGGGGTCGCTTATTGCATCGACTCCACCGAGGTTACCCAGGCTCAGTACGCCGCGTTCGTGAAGGCTTCCGAAGGCGTCAAGGTCGGCAGCGAACATCCCGCTTGTTCGCTCAATCTCTACAGCGGGTACACCCCTCACGTGGGTGAAGGAGGGTGCGCCAACGAGGCCTTTTACACCCCGGAAACAACGCCCGACGCCTCGGTGGGTTGCGTCGATTGGTGCGATGCTTTTGCTTATTGCAAGTGGGCAGGAAAGCGCCTCTGCGGTCGCGTGGGAGGCGGGGCCGTGAAGGAGGGTCAAGAGAACGATGCAGGGGAGAGCCAGTGGTACAATGCCTGTAGCCAGGGCGGTAAAACCAAGTTTCCTTACGGGGATACCTACGATGGGTCCCGTTGTTCCGGCAAGGATGCGGTGAAAGGGTCCACGGAAGAGGAGAAGCTGGCGTACCTGGCAAAGGCGGGAAAGGACTGCCACGGCAGCGTATCCCCGTTCGATCAGCTGCTGGATCTGAGCGGTAACCGTGGAGAGCTGGAGGATGCTTGCCAGGGAGAAGGGCCGACGGACGGTTGCCGCGTGCGAGGAGGAGCCTACGGAACAGGAGAGGAAGGGCTATCCTGCGCAACGGCTGAAGGATTAGGATTCTTCTCAAGAACAGGGGATTACTCTCCCCAGATCGGGTTCCGGTGCTGCCTGGATCTTTGAACGAGGGCGCATGTTGACGCCGTGAGCCGCGAGGGCCAGCGGGGTGCCGCTCAGCGGGGGGTCAGGTCCCGGTCCACGGTGGCCAGCAGGCGCTCGAGGCGCCCGGGGGAGACCTGCACGGCGATGACCTTCTCCTGCGTCACCTCGACGACCCCTGGCGCGGCGCCCCGGCGCTTGCGCAGGTGCTTGCGCGGCGTGTACTGCACCTCTACCCGGTCCTCGCCGCGGGCCTCGGAGAAGTGCGCCGCCAGCGTCGCCGCGTCGATGAGCAGCTCGGAGGCCCCCACGTTCCAGGAGGGCACGATGACGTGGGCTCCGGCATGGCCCCGGGCATGAACCCACAGATCCCGCGGGCGCGCCACCTTCAGCGTGAGCTCGTCGTTCGAGGAGGCGTCGCGGCCCACCAGGATGGGGTGCCCCCCGGCGCCCTCGTAGCGCCGGTAGCATCGCGGCCCCGGGCTGGAGGTGCCCTGCTGCGCGGAGGGTGGGAGCAGCCGGATATCCCCGGGGAAATCGGCGGCCAGGCCCCGCAGCAGCGCCTTCACCGCGGCCTCATCGCCCGCCGCCGGCAGGGCCTCCAGCGCATCGTCGATCATCATCACGCCCAGCAAGGCGTCGTCACGGCGGCGTTGCACCGCGGCGGCGGCGAGCCGGAGCCGCCGGGCCCTGGCGAAGAGGGCGTCGAGCTGGAGGCGAGCTGGGCGGTCGGGGGCCAGCGGAAAGGAGACCTCGCGAGCCTCGCCGGTGGACCAGTCCACGGCGCGCAGCTCGGTCTGGCCCGGGCGCGCGGCGGCGGCAGCAGGGACAAAGAGCGCGGCGAAGGTGGCCCGCTCCTCGGAGGTGGCGGCCGCGAGCAGATCCCGCTCGACGGCGGCGGCGCGCTTCTTGAGCCGCTCGCGGGCCGTTCGTAGCAGCGCCGATGCCTCGGCCCGGGCTGCCTCGATCCGGAGGCGCTGCTGCTCGACCAGCAAGCCCTCGCCCCGGAGCCAGGCCGCCTCGATGGCCTCGGCCGACGCGGGTTCTCCCTCGACCGGCAGGTCCTCTGCGGGTCGGCAGCTCAGGCCCGATCCGTCCGCCACGACCTGCCAGCGAAGCTCGCGCTGGAGCACCTCGAGGTACAGGCCCTCGCGGGTCAGCAAGAAGCGCGTGATCTTGCCCCCTTCCAGCCGCTCGCGGAGGCCCCGCACCGGCCCGTCCGCCGGGTCCCCGCGGGGTCGCTCGGGGACGAGGGACCACGCCGCCTTGCGCCGCGGCGGGCCCGCTCCGATCAGCAGCACCCGGCTCGCCCCGAGGCTCAGGGCGTGGAGGCCAGGGGTCGGCCGGTCAACCCGGGTGAGGTGAGATCCCTCGATATACAGAGGTTCCATATTCTTTCGGATCCCCATCTCCGGGGGAGAAGAACGATCACCGGATGAGCCGCAGGTCATCGAAGGTCACCGCGCGGGGCTGGGGGCCGGCGGGGAGGGTGACCTCGATGGAGGTGATGCGGGACAGGTCCACCTTGCCGGCGAGGGACTGGAGGGGGGCCATGAGGGAGAAGGGGGTGGTGTTGTAGCTGGTGCTGGCCCCGGAGAGGGCGGCCCCGCCGAGCTCGGCGCTCTTGCCATCGGAGGAGGTGAGCCGGAGGACCGCGTCGAGAGGCGTTGCGTCGAGGTCCGGCAGGCTCTGGGAGCAGTTGTACCAGGAGAAGGTCTGCCCGAGGGCCATGTCCAGCGCGAGCAGGCGGAAGTTGCTCGCGTCGAGGGGTGTCGAGAAGCTCTCCCGCAGGGTGACCGGGCTGGCCTCCTGCTGGACGGAGATCTTGCGGTAGGCCGCGTGGTCGTCGGAGGTCAGGTACGCGATGTCTCCCTGCTTGAAGACGTTGTCCGGCATGGCCTCCAGGGCGGCGATCCTGGAGGGGGTGAGCCGTATGGTCGCGGTGCCCCCCTCGACCACGGATTCGCCGCCCGCCAGGTTGGGGCGCGGCGTGTTGTGGGACGAGCCGTAGGGGAAGGCGGCGCCCCGGTCGAGGACGAGGGTGTCCGCGGCGGGTCGGTACGTGCTGACGAAGACCCCGGAAGAGAAGACGCCGGGCGGCAGGCGCAGCGCCTCGGGGCCGTGGACCAGCGGATCAAGGGACAGGTCATCCTCGGCGTAGCGCCGGAGGAACCGGCTCATCCAGACCGCGACCGCCCGCTTGTGGGCCGCGATGCGGTCCGCGTCGAAGCAGGTGCCCGTGTCGATCCAGTCGATGGCCTTCTCCGGGTCGAGGAAATCCTCGTGGAGCGTGCCCTGGAGCGCCGCGTGGACGAGGGGCGCGGACGGGTAAAGCCCCCGGTACCCGGTGAGGGTCGCGATGAAGGGGGATGCCCCGGCGTCCAGCAGCAGCGTCGGCGTGGACAGGTCCCGCCAGGTCCTTCGCAGGTGGTCGGGGGTCGTGCTGCCGCTCACGATGTTGTTCTTGCAGGTGGTCCACTCCTGGATGTTGTTGAGCAGGCTGACCGGATCGAAGATCACCGCCGCGCGGGCCCCGATCTCCGGGAGCCCCCACTCCGCCGCGGCGCCGCCCCAGGAGTGCCCGACCAGCACCAGCTTGGCCGGGTCCAGCCGCCCCTGGAGCTTGGAGCCGCTCTTCGCCGACTCCTCCAGCGCCCACCGGGCCGCCCGGACCCCGAACAGGAAGCGCTGCTGCGTGCTCGAACCGCCCCCGCAGGCCCCCAGAAAGCCCGTCACGAACTGGGGGATCACCACCACCATCCCCTGGCTTGCCAGCAGCGAGCCGAGCTGATCGTAGTCGTCCCAGTGGTACCCGTTCCCGTGGAGCAGCACCACCAGCGGGAACGCCCCGGGCGCCGCCGTCGCCCCGTCCTGCGAGGGGTAAATGACCCGCGTCGGCGTGGTGCCGGTCGCGATCGATGCCACGTCCGCCTTGTGCTCCGGCCTCTTCTCCTGCTCCGCCTGCCCCGGGATCTGCTCGTTCTGGAAGTCCGCGAAGATCCCCGAGATGTCCACCGATGCCTTGTCCAGAAGTACCATATACTTGCCCTGGGGCGCCGGGTCCTGGGCGGGGGGGGCGGGCTGGGTGGGTTGCACCGTCAGGTGGGCGAGGTCGAGGCGCCGCCTGGTCGGGTCCTGGCAGGCCGCCGCGTCGTGGGGGAACACGGTGCAGACCGAGACGGGGAAGCGGTAGACGCCGGGGTCACGGATCTGGCCGCTCAGCTTGCCGGTGCTCGGGTCCCAGGAGAAGGCCTTGGCGAAGGGGGTCCCGGGGACAAGGGCCACCCCTTGCGGTGCGATCTCGCCGTCATGAAGCTCGATGGAGAAGGTGGCCCCCTGGGTGACCTGGGGCAGCTCGATGTGGCGCTGCACGAAGGGGTCGAAGGTGAAGCCAGACGGCGAACGATCGGAGGTTCCATCGCCGTCCACGTCGTGGTCGATGGCGCCGTCGCAGTTGGCATCGAGGCCATCCTGGAGCGGGGCCCCCTTGTACACGTCGGGCCGCTGGTCGTTGCAGTCGCCCCCCTGCGCCACGTACCCGGCCGGGGCGCTGCAGCCCGCCTGCGTGTCTGCCTCGTTGCCGTAGCCATCCCCGTCCGCATCCCGGTAAAAGACCGCCGCGCAGGCGCCGCCCTGGCCGCCGTTGCCAGCCGTTCCCCCGGCGCCGCCCGTGCCTGCGCCGCCCGCGCCTCCAGCGCCCGCCCCCGCGCCAGCCCCGCCGACCCCCGCGGAGCCGGCGCCACCGCCTGCGCCACCGCCTGCGCCACCGGCGCCTGCGCTGGTCGAGGAGCCAGCGGTGCCGGCGGTGGCCCCCGGCGAGGTGGACTCCCCGGAACCACAGCCGGGGGCGACGAGGGCCAGGCCCACAAGGAAGGCACCCGCACCGGAGAGGATGGTCAGCGTTGGACGTTCAGAAGACAGAGCACGCCTCATGTTTGTTTATGCGACGGGAAACCGGGGCGGTGGCAAGTCATTTGTGGCCGGCGCTGGGCCGGTGAATTGCCGGCCAGGGGCCTCGCCATCCAGCCGCCGGGAGGACCCCTCAAGCGAGCTGAAGGGAGGCTTCCACCGGCCTGCAGGGCTGTGGTCTTATGCACCCGATGACCTCGAAGGAAGCGCTCGAACTCCGGGCTCGGCAGACCGTCCGCGCTGTATGGAACGACCCCCAGGGTCGCCTCGATCTCCGCAAGGAGTTTTACAGGAAATACGGCCACCCGCACCTGGCGCTGCCCCCCGGCGACCCCGCCGCGGAGCCGGAGCTGCTCGAGTTCGGGCTGGGCCGCTCGGAGATCGATTTTCTCCGGTGGGAAATACGGCGTGGTGTGCTGGATACCCCGGGGAGCGCCTGGTGGAAGGGGGTCAACGGTGACTTCATCTACTGGTCCCAGCTTGCGGCGCTGGCCTTCGAGGAGGGGCAGTCGGGGCTGGACTGGGAGCTGCCGGTGCGGAGGTGGCTGGATTACCTGGAGCGCCCCGGGGCGGTCACCTGGTACCAGGCCCACAACGCGTCGATCATCGAGGGGTACCGGACCCGGGTGGGGGAGGCGAACCAGGAGCCGGAGACCGAGCGTGTCTTCATGAACATCGTGCTCTACCGGCTGCTCTTCGCGGAGGCGCTGGTCGAGGACGTGACGCCCTTCGGGGGGCTGGGCCGCATCCTGGCGGACCCGCGGCTGCCGGCGGTGCAGGCGATGGTTTGTGTACCCAATTTTTACCCGACCAGCTACCCGCTCACGGCGAAGGAGTTCGCGGAGGTGACGGGGAACGGGGGGTTCTCGCTGGCGGAGATCGCGGTGCGGGTGCTGGATCGGCTGCTGCTGGCGCCCCATATTGAAGAGCTCTACAAGGCGGCGGCGACGTGGACCGGGGTGGGAGAGGTGGTGACGATGCAGACGGAGAACGTGCCGACGTACCCGGTGGGGGTGGCGGCGGAGCGGTCGCCGAACGCGCGGGTGGGGTGCAAGAAGCAGAAGATCGCGATCCTGGGGGGAGGGGTGGCGTCGCTGGCGGCGGCGTGGGAGCTGACCAGCTACGGGGGCTGGGAGTCAGACTACGAGATCACGCTGTACCAGCTGGGCTGGCGCTGCGGGGGCAAGGCGGGGGGCGGCCGGGGGCCGCAGGGGCGGGTGGAGGAGCTGGGGCTGCACCTGCTGCTGGGGTTCTACGTCAACGCCTTCCCGATGTTCCAGGAGGCCTACGACGAGCGCACGAGGCTGGGGCTGTGGCCCACGGCGCGGTACAGGACGCTGCCGGAGGCGGTGGCGCCGAACTGGGGGGCGCTGCTGGTCAACTACGACGGGGGGGCGCGTGTATGGAACAACTGGCCCATGATCTTCCCGCCGTCGCCCGGCTACCCGGGGGACGGCCCCCCGCTGTCGACGTGGCAGCTGCTGCGGCGCGGCGTGGCGATCCTGCTGGAGACGATCCTGGGGAGCCCCTACGGCGAGAAGGTGGGGCCCCTGGCGCGGTGGCTGCTTGGTCATTTCTTCCCCATGGATGGGGGCCAGGATCGAGGGTCCTTCGTCGGGGCGGGGCTGCTGGCGGCGACGCCGGAGGCCGAGGTGCTGGCGGTGCTGCGGGAGCTGGAGCAAGAGCCGGAGGCGCCCGCGCTGGCGGCGGGGGTCGGGGACGCGCTCGGGCCGCTGTTCTCGCTGCTGCGGTGGGTGCTGCGGAAGGTGGTGGGGGACACCACGCTGCTGCACCTGTACTGGGTGCTGGATTTTGGCCTGGCGATGATGGTCGGTATCCTGAAAGACGTGTGGGATCCGGCCACCGGGAAGTTCCAGTATCGACGGATCAACCACCTGGATTTCCGCGCGTGGCTGGGGAGCCACGGGGCGAGCGACAGCACGCTCTTCAGCCCGCTGGTGACGTTCTTTTACACGGGCACCTTCGAGGTGCTGGCGGACGGCAAGGACCAGGGCGGGGCGCTGGCGGCGGGGACGGCGCTGCAGTTTGCTATCCCGGCGCTGGGCTACAAGGGGTCGTTCATGTTCCAGCTGCGGCTGGGGACCGCGGACACGCTGGTGATGCCGATGTACCAGGTGCTGGCGGCGCGCGGGGTGCGCTTCGAGTTCTTCTGCGAGGTGAAGAACCTGCCCTGGACCGGGGCAGAGCGCATCGACCGGGTGGAGCTGGAGCGGCAGGTCGACCTCACGGTGCCCGCGTACAACCCGGTGATCGACGTGGAAGGGAACCCCTGCTGGCCCTCGGAGCCGCTCTACGACCAGATCGATCCGGAGCAGGCGCGGCAGCTCCGCGAGGGGAAGATCGACCTGGAGTCGCCCTGGTCCGGCTGGAAAGGGAAGCCGTTTCAGCTCGAACGAGGCAAGGATTTTGACCTGCTGATCCTGGGTATCCCGGCGAAGGCGCAGCGCTACATCTGCCGGGAGATCATCGAGCAGCGGCCCGACTGGAGGGCCATGGTCGACAACATCCGGACCGCCCAGGTGATGAGCGCCCAGCTCTGGCTCAGGCCCACGCTCCGGGAGCTGGGCTACGAGCCCGCCGCCTGGGGCATGAAGGAGGGGGTCACCGCGCCCAACGTGGTGACCTACCAGAACCCGATGTTCTCGTGGCTGGATCAGTCCTGCATCCTGCCCAACGAGAGCTGGACCGGCAAGAAGCCGCAGGTGCTGGCCATGTTCACCGGCGTGCTGCCGGACCTGTCGGAGGTGCCGCCGCCCGGGCCCTCCGACTTCCCCGAGCGCCAGCGGGAGCGGGTCAAGCAGCTCACCTGGCAGTGGTTGATGGACAACATGGGGTGGTTCTTCTCGAAAGCGACCACCCGGGCCTACCCGAAGGGCATCGATCTTTCCCTGCTCCAGCCGGTCACCCCGGAGGCCACCGGCGCGATGGCGCGCTACGAGCAGCAGTGGTTCGTGGCCGCGGTGGCGCCGACCAACCAGTACGTGCTGGCGGTCCCCGATACCGAGCAGTACCGGCTCCAACCGGGGAAATCCGGCTTCGAGAACGTGTACCTGGTCGGCGACTGGACCGACTACGGCACCAACATCGGCTACATGGAGGGCTGCGTGGTGTCGGCGAAGGAGGCGGTCGAGTGCCTCCGCGAGCGCGAATTCGAGGCCACCGAGCACCGTACCTTCTGGAGGGATACGGAGTCGGACTGGGCACGGCGCTTAGGTACGGGTGAAGGATTTGAGCAACCAGACGACGGTTCTACAGCGGCGGGCCGCGACGACCCTCTACAAGGCCCACAACTGGCAGGACGGCCCCCGGCATGCCCCGGTGGTCATCCTCAAGGTGCTCAACGCGGACCGGCCTGGCACCGAGCAGCTCGGTCAGTTCCTGCGCGAGCTGGAGGTGAGCGAGCTGCTCGAAGAAGGGCAGGTGCAGGGGGTGCGGCGGTGCCTGGGCCGGACCCGCCACGAGGGGCGCCACGCGCTGGTCCTCGACTACATCGACGGCAGCGAGCTGACCGCGCTGCTGCCCCCGCGGAGCCTCCAGGAGCTCGGCTTTCGCCTCTCCCTCGCCGCCTCCGTCGCCCGGGCCCTCGCCGGCCTCCACCGCCTCGGCGTCATCCATCGCGACATCAAGCCCAGCAACGTGCTCCTCTCGTCCTCCGGCGAGACCTTCGTCATCGACCTGGGGCAGGCCTCCCTCATCGACGTCCGCACCACCCAGCTCGGCCACCCCTCTCGCCTCGACGGCACCCTGCTCTACATGTCCCCCGAGCAGACCGGGCGCATGAACCGCACCGTCGACTACCGCTCCGACCTCTACTCGCTGGGCGCCACCCTCTTTCACCTGCTCACCGGTCACCCCCCCTTCGTCTCCAACGACCCCCTCGAGCTGGTCCACAGCCACCTCGCCAAACGCCCCCCTTCCCCCTCCTCCCTCAACCCCATCCTCCCCCCTGTTGTCTCCGACCTTACCCTCCGTCTGCTCGAGAAAAACCCTTCGGATCGCTACCAGTCGGCGCGTGGTGTCGAGAATGACCTGGCGGCGATCATCGAGCGCCTGGAGCGCTCCCGGGACACGAGCGAGGTGCAGCTGGGGCGAGGGGACGCGCCCACGCGCTTCTCGGTGGTGGAGCGCCTCTACGGGCGAGAGGAGCAGGAGGCGGCGCTGCTGGCGGCCTTCGAGCGGGTGAGGGCGGAGCGGGTGCAGCTGGTGTGCATCGGGGGGCCCTCGGGGGTGGGGAAGTCGGCGCTGGTGAGCCAGGTGTACCGTCCCATGACGGAGCGGCGAGGGAGCGCGGCGCGAGGGAAATTTGATCAGCTGACGCGGTCGGTGCCCTACGCGGCCTTCTCCCAGGCGTTCACGGACCTGGTGGCGCTGCTGCTGACCCACGACGACGAGACGCTGGGGATGTGGCGGCGCGAGATCCTCGGGGCGGTGGGGGAGCTGGGCGGGGTGTTGCTGGGGTTGATCCCGAATTTGCCGCTGGTGACGGGCCCGTTGCCGCCGGTGCCGCCGCTGGAGGGGACGGCGGCGCAGAACCGTCTCCAGTGGGTGGCGCGGTCTTTTGTGCGCGCGGTGAGCCACCGGGAGCACCCGCTGGTGCTGTTCATCGACGACGTGCAGTGGGCGGACGCGGCGTCGCTGGATCTGCTGCAGGCGCTGGCCACGGATCCGGAGGGCAAGCACCTGCTGCTGATCGTGGCGTACCGCGACAACGAGATGGCGGCGAACCACGGGTTCTACGCGGTGCTGGAGGCGGCCGCGCAGGCCGGCGTGAAGCCGGTGCCGATCGTCATCGATAACCTGGGCTGGCAGGACGTGGCGGCGATGATCGCCGACTCGACCCGGTCCCCGAGGGAGGAGGCGGAGGCGCTGGCGCGGGTGGTGCATCACAAGACCCGGGGGAACGCCTTTTTTGTGCACCAGTTCCTGTCGATGCTGGCAGACCGGGGGCTGCTCACCTTCGAGGAGCGGGCGGGGCGCTGGGTCTTCCGCCGGGAGGCGGTCGAGGCGGTGGAGGTGACCGAGAACGTGGTCGACCTGCTGGCCGGGAAGATCCGGTCGCTGGACGAGGGGAGCCAGCAGGTGGTGCAGCGGGCCGCGAGTCTGGGCAACCGCTTTGACCTGGTGATGCTGTCCGGGATCACGGGGCAGAGCGTGGTGGAGCTGCACCACGCGCTCCAGCCGGCGCTGGCGGCGGGGCTCCTCTCGCCGGTGGACCGGGGTTACCTCCGGGTCGAGGCGGCCGCGGAGCTGGCGGAGGATACCAACGCGACCTATGCCTTCGCCCACGATCGGGTGCAGCTTGCGGCCTACACGATGCTTGATGAGGGGCAGCGACGCCGCGTGCACCTGGAAGCAGGGCGGCTGCTGCTGCGGGCGCTGAGGGGCGAGGCCGATGCGCGGATCTTCGAGGTGGCGCGGCACCTGAACGCCGCGGAGCGCCTGCTGGAGGACCCGCAGGAGCGCCTCGCCGCCGCGGACGTCGAGCTACGGGCGGGGCGCCTGGCCTTCACCGCCGGGGCGTACCGCCAGGCCCTCGAGCACGCGGAGCGGGGCCTCGCGCTGCTGCCGGCGGGCTCCTGGGGGGCGGCCTACGAGCTGCGGGTGGGGCTCGAGCTGCTGGCGTCGCGGGGGGCGAGCCTGATCCTCGATGACGCGCGGGCTCGCCGCGCCGCCGGCGAGGTGCTGGAGCATGCGAAGACGGGCCTGGAGAAGGCGTCGGTCTACAGCGACCTGGCGTTGATCGCCATGACCCAGGAGGATCTGACCGGCTCGGTCGAGCTGGGGCGCAAGGCCCTGGCGGAGCTGGGGGTTCGCTTCCCCGGGAACCCCTCGACCCCGCATATCATCCTGGCGCTGCTGCGGGTCAAGCTCACGCTCCGGGGCCGCATCGAGGAGCTGGCGGAGGGGAAACCCCTGGAAGATCCTCGCGTCGAGGCCGCCCTGATCATCATGGACAGGCTTCTGCCGGCGGCGTTTCGCTCGGGCAGCAAGCTCTTCCCGCTCTTCGTGTTCGAGATGGTGCGCCTGGCGGCGATCCACGGGCTCTCGTGCTACTCGGTGGCGGCCTTCTCCTCCTTCGCGATCGCCCAGTGCGCCGTGCTCAAGGACTACGAGGTCGGCTACCGCTTCGCCAGGACCGCGCTGAAGATCTGCGAGCGCTACCCCCGGGGGATGGGCCCGGCGATCTTCAACATCTTCGTGCGGCACTGGAAGGAGCCCCTGGGGGCGGCGGTCGAGGGCTTCCGCCAGGGAGCGCGGATGTCGCTGGAGCTGGGCGACGTCTACCAGGCCACTTGGTGCTTCTGCTACGGCTCGCTCTTCCTGTACGTCTCCGGCGCGCCGCTCCGCAAGGTCCTCGAGTCGTACCGCTCCCACGGCGACGCGCTGCTCTTCGACGAGGGCGCCGAGGGGATGCGGAAGATGATCACCCAGCTGATCCACAACCTCTCTTCACCCACCGAGCAGCCCCACCGCCTGGAAGGGGAAGACTACAACGAGGCCTGGGTCACGCGTCGCTTCCAGGAGCGCAACGACGCGACGGAGATCGGCCACTACCATAACTTCAGCCTCCAGCTCTGCGTGCTGTTCGGCCGCGACCAGGAGGGGCTCGCCCACGCGGACGCCCTGGAGAGGTACGTCGACGGGCTGAACCCCATGTATTTCTGGGTGATGATGCAGTTCCTTTCCGGGGTCGTCCGGGCCCGGGCAGGCGCGTCCAGCAACGACCGGAGGTTGCTGTCGAAGGCGGGGCAGAACCTCGGGGTGCTGCGCCGCTGCGCCGCCCAGAACCCGCATAACTATGCCCACATGGCCTCGCTGGTCGCCGCGCTCCTCGCCGACGCCCAGGGGAAGCACCGGGACGCCCGCGCCCGGTACGAGCAGGCCATCGAGCAGGCCCGGCGCCACGCCGCGCCCTCCGCCGATCAGGCCCTCTGCCTCGAGTCGTTCAGCCGCTTCCTGCAGCGCCAGGCGGATTTCACCACCGCCAGCTCCCTCCGCGAGCAGGCGGCCCAGGAGTACCTCTTCTGGGGAGCCACGGCCCTCCATGACCGGCTGAGCGGCCAGGCTCCGTCCGCCTCCCGCGTCGATCTCTCCACCCGGACCAGCCGCAGCGTCACGTCCAGCAGCGGCGACTCGGCCCTCGATCTGATGAGCGTCATGCGCGCCTCCCAGGCGATCTCCGGGGCCCTGGTCCTGGAAGAGCTCCTCGACCAGCTCCTCCGGGCCATGATCCAGAACGCCGGCGCGGACCGCGGCGTGCTGGTGCTGCGGGGGGGCAGGCCGCTCCTCGTCGAGGCCACCGGGGTCAACGAGAAGGCCTCCATCTCCGCGCGTCCGGTCGAGGAGCATCCGGAGCTGGCCGGGGCGATCCTGCGCTACGTCGAGCGCACCCAGGAGACCGTCGTGATCGAGGATACCTCGGCGGATCACCCCTTCTCCTCGGACCCGTACCTGGCTCGCTCCCGGGCGATGTCGCTGCTCTGCGTCCCCATCCTGCGCCAGCGCCGCCTGGTCGGCGTCCTGTACCTGGAGAACCGGCTCGCCACCGCGACCTTCACCGCGGCCCGTTGCGAATTCCTCGAGCTGCTCTCGGTGCAGGCGGCCATCTCCCTGGAAAACGCCCTGCTCTACGACACCCTCGACAGCCGCGTGAAGGAGCAGACCAGCCAGCTCAGGGAGAGCGTCGACAAGCTCCAGGAGACCCAGGCGGCCCTCCAGGCCGAGCTGTCCGAGGCCGCCGAGTACGTCCGCTCGCTGCTCCCTGAACCCATCCTTCAGGGATCGATCCGGGCCACCTTTCGCTATGTACCGTCGGCCCACCTGGGGGGCGACGGGCTCGGTTATTTCAGCCTCGATGACGGGCGCTTCGCCTTCTTTGTCTTCGACGTCGCCGGCCACGGCATCGCCGCCGCCTTGCTCTGCATCGCCATCCTCACCGCGCTCCACTCCCGGCGTCTCCAGGGCGTCGACTTCGGTGACCCGGCCTCCGTGCTCCGGGCCCTCAACGCGGCCTTCCCGCTCTCGACCGGCGGCCGCCACTTCACCATGTGGTACGGCGTCCTGGACCCTCGCTCCGGCCACCTCGCCTGCGCCAGCGCCGCCCACCCCAGCGCCATCCTGTGCGACCCTGCGGGCAACCGCCGCGAGATCGGCGACCCGGGCATCATGCTCGGCGTCCTCCCCGAGGTCGAGTTCTCGACCACCGTCACGACCCTCGCCCCGGGCGAGCGGCTCTATGTCTTCACCGACGGCGCCTACGAGATCGAGCTTGCCAGCGGGGAGCTCCTCGACTTCGCGCGCTTCGAGCGAGAACTCTCCCTCGCCGCCGCCGAACCCGATGACGTGGACCGCCTGCTCCGCTTCGCCCTCACCGCCAGCAAGAGCGGCGAGCTGAGCGACGATTTCTCCATGCTGTCGGTCATCTTTGACCCGCAGCAGGCAGCGCAACCCGAGGCATGATCAGCAGGACACCGGGAGGGTCGAAGTTAACTCGCTCGCCTGCTCCCGCATTCGCTCGATGATGTGGTCCAGCGAGGGGCGCTCGGTCCAGGCGTCGATGCGCCGTGGTTTGCGCGACCAGCCGATGCCGATGGAGCTGTAGCGGTTGAGCCCCCAGGTGCTCAGGGCAAGCTCGAGGTAAAGCTCGAAGGACAGGAAGTCGGAGGCTTCCATGTCGGCGCCGTGGTCGGTCGATACGACCATCAACGGCTCGGGCCCCAGGACCAGATCGCCGTGGTTGTACTTGCTGAAGTTATCGACGCAGCAGGCCCCGCGATCGAACAGACGTTCTGCCTCCTCTTCCGTGCGAGGGCGGCCGAAGAGCTGCTCGAAATGATCCTCCTGGATCTCGTTGACGTGGGAATCTTCTTGCCACGAAGTGCTCAGCGCCTCCTCGACAGGGAGCAGGTTGATGCAGCCCGGCGGCTGGCCATAATCGGGGAACCCGAAGACCCCGGTGTGACTCGGTGCCTCCACCCCGCGCGGGGCCCACTCCACGAAGAATCCGTTCATTTCTTGATAGAATTCGCGCATCGCTGCCGGCATGGGCACCCCCAGAAATGCCTCGGCTTCGGCCAGCGCTTCGAGGGGCGCCGGCGGGGCGATGTGGGCGTCAAAGACCTCGACCTCCGGGTGCTTGCCCAGGACGGTCAGGAGCTGCTCGAAGCGGGGGCGGTAGCGCAAGAACATGCCCATGAATTCTTACCAGATGTCCAGGGACAAGGGGCAAGGCAACGTCAGCGCGGCGCCCCCTGGCGCGCGGCGCTCAGCCGCCCGGCGATCGCCCTGACCTGGTCGAGATTGTAGGGAAGATCCGGATGATCGTGGAAGAAGTACTCCCCCGGGGTTTCTTCCTCTCCTGTCTGGAAGATCCATACTCGACCGGTCGAGGCCCTCTCCGCGAGCTGGAGCCGGGAGGTGTGGAGCTGTTCGGGGGTCCAGCTCCGCTGCCCCTGTACGCTGCCCAGCCAGGGGGCGCTGGGGTCCTTGGTCCACCGGACCGAGACAAGCAGGAGGCGGGCGGAGGAGAGGGCGAGGAGGGAGCCGTCGAGGTGGAGGGCGAAATCATCGCCGTTCCGGGGGGGAGCACTCTTGCTGCGGCTGGAGGTCGCATCCAGGGCATCGGCGAGGGTCTCGGGTAGCAGGGCCATGGCCGCCGCCCCTGCCATCGCCCCGACCGTCCCGAGCGCCCGGGCAGGGGTGAGCCCCTGGAGCGCGCTGCTGGACCAGCTCTTCAGCCTGTTGCCATGTTCCCGGAGAGAGAGCGCGGGGGCGCTCCCGAGAGCGGAGAAATAGAGCTGCTCTCCTGGCTGGAGCACGGCTCCGTGGAGAACGCGCTCGATGGCCTCTCGATCCATGGTGCACAGGGTACACGACGAGCAGGACGCTGCTCGCTGGCAAGAGCCTCCTCGTGGTAACCTGGCGTGGTGCTGCGCTTCTTATCCCGCTCGCTGAGCCCGGCGCAGCCTATCCCGTCCGGGAGCACAACTTGATGATCTCCCCTCGTCCTGTCCCCTTGATCCCCGCGCTGGCCCTGCTGGCGGCTTGCGGCCGCGCTTCCCCGGAGCCTGCCCCCTCCGCGGTGCAGGCGGCGTCCGCCACGGCGGCCCCCTCGGCCTCGGCCTCCGCCGCGGCCCCCAGCGCCAGCGCCAGCGCGGTGGCCTCCGCGCCCCGACCGCGGGGCCCGCGGGTGAGCACGGCGACCGCGCTCCGGGGGAAGGCAGACCTGGCGCTGCGTCTGGCCGTCGAGCGGGATGGCGACGAGATCCGTGGGTTCCTGGTCGCGGACACCACCGACTCGGGGACCCATCTCTCGGGCACCATGCTGGATGAAAAGCGGTTTCGCATGACCGAGGTGGGCAAGCGCAAGCACCCCTCTTCCCTCGAAGGGGAGCTGGTGGGGGTCACCCTCTCGAAGGTCTCCTGGGACGAGGGCAAGGGCAAGCCGATGGCGCTGAAGGTCGCCCCGCTGGAGCCCTTCCGCAAGGACGAGCCCGGGGGCGAGATCGGTTATGCGGGGGCCATCGGCGAGCGGCTGCGCATCCGGGTGCAGCTGCGGCGGGAGGGCAAGGCGCTCTCGGGTTATTACCGCTACGCCCGCAGCCGGGAAGACCTGAAGCTGGCGGGCACCGTCGATCCGGAGAGCGGCCGGTTTGACATGGCCGAGACGGACGCAAAGGGGGCGGTCTCGGGCCGCATGAGGGGCCGGTTCCTCCGGGCAGGGCAGATCGTGGGGCTCTGGATATCGAGCGACGGGGCGCGCACCTTGCCGCTCTGGATGTCGGCTACCCGCCCCTTGCCAAAGATCACCGAGCTCCCTGGCGGCGGGAAGATCCTCCCCCGGGAGCGCGAGTCAACGGTCGCCCCCCACTGCACCAGCTCCATCCTGTTCCCCGAGCTGGACGGTCTCTCGAACCGCAAGGCCCAGGATGCGCTCAACAAGGAGCTGAACCGGGCCTCGTCGTCCTTCGGCAAGGAGTCCTGCGAGGGGGCCACCGCGGAGCGCTCCCACTGGTTCGAGGAGGCCTTTCACGTGACGAGCAGCAGGAGGAAAACGCTGCTCGGCGTCGCCTTCTCGGGCTCCGAGTACACGGGCGGCGCTCACCCCATGAGCTACCAGAGTTGCTCCGTGCTCGACCTGGAGCAAGGCCAGCGCTTCGACCTCTCCTCGCTCCTCGAGGAGGGGGCCCACGAGAAGCTCTCGGCCCTCGCCAGCGCGAAGCTGCGCAAGGAGCACAGGGCCCAGGACCTCACCGAGGCGGGCTTCTTTGACAGCGACGTCAAGGTGGGCAAATCCCCTGATCTTTGCCTCCACGACAACCACCTCACGCTCGTCTTCTCGCTCTACGAGGTGGCCCCTTACGCGATGGGGATGCCCCAGGTCGACCTCTCCTTCGACGAGGTGAGGCCCCTGCTCAAGAAGGGCCCCCGCACCGACGCGCTGCTCCGGTGAGCCCCCTCTGCCCACCATGAGGCCAGGCCTTCGTGGAAATTACGGCAAAGGGGCGTCCCCGAGGGAGGTCAAGCGCGCTCGTAGCGCAGCAGCCACTGGTTGGACGTGGTGGGGCCGACGTCGCGGCGCTCGACGAGGCGCAGCGGGAGGCCGAGGGTGGCGCGATGGGCCTCCTCGGCGCCGTCGTTGCGGTGGTGCTCGAGCTGCCCGGGGCCGCGCTCGGCGCGCCCCGCATGCTCGCGGCCACGGACCAGGCCAAAGGCGACGTTGTCGACCAGCAGCAGGGTGCCCCCGGGGCGCAGGGCGTCGACCAGGCGAGGCAGGGCCAGGCGCGGGGCTGCGAGGTGGTTGTAGCTGCGAAGGAGCAGCACGTGGTCGAGGGAGGCGGGGGAGAGCGAGGCTTCCTCCGCCGGGGCGACGACGAAGCGGGCCCAGGGGTGGCGCTGCTGGAGCAGGCGGGCGCGGGCCTCGTCGGGTTCGAGGGCCGTGTAGCGGGCGGCCCCTTGCTGGACCCGCGGGGCGAGGGTCGCGAGGTACGACCCCTCGCCTGCGCCCACGTCGAGGACATCGCCGTCGAGGGAGCGGAGCAGCTCGTGGACCCGGGCGTCGTCCGGGGTGAACACGTCGTGGGGGAGGGGGGCCCAGCAGCCGGTGCAGCGAGGGCGCTCCTCGCAGCGGACGCACTCGTCGAGGATCCGGAGCTTCCGGAGATCCCGGGGGAAATCGTCGGGCGCCAGCTTGCTGGAGACGTCCACGTAGAGCTGGCCATGCTGCTCCTTGGTGGCCTGCAGCTCGACGTCGGCGAAGTCGCGGGTGCGGGTCTCGAAGAGGCGCATGCGGTCTCGAAGCCGCAGGAAGAGGGTGCGACCCCGGTCGTAGCTGGTGGTCCCGTCGGTCTTCACCGGGCAGGGGGCGCCGGGGGGGCGAGGGATGTCCCGGGTCGGGGTCAGGTTGTACGAGTTGCCCCGGTGCCCGGTCCGCGCCTCCAGCGCCGCCTCGTCCCCGGGGAACCGCTCGACGTAGCCCCGGAAGAGGCCCGGGCACGGGCCCCGCAGCGCGCAGCCGCCGCAGCGCCCCTCCGGCTGCACCTTGATCACGTCGTCCACGGGGAAAAAATCCGGCTCCCCCACCTCGGACATCACCCGGAAATCGTTGGTCCTCAGGTCATCATAGAGATCTTCCATACCCGGGAGGAGGCAGAGGGGGATGCCGTCGTGGCCGAAGCGGGGGCCCGGGGCGTCGCCGCGGCGCTCGGTGCCGTGGCGGATGGCGTCGGCGACGGCGGCGGCGCAGTCGGTGACGCGGGGGACGACGTGCTCGAAGAGGCGGTCGCCGCCGCCCTTGGGGGCGGTCATGGAGAACTTGAGGGTGAGCTGGGGGAGGGGGAGGAGGAGGTCGACCAGCTCGCGAAGCTTGTGGATGTTGGTGGAGGTGACGACGCAGTTGACGGTGAGGACCGGGACGCGACCATGGAGGTTCCGGATGGCCTGGAGGGTCTCGGCGAAGGCGTCGGCGCGGACGAGGCTGTTGTGGACGCGGGGGGAGCCGCCGTGGAAGGAGAGGTAGACGTAGCGGAGGCGCCGGGCCAGCATGGCCTCGACGAACTCGGGGTAAGCGAAGCGCCGCCCGTTGGTGACAAAGCCGAGGTCGAGGCCGAGGGAGGCGACGTGGGTGGCCCACCCGGGGAGCTCGGGGCGGATGGTGGGCTCGCCGCCGGAGAAGACGACCATCGAGTGGCCCAGCTGGCGCGCGCGGCGGATCTTGGCGTGGACGCTCTCGGAGGTGTCGTCGATGTGACGCACGTCGAGCGTGTGGCAGAAGGTGCAGTGCTCGTTGCAGGCGTAGCCCACCTTGATGAGAGCCTTCACCGCGCCGATGGTAGCAATTCGTCCGGACGAAGCCGAGCGGGTGTGGTACCACCCCGCAGCCGATGAACCCCTGGGAAGCCGCCCTGCTGGGTCTGGTCGAGGGTTTGACCGAGTTCTTGCCGGTCTCCTCGACGGGCCACCTGATCCTGGTGGGCCACCTGCTGCGCCTGGAAGGCGAGGGGGCTCACGCGTTCGAGATCGTGATCCAGCTGGGGGCGCTGCTGGCGGTGGTGGTCCACTACCGGCGGCTGCTGGGCGCCAGGCTCGGGGGGCTGTTCCGGCGCGAGCGCGCGTCGCTCGACCTGCTGGTGGCGCTGCTGCTGGCCTTCGCTCCGGTGGCGGCGGCGGGGCTGCTGCTGCGGAAGGCCATCAAGCGCTGGCTCTTCGGCCCGGGGCCCGTGGCGGCGGCGCTGGTGGTGGGCGGGCTGGCGATGATCCTGCTGCCGCGGCTGCTCCGGGGGCGGCCCCGGGTCGATGGGCTCGAGCAGGTGACGCCGCGCCGGGCGCTGCTGATCGGCCTGGGCCAGTGCCTGGCGCTGTGGCCCGGGGCCTCCCGCTCGATGTGCACCATCCTGGCGGCGGAGGCCGCGGGGCTCTCCACGGCGACGGCGGCGGAATTTTCCTTCTTGCTGGCGCTCCCCACCCTCGGCGCGGCGACCCTCTACGAGGCGATGAAGTCGTGGCGCCCCCTCCTCGAGACGGTCCCGCCGCTGTCGATGGCGGTGGGGCTCGCGGTCTCTTTCCTGGTCGCCTGGGCGGTCATCGCCGCCTTCCTCCGCTACCTCGCCCGCACCGGCCTGGCCCCCTTCGGCGTGTACCGGCTGGCCCTGGGTCTGGTGGTCTTCTTCACCCTGGTGCGCTGACCCCGCAGGCCTGGCCCCTCACCCGCTCACTTCGCCGGGTCCTTGCAGCATCGAAAGCCGATCTCGTAGCTGCGCCAGCCGCTCGGGTGGTTGTAGTTCGCGTAGTCGCAGGTCGGCGTGTGCGGGGGCCGGAAGCACTTCCCCCAGTAGCACCCCATCGACACGTGCTCGTGGTTCTTCTCGTGGTCCCGGCTGCGACGCACCCACTCGGCCACGTTCCCCGTCATGTCCCGCGGGCCCTCCGGCGAGACGCACCCGGGCCGCTTGCCGCTCGGATCCCGCTGATCCAGCCGCGTCACCTCCGCCTTCGCCTCCTCCGATGGCCACTTCGCCAGCTTGCTCCACGACGGGTTCTTCCACTTCCCGTCGTCGTTGCAGGCCCCCTCTTTGTAGGAAGTTCCATAGGGGAACTGCTGCCCCTTCGGGCCCCCGCAGGCGCGGATCCACTCGTCCTCCGTGCACAGCCGCTTCCCTCGCTCGCTGCACCAGGCCTCGGCCTCCGTCGCGTTCGCCATGACGATCGGCTTCTCCCCCTCCTGGTTCGGCGCCTCGTAGCGATCGATGCACGCCTTGCCGGCCTGCACCATGCCCTCGGGGCAGGGGCCCGCCGGGGCCGCCGAGGCCGCCGGGGCCGCCGGGGCCGCCGAGGGGGCGGTGGTCGGTGCGCTGGTCACCGCGGGCGCCGCCGGGACGCTGGTCGCGGGCAGCGTCGGCGGAGGCGTCGCCGCCGGGCTCCCGGAGGGGGCGCCGGTCGCCACCGGCGCCGGGGGCGGAGGGCACCCGAGCAAGGCCAGCGCGCAGCCCAGCACCAGCCTCCTCATTTGCGCCGCTCCAGCAGGTCAAAGCGCTCGCTGTCGCCCTGCACCAGCCGCACCAGATCGTCCCCCAGGAAGGTGTAGATCTCGAGGCCCCCCTGCGGGTTGATCTCGTCCCACACCCGCAGCGTGAGCCGGTTCTCTTCCTCCTTGATGACCTCGTAGGGGCGCTCCAGCACCAGCCGGTTGGGGGGCGCCTTGGTCGCGCGCTTCTTGTCGGAGAACTCGGTCCACGCGAACGCCACCTCCTCCACCGTCGCCTTGCGGACCTTGGCGGCCCGCTTCTCCGCCTCGGTCTTCGCGCTCTTCAGCGCCTCCTCGGCCTTCGCCAGCTCTGCCTTGCTCTCCGCCTCCTTGGCCTCGCTCACCTTGCGCACCCACCGGCCCCCCAGCAGCCGCTCCCGCAGCTTCTTGTTGCCCGTCAGCTTCACCGGCTCGGCGGCGCTCTCCTTCGAGGAGGCCGGTGCCGGGGCCGACGCCGAGGCCCGGGCCCACGGGGGCGGGGCCGAGGGCGGCGGGGTCCCCATCGCTTCCAGCCTTTGTTTCTTGTCATCCTCGCAGCCGGTCAGCACAGCCAGCGAGAGCGGGAGCAGCAGCCATCGGGCGTTCACGGCGCGAAGGTAGAGCACCGCGCCCCTTGCTTCAACGGACGCAAGACACCCCCTGTTGCGTCCCCGCGCCTGGTGGCCAACCCTCGCCGGGTCTTGGCCACGATCGACCCCGCCACCCTGCGCCGCGCCCTCGCGCTGCCCTTCTCGCTGCCCGCCATCCCGCTCCCTCGCGAGGCCCGCCCCTCCGCGGTGCTCGTCCCCGTGCTGCTGGAGGGGGGGCCCCCGCGCGTCCTGCTCCAGGTCCGCGCGGCCTCGCTCCGCGATCACGGCGGAGAGCTGGGGTTCCCCGGGGGCAAGCCCGAGCCCGGCGATCCGGACCTGCAGGCCACCGCCCTCCGCGAGTGCGCCGAGGAGCTCGGCCTCGCTGCCCCGGACATCCACGTCCTCGGCCCTCTCTCCGTGGTCCCCGTCATCACCGGCAAATACCTGCTGCACCCCTTCGCCGCCCTGATCCGCGGCTGCCCCGCGCTCCGCCTCTCCCCCGAGCTCGACCGCCTCATCGAGGTGCCCCTCTTGCCCTGGATCGAGGGTGTATGGAGCTTCTATGGTACCGTCGACACCTGGCGCGGCGCCACGTTCTTGACGCCGTTCTTCCGGCTCCAGGATAGTAGAGAAGTTCTCTACGGTGCGAGCGCCGTGATCTTCTACGAGCTGCTGGTGCGGGTGGCGCGGGCGCTGGGGGGGGAGCTACCGGCGCCGGTGGTGGTCGAGGAGCAGCCCTGGGGGGACAGGTACAAGGGCGTTCACTTACCGCCGCCGCCGGGGGTGAAGGTGAAGGGGTAGGGGATGGTGGTCTCCTTGCCGTCGGCGTTGGGGGAGAAGGCGAGGGCGCGGGCGACGGTGAAGACGCAGTCATCCATGGCCTGATCGTGGATCTCGGAGGCCTCTTTTTTCGGGGTGATCTGCTTGATCGATCCGTCGGTCTTGAGCACGATCTCGATCTGGTAAGCGCCCTTGAGGGCGGGGGTCTGCTGGCGCGCGGCGTCGTAGCAGCAGCGGAATTTCTCCCGGTGCTTCTGGAAGACGGCGACGATCTCGTCGTGGCGGGCCTTGCCAGCGGAGGGGGGGCCTGGGGGCGCGACGGCCTCGCCCACGGTCGGGCACTCGGCGGCGGGGCGAGGGGCGCGGGCCCCGGGGGCCCCGGGGGTCGAGGGGGCCGCGGCGGCGGCGCTGCCGGGGGCGGAGGCCGAGGCACACCGCGGGGGCCGGGGCCGGGGCGCAGCCTTGCAGGGCGAGGGTAGCGGCCAGGAGGGAGACCGTGCAAAACAGGAGGCGCATGCCGGTGATAGGTACCATGACCGCGGGCCCTGCGGCTCCCTCGCGAGGGCGCGCTTGATCTTCGACGCCGCCGTGCTGGCCGAGCTGAAACGGCTCTGCGCCGGGCTCCCGCAGGAGCCCCCGGAGCCTGCTTCCCTGGGCTCCTGGTCCCCCGCCAAGATCCGCTTCCATCTGCTCCGCTCCCTGGAGGTCCCGCCCGCGGACCCGGCGGAGGGCGCGGGGCTGCTGGAGGAGCTGGCCCGCCAGCTCGCGGTCTCCACCGGCAGGCTGATGCTCGCCCTGGAGCGCCGCGACGGGGAGCCCCGGCGCACCTGGCGCCTCGCCGTGGGCCAGCGCGCCACGCAGCGCCTCCGCTGGCTGCTGATGCGCGAGGGCGGCTTCATCGCCGTCGGCCGCGACGAGCTGGGCGATCTGTCCTCCGTGCCCCCCACCGCCGAGGGCAAGATGCAGCTCCGGACCCGGCTGGCCCAGGCCCCCTCCGGCGCCTCCCGCGCCCCCCGCGAGGCGGCCCTGTTCTTCTCCTTCGTGCACGAGATGAGCCCGGGCGATCGGGTCGTCGCCGTGGATGGAACCCGCGCGGTCGGGATCGGCGAGATCCTGGGCCCCTACGGCTTCGTCAACGATCGCTCCCTGGCCCACCGCAGGCCCGTGCGGTGGCTCTCCTTCGAGGAGGTCGACCTCCCTCCCGTCGAGCAGCGCGAGCCCCTCCTCGATCTCTCCCTCCACGACCCCTTCCTCCTCGCTGTCGAGGCAGCCCTGCTGCGCGCCCGGGTCCTGCCCCAGGCCGCCCAGCCCCCCGCCAGCGACGCTCCCCCTCGCGCCCCCCTCGACCCCAGGATCGCCGCCCTCCACGCCGCCCTGCTCCGCAAGGGTCAGGTCGTCCTCGCGGGCCCCCCGGGGACCGGCAAATCTTACTGGGCCGAGCGCGCCGCCCTCGAGCTCGCCTCCCGCTCCTGGTTCGGCGTCGGCCTCGATCGCCTCGGCGATGACCCGCGGCGCCAGCTCCAGGAGGCCGGGGAGCACGGCCTCGGGGCCCTCGAGATCTGCTGCTTTCATCCCTCCTTCGGCTACGAAGACTTCGTCGAAGGACTGCGCCCCCAGGTGCTCCAGGGGCAGCTCGTCTTCGAGCGCCGCGATGGCCTCTTCAAGCGCCTCTGCCGCCGCGCCTCCCTCAACCCGGCCCGCGACTTCTTCCTCGTCATCGATGAGCTGAACAGGGCCGACGTGGCCAGGGTCTTCGGTGACCTTCTCGCGCTGCTGGACCGGGAGCGCCGGGGCCACGGGGTCACCCTGCCCCTGAGCGGGGAGCGCCTGGCGGTGCCGCCCAACGTGTTCGTGCTGGCCACGATGAACAGCGCCGATCGCTCCACGACGCCGCTGGACGCGGCGCTGCGGCGGCGCTTCGCCTTCTTCGAGCTGGAGCCGGAGCCGGAGGCGCTGCGAGGGGCCCGGGCGGGGCGCGTCGATCTCGAGAAGCTGCTGGCGGCGATCAACGAGCGGATCCGGCAGCAGCCGCCGCGGGCCGGCCTCGACGCGCGGGTGGGGCATGCGCTGCTGATGCAGCGGGGGCGCCCCGTGGATAGCATGGAAGTTCTCTACAGCGTGCTCTCGCAGGAGGTCCTGCCGACGCTGCTGGACCACTGCCTGGGGGACGAGGGGGCGCTGGCGGGGCTGGGGGGGAGGGGTCTGGTGGGGTGGTGGCGCGGGGGGGCAAGGGAGGAGGGGCTGGAGGGGGCGCTGCTGGGGTCCTTTCCCGAGGCGGAAGCGGGGCGGTGAAGGTGGTGGAGGTGACGCTGACGGAGTGGCAGCGGCTGCTGGTGCCGGGGCGGTGGCTGGAGGGAGACGAGGCGCGAGCGACGGCGGCGCGGCTGACGGAGGAGGGGCGGCTGGAGGTGCGGGAGCTGAGGGCAGGGCTGGAGCTGGTGGCGCGCTCCTACGTGGGCGACGTGGAGCTGGGGGGGCTGCGGGTGCGGATCGTGCCGAAGCTGGAGCCGGACGCGCTGCGGAGCCTGCTGGCCTTCGCCCACGGGACCGGGGGCGGGAGGGGCAGGGGCGAGGGCCCGGCGGAGGCGCTGGCGGCGCAGCTGATCGAGGAGGCCGAGGCGCTGTGGGCGCGGGGGCTGGCGTGGCGCGCCGGGGTGAGGCGAGGGGCGCTGACGGCCCCGCGAGGTCGGATCGATCTGAAGGCGCTGGCCTCGCGAGGGCTCGTCGATGCGTCGCTGCCCTGCGAGTACGCCGAGCGCGATCCGGACACGGCGCTGAACCAGGCGCTGCGGGCGGGGCTGGAGCTGGCGGCGCGGTGTGCGCCGTCGGTCGCTGGCCGGGCGAGGTCCCTCGACGCGGCGCTGGGGCGTCGGGTGCGCCGCCGGGCGCTGGACGACGCCCTGCTGCGGGAGGCGCGGGGGCAGCTCCACGAGGGGGCGCGGCTCTACGAGGGGGTGCTGGCGCTGATCGAGGCGCTGGGGCGGGGGGAGGTGGGGGCCGGGGGCGCCCTGCCCTCGGGGTTCCTGTTCGACATGAACCGGTTTTTCCAGGCGGTGGTGGGGCGGCTGCTGCGGGGGCACCTGCCGGGGGTCGAGCTGCACGAGGAGTGGAGCCTGGTGGGGCTCCTCCGGTACGCCCCGGAGGCGAACCCGAGCCTGCGCCGGGACCCGACCCCGCGGCCCGATTTTGCCGTGTTTTCCGGCGGGAAATTGCAGGCCATCCTGGACGCAAAGTACCGGGATCTCTGGGCAGAGCCGCTCCCGCGGGAGATGCTGTACCAGCTGGCGATGTACGCGCTGGGGCACGGGCGCGAGGCGATCATCGTGTACCCCTCGGATGACCCGTACGCGAGGGAGGCGCGGGTCGAGCTGCGGGACCCGGGGGGGCCCTGGGGGTTCCGGAGCATCGTGCTGAGGCCGCTCTCGCTGGCGGAGCTGGTGCGGCTGGCGGGGCTACCGCCGCGGGAGGCGAGGCCCCGGCTGGAGGCGCTGGCGCGGGGGCTGGTGGCGGGGGCCGAGGGGGTCAGGTGAAGATGATCTGGGCGCCCTCGGCCATGTCGTAAAAATCGCCGGCGGTGATCACGTCCTTGACCTGGGGGACGAGGTCCTTCTGGGTGCGCTTGAACATCTTCATGGCCAGCTCGCAGGCGAAGAGCTCGGCCCCGGATTCATCGAGGATCAGCAGCATCTCGCGGACGGAGGGGAGGTCGAGCTCCTGCATCTGTTTCTTCATCATCGAGGCGGCAAAGCTCTCCATGCCGGGGAGCCCGGCGAGCATCGTGGGCATGCCCGAGCTGGCGTTGCCGGCGAGGTTGACGTGGAGGTGATCGACCTTGCCCTCGGTGATGACATCGAGGCCCCAGAAGGTGAAGAAGACGAAGGCCTCGATGCCCGACTGGCGGGCCGCGTTGGCCAGGATCAGCGAGGGGTATGCCTCGTCGAGGCCACCGTGGGAGCAGATGATCGCTACCTTGCGTTGCTGGGTGGTGATGGACATGATCACGTTCTCCTAAGATGCAACCTGCGGGCTTCGGGGTACCTGCGATGCGGGCCACGGTGCGGGCCGGTGCCCGGGGGAAGAGGGCGTAGAGATCCCGGGTGTTCAGCCCTGTGCCCTGGGTGATCCGGCGGATGTTGGGGGCCACCTTCGTCTCGAGGAAATCTGCCCGGGCAAAGCGGAGCACGGCCCAGTGCGCCTCGGTCAGGTCGATCCCCTGGGACGCCGCGAGCTGCGTCGCCAGCGCCTCGCTCCAGTCCCCCGGGTCGACCAGGTGGCCGTCGCCGGTGAAGGCCACCCCGTCGATGATCGTCGCCGCCTCCGCGGGCTTCGAGGGCTGCACGGCGCAGGCCGGCGGCGGGCCCAGCGGCGACGCCTTCGCGGGCGCCTCCGTCTTCCTGCGGGCACCGGTCATCTCCGCCAGCTTCGCCCGCCTCTGGGCCCCTGGCGTCTCCTTGCGCCCTGCCTCCACCGCCTGCGACGCGCGCCCCACGTGCCGCATCAGCTCCAGCATCACCGCCATCCCCCGCTGCACGCTGTCATCCCGGGACGCCTTGACCATCCCGACCAGGCCCAGCGGCTCGGCCTGGTGCGCGTTCTGCAGCACCTGCGAGGCCTCCCCGGCGATGGCCAGGACCTCCGGCTGGGTCAGCGCCCGGACCGTCTGGAGGATCCGGACAATCGCGTCCCCGAGCTGGCGCACCTCCTCCGGCGAGAACCCCTCGACCACCCGCTCCCCCACCCGGATCATCTCGCGACCAAAGGTGAAATAACCCGATTTCTCCAGGGCATCGAGGCGCTCGATGGCCGTGTCCATCACCGACCGCAGGATGGGGGTCAGCTCTTCCAGCAGCTCTTGCTGCTTCTGCTGCCGCTCGACCAGCCAGCCCACCTGCGCCGAGAGCGCGTCGATGCGGGCCGCGAGGGCTTCGAAGTTGTGAGGGCGGGGCGCGGCATGCAAGGTCTCCATCTTCAGCTCCACTTTCCTGCCATCAGCATCCGGTGATCCATCGGTAGCTCCTTGCCCTGGAGCAGCACGTTCCAGTACACCCACTTGAAGGCCAGCTTGCCCCAGTGGTTGGCCGCGCTCTCCTCCAGCAGCGTGAAGGGCCCCACCCCCGGCAGCGGGTAGCGGCCCGGCAGCGGCTCGGTCTCGTAGTTGAAGTCGATCAGCATCGCCTTGCCGTGCCCCGTCTCGATGAAGCAGTTCGCGTGGCCGTCAAAGCCTGGCACCAGCTCCTGACCGGCGATGTAGCGCTGCACGTTCTCCATCAGCACCTCCCCCTGGAAGTGCGCCACCGACCCCGCCTTCGAGGACGGCAAGTTCGTCGCGTCGCCCAGCACGAAGACGTTGGAGAACGCCTGGCTCTGGAGCGTGTTCCGGTGCGTCGGTACCCACCCCGACCCGTCCCCCAGCCCCGAGCTCTGGATCACCTCCGCCCCCCCGTGCACCGGGACGGTGACCAGCAGGTCGTACCCCGCCTCGCGCCCGTCGTAGGACCGCAGCACCTTCCGCTCTCCGTCCACCTCCGACAGGGAAAAATCCCCCATCACCTCGATCCGTCGCCCCGCCAGCATGCCCCCCAGCGCCGCCGACGCCCGGGGCCTGGTGAAGGCCCCTTCCAGCGGGGTTGTATAGACAATCTCTACACGATCCCTCATGCCCCGCTGCTGGAAGAACGCCTCGGCCAGGAACAGGAACTCCAGGGGGGCCACCGGGCACTTGATCGGCATCTCGGCCACGTTCACCACCAGCCGCCCCCCGGGCCAGTCGGCCAGCCTCCGGCGCAGCGCCATCGCCCCCTCGATGGTGTAGAAGTCAAAGGCTGTCTGCTGCCACCCGTACCCGGTGAGGCCCGGCGTCTGCTCCGGCACGATGCGAGAGCCCGTGGCCACGATCATGATGTCGTAATCAACCCGTGAACCGCCGCGCAGGTACACCCGGTTCTCGTCCGGAGCGACCCGCTCGATCCCCTCCAGCCGCAGCTCGACCCGGGCGTCCAGCAACCCGGCCCGCCGCTTCACGACCTCCTCCTCCCGGTACATCTGAAACGGCAGAAAAAGCAGGCCCGGCTGGTACACATGGACATCGTCCCGATCCAGGATCGTCACCCGCCAGCCCTCCCCGTCGAGGGCCCGCACCAGCTTGTTGGCCATCATCGTCCCGGCGGTCCCTGCCCCTAGAATCACGACTCTCTTTGCCATGGCTCCTCTTCCTAGATCCTCTCGCCCTTCGAGGCCCATGCAGGCTCCGCACCACCCCCCTCGCCCTCCTCCTTTTCTTGCGTATCCCCCGTCCCATGATGATCTTCTTTTTTCTCTGACCGCGACGATTCTGCGGGAAAATAGCGAAGGTTTTGCGTTAGAGGTGGCCCATGAGCAACGACGAGATGAGCGACTGGCCTGACGACGACGACGATCTCCCCGAGGACGAGGACGACGGCGAGGAGTACCCCGACGAGGAGGAAGGCGAAGACGAGGAAAGCGACGAGGACGAAGAGAGCGACGAGGACGAGGACGAGGAGAGCGAAGACGACGAGGACGAGGAGAGCGAAGACGACGAGGACGAGGAGAGCGACGAGGACGAGGACGAGGAGAGCGAAGACGACGACGAAGACGACGAAAGCGACGAGGACGAGGACGAGGACGACGAACTCGAGCCTCTCTTCGACGACGACGACGAGATCTTTGCCTCGCCCGACGCCGACGAGGACAACTTCGAGGACGACCGCGGCGACTGGTCCGACGACGACTACATCGCGTCCGCCGAGGAGCTGTTCGCCAACAACCCCTACCTCGACGAGGACCCGTTCCAGCGCTACCTCGACGCCGGCTTCTCCCCCGTCGACGAGGGCGCCGAGCAGCAGTTCGCCCAGTCCCTCAACCGGGTGGCTCCGGGCGCCTACGAGACCCTCAAGCTCTTCGTCGCCGATGGAGCCTACCGCCTCGAAGGGTTCGTCACCCCCTCCCAGCTCCGCAGCCTGCGCCAGCACTTTGGCAACGTCGAGCTGGGCGATCTTCACCTGGTCTCCGAGCGCCGCTCCGGCCGCGTCGCTCCCAAGCGCCTCCCCCCCGAGATCGCGTCCATCGACCCCAAGGATTCGGTGGATCTCCGGAAGTTCTGTACACCGGTCGGCAACCAGGAGGACACCAACCGCTGCGCCGCCTTCGCCTGGACCCACGGCCTCGAGCTCTGCCGCGCGCTCCAGGGTCAGTCCGCCGTCCGTCTCTCGAGCAACTACACGATGCTCCTCTTCCAGAAGTTCATGGGAGACGCGGACGGCTTCGAGTGGGCCTACGAGGGCGGTGAAGGCACCGTCGGCGGCACGGGCCCGGGCACCCAGCTCATCAAGTTCGGTACCTGCCGCCAGGAGCTCTGGGCCGACAGGCAGCGCGAACCCCGCGAGAGCGAGGGCAGGCTGCTCAAGGACGCCGCCAACTACAAGCTCCGCGCCAGGCTCCAGGTCATCCGCATCGATGACGTGAAGAAGGCCCTCTCCGCCGGCTTCCCCGTGTCCCTCGCGATGTCCACCGGCCCCGCCTTCAGCCGCGTCGGTCGCGACGGCATCGTCCGCATCGCCGAGGGGCCCAGCGGGCGCCATGGCTACCACGCCATGCTCATCGTCGGGTACACCGGCAACTACTTCATCGTGAAGAACTCCTGGGGAGAAGACTGGGGCGACCGCGGCTACTGCTACATCCCCAAGAAGATCCTGGCCCAGTCCGACCCCGAGTTCATCGTCATGGCCCTCTCCGGGAGCGCCCCCGCCGAGCCCGAACCCAAGCGCAACCCCTTCTCCCGAGGCCGCTGACCCCCATGCCCTCGACCCCGCAACCGCCTGACTCCCTCCGCCTCGACGACGGCTGGATCCCCTCCCTCGTCGAGCTCCAGGAGTCGAGCGGCCCCGTCTCGCCTGTATATCAGTTCCATACATCGATCCGGGTCGAGGCCGCCGGGGCCGAGCTGCGGGAGAAGATCGAGGACCTGAGGGGCTGGGAAGACGGTGATTTTCGCCAGATCATCAGGCGCGAAGGCCCGCTGTCCCCGGCGCTTTACGAGGCCCTCTGGGCCGATCTCCTCGCCATGGGGGCCCTCGACCTGGGCGGCGACCTCCGCAGCGCCGCTGGCCCTCGGATCGGCGCCAGCAGCAACCGGCTGCTGCTCCGCCTCGCCACCCGGGAGGTCGAGATCTGCTACGGCTCGAAGGACCTGAGCCGGAGCCGCAACGAGGCCCAGGCGCGGGTCGTGGAGCGGGTGCGGCGCCTGCTGTCGCCGGGCTGACCCGGGCGCCCTTGCGCCAGGGCGAGGGCCGGTGAACAGTGGGCCCCGGATGAACGTTTCGCTGGATTGTCGCTACATCCGGGAGCGGCCGAGCGGCATCGGCGCCTACGTCCAGGCGCTGGTCGATCGGCTCCCGCTGCTCGATCCCTCCTCTTCCTTTCAGTTCTGGGCCCACCCAGCGGCCCGGGGCAAGCTCGCCACCCGCAGCAACACCTGCGAGGTCGAGGTCCACGCCGCCGCCAACGGCCCCGCCACCTTGCTCTGGCCCTCCCGCCTCGTCGATCTCGGCGGTAGGGAGGTTCTGCATGCGCCGTTCAACATCCTGGGGCGAGGGCTCCGGTTGCCCACGGTGGTGACGGTGCATGACCTGATGTGGCTGCTGACGCCGGGGGCCTGCGAGGGCGTGGGCCCGGCGACGCCGGCGCAGGCGCTGTTCTACCGCGACGGGATCCTGAGGGCCCTGCGGGAGGCCACCCGGATCGTGGCGATCTCCCGGGCGACCGCCGACGCGATCGGCCACGTGGTGCCGGAGGCGCTGCCGCGGACCCGGGTGATCCACCACGGGGTCGAGGGCTGGTTCCAGCCCCCGACAGACCGGGACGCCCTCGCCGCGCGGATCGAGCAGCGGCACGGCCCGGGCCCCTACTTTCTGGTGGTCGGGCAGAACGCTCCGAGCAAGAACCACGGGGCCATCCTCGAGGCCTTCGCGGCGGCCAGGCTTGACCCTTCGGTGCGGTTGATCCTGGTGCAGCGGCTCTTCGCGAAGCGGGGGTACCTGGGGGGGGCGGTGCCGCTGGATCAGCAGGCCGAGGCCCTGGGCATCGGTCACCGGGTGCGCTTCGTGGCGGGCCTCCCGCGGGAGGAGGTGCGGGACCTCATCCAGGGGGCGCTCGCGCTGATCCAGTACTCCCGCTTCGAGGGCTTCGGCATGCCGGCGCTGGAGGCGATGGCCTGCGGGACGCCGGTGATCGCCAGCGACATCGCCCCGCTGGTCGAGGTGCTGGGCGGGGCAGGGCTCCACGCCTCGCTGCAACCCCGGGATCTGGCCGCCGCGCTGGAGCGCCTCGCCTCCTCCCCCGGGCTCCGCGCCGAGCTGGGGGCACGAGCGCTGGAGCGTGGCCGCGCGTTCTCCTGGGATCGCTGCGCCCAGGCCCACCTCGAGGTCTACCGCGAGGCCGTCGCCCAGGGCCCCTTGCGCCGCTGAACCGCGGGAAGCATTTGCATTTCTTCATGGCGATGGGGTGAAATACGCCCTACCCCTGGTCGACCATGTCCTCCCCCGCCTCGACCGATCTCTTTCACGACAAGGCTGCCGACTGGGATAGCCGCCCTGTGCCTGCCCAGATCTCCGAGGGCGTGGTGGCCGCCATCCGGGCCCGCGTGCCCCTCGCTCCCACCGACGTGGTGCTGGATTTTGGCGCCGGCACCGGGCTCGTGGGCGGCAAGATCGCGCCCCTGGTCGGCGCCATCCACGCGGTGGACGTGTCCGAGGCCATGCTGGCGCAGCTCTCGGCGAAGGGAGAGCTGCGCGGCAAGGTGACGACCCACTGCCAGGACATCCTTCAGGCCCCCCTCGCGCTCCAGGCCGACCTGGTGGTCAGCGCGATGGCCATGCACCACGTCGAGGACACCGCGGGCCTGCTGCGGGCCTTGCACGCCCATCTGCGCCCCGGTGGTCGCGTGGCCCTCGCCGATCTCGACACCGAAGACGGGACCTTCCACCCGCCAGGGGTCGAAGGCGTGTTTCACCACGGGTTTGACCGGGGAGCGCTTGGCCAAATGCTGGAAGAGGCCGGCTTCTTCGAGGTCACCTTCGGCACCGCGACCGAGGTGCACAAGGAGCAGCGCTCGTGGCCCATCTTCCTGGTCACCGCGGTCCGCTCGTAGCGCCACGATCGGTTCAAGAGTTACTTGCAGACCGAGTCGTCCCGGGTGCAGCCGCTGCAATCCTTGTTGCTGGTGCACTTGTCGTAGCTGGCCTGATCGCCGCAGGTGTACCCGGTCCCGTTGAAGCAGTAGGTGCGACGCGAGCTGCCGCCGTCGTCGTCATCGGAGCAGGCAAGGGCGAGGGTGGTGAGGGCGATGGCTGCGAGGAGATGCTTGAAGTTCACCTCGTGACCCTACTCCAGGACCCGGGTGCAACGCAGCCCACTTTCTCACGCCGGTGCCCTGGTAAGCGCACCAAACTCGCGGGCAGCCCGGTCTTCTTCCGGGGAGATGCGCTCGTCGCGGTTGGTGTCGAGGGTCTTCATCAGGAGGTCGACGGTGATGGGGGATGCAGGCTCGGCGGTGCGCCGGAAGATGGCCTGGGCGATCTCGTCCCGATCGACGGCGCCATCGCGGTTGCGGTCCATGCTCTCGAAGGGTTCAAGCTGGGACCAGAAGGCGCGAGCGAAGGCCTCGAGGAGGGCCACCTTGGCCTCGCGCCCGCTGCCTGCGGGGGGGATGCGTTCCGGGTGTTGCTGGCCGAAGCGCACCAGCGGTTCGAGGTTATCCATGCCGAAGAACATGTTCCGAACGAGGGCGACGCGGAGGAGCTGGGAGGGGTCGTAGGGGGCGCCGGCCACGCGGAGGATCTGGTGGGTGGAGGGTTCGGTCTCGACCCTGTCGTCGGTCTGGAGGAAGCCGCCGGAGACGCCGCGGCTGCGAGAGAAGCGGAGGGTTTCCTGGAGGAGAGAGGCGGGGAGGCGGGCGACAACGATCTCGTTGTCAAAGGGCATCTCGGCCTTGAGGTCGCCGTAGGTGAAGCGCCGCTGGTAGGTCTTCCCTGCGCGGATCCCGCCGCCGTTGAAGAGGGCGACGTCGGCGCCGAGGGCATCGCGGAGGCGAGAGCAGAGCAGGGCGCCCAGGGACGTCTGGCGCTCGCGGGTGCCGACGGAGGAGAGCTGCTGGTCTGCGTCGAGGGTGAGCAGGGTGGCCTGCTCCAGGGCGCGCACGGCCTTCATGTGGCCATCGACGCGAGCGCGGAGGGCCGGGTCCTCCGGGTGGCGGATGGTGTCGTCGAGGCGCACGTGGGTGGTGGGGAGGTCCGGGGCCCCGGGGGGCGGGGCCTCGGCGGGCCAGCGCAGGTCGACGATGGCCGCATGCACCGCGTCGGAGCCGGCCTTGACCAGCCAGCTCATGCCGATCTCTTCGAGGAAGACCGAGTGCTCGTGGCCCCCGATGAGGACCGGAAACGGAGGGTTGCTCTGGGCCCGGAGCAGGGCTCGATCCGAGTGGATGTCCTGGTGGGTGAAGGGGATGACGCAGGCGCAACCCTCGTGCTCGATCAGGTGCTGCGCGGTGCGGAGCACGACCTCGTTGGCGGGCAGGAGCAGGCGTCCGCCGAAGGGCTGGCCCCGGTAGATGGAGCGATCGTGCATGACGACGCCGACGAGGCCCACGCGGATCGAGCGGCGCTGGCCGCCGCCGAGGTGGAGGATCTGGGTGGCCGGGAGCGGGGGGTCAAAATCAAGGTTGGTCGAGAGCCAGGTGCCCCGGAATTCGCGGACCCGCTCCTGGAGGACCTCGAAGGGCAGGTCATCCTCGTGGTTGCCGAAGATCGTGTGGGTGATCGGCACCGCGTTCATGCAGTCGATCATGCCGCGGCCCTGGTCGAGGCTGGAGAGCAGGCTGGGGGAGATGAAATCTCCGGCGAGGGACACCAGAAGGAGGTCCGCCGGGTCCCGCTCGGCGGCCTCGAGCACCAGGGTGCGAAGCCTCGGGAAGTGCTCGAGGAGGTAGACGTCGTTGACGCAGACCACGCGAAGCGATGGGCCGCGCGTGGGCTCACAGGCGCTCATCCGTCTTAATTTGCTCGCCCCCTGGCCGTGACACAAGGGCCGCGGCGGTCCGATCCGGGAGGCCCCAGGCCCGGGGACGGTGTACGTAAGGCCCATGAGTGATTCGTTCGATCTGGTGGTGGTCGGGGGCGGGTCCGGCGGGGTGCGGGCCGCGCGCATCGCGGCAGGTTTTGGCGCCCGGGTCGCGCTGGTCGAGGCCGCCCGCCTCGGCGGCACCTGCGTCAACATCGGGTGCGTCCCCAAGAAGCTCATGGTCTACGGTGCTGGCTTTGCCGAGACCTTCCAGGAGGCCGCCGGTTTTGGCTGGTCCCTCGACGGCACGCCTCGCTTCGACTGGGCCACCCTGGTCGACCGTCGCGAGGCCGAGATCCGGCGCCTCAACGGCGTCTACCGCTCGCTCCTGGTGAACGCAGGGGTCACCGTGATCGAGGGCTTTGGCCGCCTCGTCCCCGGCGGCGTGCAGGTCGGGGAGCGGACCCTCCAGGCAGGGACCACCCTGATCGCCACCGGCGGTCGCCCGCGTGTGCTCCCGATCCCGGGCTGGGAGCTGGGCAAGACCAGCGATGATTTCTTCGCCCTCCGCGCCCAGCCCCGCCGCGTCGTGGTGGCCGGCGGCGGCTACATCGGCGTCGAGCTGGCCTGCATCTTCCGCGCCCTGGGCAGCGAGGTGCACCTGGTCCACAAGGATCCCCAGCTCCTCAACGCCTTCGACGTGGACGTCCGCGCCTTCTTCAGCGAGCAGATCCAGCTCCACGGCGTGCACCTCCACACCCGCCACACCATCGAACGCCTCGACCGCCGCGGTGACTCCATCGTGGCCACCCTCGACGACGGGAGCGAGCTGCCCGCGGACCTCCAGCTCGCCGCCATCGGGCGCGTCCCGGCGACCAGCGGCCTTGGCCTCGAAGAGGTCGGTGTTGACACCTCTCCCGGGGGGGTCATCCTGGTGGACGAGCAGTTCCAGACCTCGCGCCCCGGGGTGTACGCGCTGGGGGACTGCATCGGTCGGGTGCAGCTCACGCCGGTGGCGCTGGCCGAGGGCATGGCCCTGGCGAGGCGCCTGTTCGGGGGGCAACCGGATGCCACGGTGGACTACGACCTGATCCCGACCGCGGTCTTCGCGACGCCGCAGGTGGCGACCGTGGGGCTGACGGAGGACGAGGCGTGGCACCGGGGCGAGCAGTGCGTGATCTACCGGACGACCTTCCGGCCCATGCGGAACACGCTGAGCGGGCTGCCGTTCAAGACGATGATGAAGCTGGTGGTCTGCGCGAAGACGGACCGGGTGCTGGGGCTGCATGTGGTGGGCCCCGAGGCGGGCGAGATCGTCCAGGGCTTCGCGGTGGCGCTGCGGGCCGGGGCGACCAAGGCGCAGTTCGATGCCACCATCGGCATCCACCCGACCGCCGCGGAGGAGCTGGTCACCCTGCGCACGCCGGTCCCGCCCATGCACGGGTGAGCGCGCTCAGCGCCGGGGTTTCTTGCCGGCAGGCGCGGCGACCGGGGTGCGTCGCCCCGCCAGATCGGTGCGCCAGATCTTGCCGCTGACATCGTCGATCTCGTAGGTGCTGCCCCGCACCGTGTGATCGTCGTGGCGCTCCCCCACGTAGTACTGCCAGCGGCAGTCCGGCGCGCCCTCCGCGCAGCCGAGGGTGGGGGTCTCCTCGATGCGCACGGTCATCCAGACCTTCCCCCGGGAGAGCCGGCGCAGCATCGCGTCGTAGGCCCGCACGTCTGGCAGCGAGAACAGCAGGTCCAGGTAGCGTTCCCGGCGCTTCTGGAGCTCGCTCCAGGGCGTGTAGGGGGCAAACCCCTGGGCGACGCCGTCGTCGTTGCGAAGCTGGACCTCCAGCCCCCCCTGGTGGGCATCGACGGTGAAGCTGAGGGCTCCCGGCCCGTCCGGTGGGTCTTCCTCGTCGCCGGCCTCGACCTCGTGCTTGCAGCCCGGAGGGGCGCACCCCGCGATCGCCTCGCGCCGTACCCACACCTTCAGCTTCACCTTGCGCTCCCTGTCCTGGCGAAACGTCGACTGCTGGCTCAGCGCCTGCACCTCGGGGAGCTCGGCCACCCGTTGCCTCGCCTCCTCCGCGGAGACCGGGAGCGGCGCCGGCCTCGGTGCGGGGGGGGAGGCGGGCGCCGGTGCCTCGCTGGCCTCGGGGGGAGCACGAGGCGAGGCCGCAGGAGGTGGTTCGGGCTGGATCGGCGCCGGTGGCGTGGTGCAGCCGGCCAGCAACAGGAGCGAAAGCGACGAGACGCGCACGACGCCAGGACGGTGGCAGGGCGATGGCCTCATCAGGTCAATAAAGACCCTGTCTGGTGGAGCGCGTGGAGGCGAGCGTAGAGCCCGTCTTTCTGGAGGAGTTCGTCGTGGGAGCCCTGTTCGACGATCTGGCCCTGGGAGAGCACCAGGATGCGATCGACGGAGCGGACGGTGGAGAGGCGGTGGGCGATGATGAGGGCGGTGCGCCGGGAGAGGAGGGCGTCGAGGGCGGTCTGGAGGCGAGCCTCGGTGACGCTGTCGACGCTGGCGGTGGCCTCGTCGAGGATGAGGATGGGGGCGTCGCGGTAGAGAGCGCGAGCGAAGGCGAGGAGCTGGCGCTCGCCGGCGGAGAAGTTGGAGCCGCGCTCGTCGACGGGGGCATCGAGGGCGCCGGGGCGCTGCTGGAAGAGGTCGAGGGCGCCGATCTGCTGGAGGCAGCGCTCGACGCGGGAGCGATCGGGGGAAGGGTCGCCGAGGGCGATGTTGTCGGCGACGGTCCCAGGGAAGAGGAAGACATCCTGGGGGACGACGGCGAAGCGACGGCGGAGGGTGGTGCGATCGAGGGCGAGCACGTCGCGCCCCTCGACGCGGAGGGTGCCGGCGGTGGGGTCGTAGAGGCGCAGGAGCAGGCTGGCGATGGTGCTCTTGCCGGAGCCGGTGGCGCCGACCAGGGCGATGCGCTCGCCGGGGCGCGCGGCGAAGGAGATCTCCTGGAGGACCGGGGCGCCGGCCTTGTAGGCGAAGGAGACCTGCTCGAAGGAGAGGGCCAGCGAGGGGTCGCCGTCGGGGGCAGGGGAGGGGTGAGGCGGGGCGTCCTCCTCCGTCGAGTCGAGGAGCTGGAAGATCCGCTCGGCGCCGGTGAGGGAAGACTGGAGGATGGTGTAGCGGGCGGATAGGTCGCGGATGGGGCCGAAGAACTGCTCGATGTAGGCCACGAAGGCCACCAGCTGGCCGAAGGGGATCTGCTCCCCGAAGACCCGCGCGCCGGCGTACCAGATGAGGGCCGCGATGCAGATGGAGGAGACCATCTCGATGGCGGCGTCCTGGCCCGCGTCCAGGGCGATCGATCGGTAATTGACGTCCCGGTAGGTGCGGTTGATCTCGTCAAACTCGGCCTGACAGGGCTCTTCCCGGGCGTAGGCCTGCACCACCGCCATGCCGCTGATCTGCTCCGCCAGGCTCGCGTTCAGGCGCGCCGTCTTCAGCCGGATCTCCCGGAAGGCGACCCGGGCTCGCTTGCGGATCCAGTTGACCAGCAGCGCGATCGGCGGCACCGCCGCGAAGGCGATGAGCGCGAGCTTCCAGTTCAGGTAGAGCATCAGGGCGACGATGCCCAGGAGCCGGAGCAGATCCCCCACCGCGTTGAGGGCGCCGGAGGCGAACATCTCGTTGAGGGCGTCGACGTCGTTGGTCACGCGGGTGACCAGGCGCCCCACCGGCTGGTTGTCGAAGAAGGCCAGGCGACGTGTATGGAGAAACTGGAATACCTGGAGCCGCAGGTCGTGCATGGCGCGGGCGCCGACGATCTGCATCGAGAAGATCTGCAGGAAGATCAGCAGCTGCTCGGCGGAGATCATGGCGAGCAGGGAGAGGCCCGCCTTGACGAGCTGATCGGAGGCGCCCGGGGCGGCGCTGGCGGCGGCGTTCATGCCGTGCTGCATCACCAGGGGGCGACCGAGGGCGAGGGCCGAGAGGGCGAGGAGCGCGACCAGGGAGGCGATCAGCACGCCCCGGTGCGGGGCCAGGTAAGGCCCGAGGCGCCGCAGCAGGGCGAGGTCGTAGGTCTTCTGCTGCTCGTCCTCCTCGTGGAAGGCCCGCAGGGCGCGGGCTCCGCGCTGGTTGTTGGTCGGTCGGGTCATGGGGCGCTCCGCAGGTCTGCCAGCTCTCGCTCGCGCCGTTGCTCCTCGGCAAGGGCCGCGTAGAGCCCGCCGCGCGTGAGCAGCTCGTCGTGGGTGCCGTGCTCGGCGACGCGCCCCTGCTCCAGCACCAGGACGCTGTCGCAGCGGGCCGCCGCCGCCACCCGGTGGGTGATGAGCAGGATCGTACGTCGCTGGGCCTGGCGCTCGATGGCCTCCAGGATGGCCGCCTCGGTCCTGGCGTCGACCGCCGAGAGGGGGTCGTCGAGCACCAGGATCGGAGGCTCCCCGAGGAAGGCCCGGGCCAGGGCGACGCGCTGGCGCTGGCCCCCGGAGAGCTGGACCCCGCGCTCGCCGACCACCGTGTCGAGCCCCTCCGGGAGCCCGTCCAGCTCGGCGAGGATCTGCGCCTCCGCCGCGGCCTCGCGGATGCGCTGGAGCGATGCATCCGAGTCCGGATCGTCCAGCGCAAAGCCGATGTTGCGGGCGACCGTGGTGGAGAACAGGAACGCGTCCTGCTGGGCGTACCCCACCGCGCGGCGCAGGGCCCGGAGCGGCAGCGTGCTGATGTCATGCCCGTCCAGGAACACGGCGCCGGGGGGCGTGGGGAGCAGCCGGGGGAGCAGGGCCGCGAGGGTCGACTTCCCGCTCCCGGTGCGGCCCACGATGGCCAGGCTCGTCCCCGCCGGTACCTGGAACGAGACCTCATCGAGGACCGTTCGCTCCTGGATCCGGTACGAGAGACCGCGCACCTCCAGCGCCCCCTCGACGCGCGATGGCGCCGGCGCGGTCCCGTCCTGCACCTGGGGCACCGCCTCGAAGACCTCCTGGAGCCGCGCGTAGCTCGCCCGCCCGCGCTGGACGATGGAGGCCACAAACCCGAGGGCCATCAGCGGCCAGATCAGCCGCGCCAGGCCCGTCGAGAAGGCGATGAAATCCCCGTGGGAAATCTGGCGCTCCAGCACCAGCGAGCCGCCGTACCAGAACACGATGACAGCCCCCGCCGAGGCCACCGCCCCCATGATGGGGAACATCATCCCCCGGAGCCGGGCCAGCGAGAGGCTCTTCTCCAGGTACACCTCCGAGATCTGCCGGAACGCCCGCTCCTCGGATGCCTCCAGAGACAGCGCTCGCACCACCCGCACCCCCGCCAGGCTCGCCTGCACCCGGCCGCTGAGCTGCCCCAGCGACTCCTGGTTGTCGCGGGTCCGCAGGAACATCTGCCGCGAGAACCACCGGGTCACCAGCATCAACACCGGCGCCGGGGCCAGCGCCGCCAGCGTCAGCTTGCCGCTGATCCCGATCATCAGCGACAGCGCCGAGACCAGCGCGAACAGCGTGTTGACCACGTTCAGGATCCCGAACCCCAGCAGCAGGCGTACCTGCGTCAGATCGTTCGTCGAGCGGCTCAGGATGTCCCCGGTCGATAGCTTCTGCGAAAAACTCGTACCGAGCTGGTGCAGCTTCCGCAGGAGCTCTGCCCGCAGCTCGTACTCGGCCGCTCGCCCCCCGTTGAAGATCAGCACCCGCGACAGCACACGCATGCCAGCCGCCAGCACCACCGCACCCCCCGCCAGCAGCGCCGCCCTCACCGCCTCCGGGTGGCGCTCCGTCACCGCCGCATCCACCCCCAGCTTGAACAGCCAGTCCCGGGCAAACATCAGGCTCTGCTGCCCTGCCAGCAGCAACGATCCCACGAAATACGGTGTCGCTTGCCGGCGGAGCTGACCCGATAGAGACGTGGGGTAGCGCTCTTCCATGAAGGGTGGCGTCCTAGCCCCAGTTGGTGACAAATTCCACGTTGCTGGTGGGAAAGACCCTTTTCACCGCTGCTCCTTGACCTTCCCTGCGGGATGCCCCATGGGTGAGGGCACTTCCAGCGGTCAAGAGGGCTTTGGGGGGACGTGGGCCTTGTGGGGCCCACCCCCGGGCAAGGAAGGGAGGGGGCTGCGCCCCGGGGGCTTCGTGGGAACGGTGGGCTGCCCGCCCACACCCGGGCAAGGACTTGAGGGAGGGGCTGCGCCCCGGGGCTTCGCGGAAACGGTGGGCTGCCCGCCCACCCCCGGGCAAGGGGGCCGATGGGGCTGCGCCCCGCGCGGCCCCCTTGCATCCCCCGGCTCCCCCACGGTGTGAAGAGGGGCTTCCACGCGAGACGACAAGACCCTCCTCGATCTCAGAAACGCCCCTTGCCCACGCTTCGCGCGGGACCCGCGGGGCT
>JALOQB010000091.1 GCA_025453595.1 Polyangiaceae bacterium
GAGAGAACGCCATGGCCAGCAACCGACGCAACACCGCCACCAAGATCCCAGATGTCCCCAAGCCGGCGGAGTCGACCCAGGTCCGCGTGGTCGGCGCCTCCGAGGAAGTCGAGACGGAAGAGCTGGCGTTCGAGGAGATGTCCAGCTTCGAGCCGAGCCCGGAGCGCGCGCCGGCGGGGCTGCGGGACGTGGAGGACGGCGGGGGCGACACGACCCTGGCCCGGTACTTCCGCGACATGGCCACCCACGAGGTGATGGGCCCCGACGAGGAGCTGAAGACCGCGGTCCAGGTCGAGGAGTCCGAGGTGGAGCACTGGTGCGCCCTGCTCTCCTTCCTGCCCGCCGCCGAGGCCCTCCTTGACCAGCTCGAGAAGCAGATCCTGACGCTGAACGAGGAGGACCGGCCCCAGGTGCCCCAGCTCGCCGAGCTGCGCCGCCTGCTCAAGGCCGCCCGCAAGAACCGCAACAAGCTGAGCGCCGCCGAGCAGCGCCTCTGGCACGAGGAGAGCGCCGCGCTGGCTCGCGTCATCCGGCTGCCCGACTCGGATCGGATCTGGATGGCGGACGCCCTCGCCTCGGCGCGCAAGCTGGGTCGCGAGCCCCAGGGCGAAGAAGAAGAGTCGGGCCTGCACTCGCTGGTCTCGCTCTACCCTGGCGCCAAGAAGTGGCTGCAGAAGGTCGAGTCCTCGTACCAGCGGCAGATGGTGGCCAAGAACCGGTTTGTCCGGGCCAACCTCCGGCTGGTGGTCAGCATCGCGCGCCGCTACAACCGCGGCCGTCTGCCCCTCATCGACCTGATTCAAGAGGGCAACATCGGGCTGATGAAGGCCGTCGAGCGGTTCGACCACACCCGCGGCTACCGCTTCTCGACCTACGCTTCCTGGTGGATCCGCCACGCGATCAGCCGCGCCCTCGCCGACAAGGGGCGCGCGGTGCGCATCCCGGTGCACATGCTCGACACCTACAACCGGGTCACCCGGGCCACCCAGGCGATCTTCGCCCGGACCGGCCGCGAGCCCACGGTCGAGGAGCTGGAGCACGAGACCGGGATCCCCCGCGAGAAGCTGGAGCGGGTGAAGGATTTCTACGCCGAGACCCCCTTCTCCCTCGATCGCCCCGTCGGCGACGAGGATGGCCGCAAGTTCATCGACTTCCTCCAGGAAGAGAACGCGCTGTCCCCCTTCGAGACCCTGGCCAACCAGAAGTGGGGAGAAGAGATCCACCGCCTGCTCGCCCTCCTGACGCCCATCGAGGCCCGCATCATCCGGTGGCGCTTCGGCCTCGACGACGAGGACGAGCTGACCCTCAAGGAGATCGGCGACAAGTACAACCTCTCCCGCGAGCGGATCCGGCAGCTCCAGGAGCAGGCGCTCTGCAAGATGCGCAAGCAGATGCGCGACTACGCCTGAGCGCTACCAGGTCGCCCGGGACGAGCTCGACGCCCCCACGTCGTCCGCCGACCGGGCCAGCCGGAAGCCCACCCGGTCCGAGCGCTCCGCCGGGCCGTAAGGCCGCCGGGCCGCGGCGTGGCAGTCGAGGCGCCAGTCGCACCAGGCCCCCCCGCGGGACACCGCCTGGTTGCTGAGCTGACCGCTATCCCCCTCGAAGGCCGGGATCGCCCACTCGGCGACGCCGCCAGCCATGTCGTGAACCCCGTAGGGGGAGACATCCTCGGCGAAGGATCCGCAAGGCTCGGGCTGCGCGGCGCCGCGCCGCGACTCGCGCATCTTGCAGAACGAGGCGTCGAAGTGATCGCCCCAGGGGTAAGCCCGTCCATCGACCCCGCGCGCTGCTTTTTCCCACTCCAGCTCGTTGGGTAGCCGGTAGTGGCGGCCGGTCACGGAGGATTTCCACTGGGCGTAGGCCAGCGCTCCGGCGAGATCGACGCCGACCACCGGCAGGGAGAGCAGGGCTTCTCGGTCCGAGCCCCAGCGGCGAATCCGTGCAGGGAGCCAGCGCTCGCCATTCCATTCCCAGTAAGGGTCCTCCTGCTCGGATCGGGGGAGGAAGCGCTCGACCTGGGCCGGGTCCTGGTCCCGCAGCGCCCCCAGGAAGGCCAAATAAGCCCCGAAGGTCACTGGGAATTCTTCGAGGTAAAAGGCCGGCACCTGGATGCGGCGCAGGTCATCGCCGAGGAGGCTGGTCTCGTGGCCTCCCAGCAGCGCCTCCCCCGCGGGGACCAGCACCTCGCCCGGGATCAGGGTGCCCACGCTGGAGACATCGATCCAGAGGGCGACCTCCACCCCGGCGCGCAGGTGCAGCGGCGCGCGGATCGTCCCCCCCGGGGTCTCGATCAGCGCGACGTAGCTCCCCGGGTCCAGGCCGTGGGCCTCGACGATGGGCCCCGGGAACACCTGCTCCCGGATGGGCAGCAAGCGGCGGCCGATCTCGCCGGTCAACCAGAGGCTCAGGCGCCGGAAGGGGCCGATGACCTTGAGCGACAGGTTGGCCACGGTGCGGGCGGAGCGCTGGAGCGAGCCGTCGTCGTACTGGTTGACCATGCCTTCCAGGTAGACGCGCTCGCCCTCGGCGCGGCGGTCCTGGGCGCGCTGCAGGGCCTCCCAGTAGAGGCGCGCCAGGCCCAGGCGGGCCGGCGTGAAATCGGGGGCTTCCTCCAGGGCATGCTCGTAGGTCGCGACCGCCGCCTGGAAGGTGCGGAGCGAGACGGACTGGAGCACCGCCTCCCGGTCCTCCGCGTCCCACAGGCTCTGCTTGTCTTCCTGGCTGCTCCAGGGGGCGATGCTGGCGCGGATGCGGTTCAGCTCCGCGACGCGCTCCGGTGTCTCCAGGAGCAGCTCGCGGTAGTTGCCGGCGAGCAGATCCCCCTGCTCGGTCAGATCCTGCGCCCGGCGCAGCCGTCGCTCCTTTTCCTTGGTGCCTTCGAGGTAAAAGTCGATGGCGTCGGCCAGCTCCCGGGCCGATTCATGGCGCTGCGCCGGGTCAAACGAGAGGGCCTTGAGGCAGATCTCTTCCAGCTCCGGCGAGATGCGGCGGTCCTGGGCACGGCTCGAAGGGGGGAGCGGCGGCGGGAAGGGCGGCTGCCCCCGGCGCACCGCGTCGATCATGAACTGCATCGGCAGGATGGGGAACGCATGCTGCAGGCACAGGATGTCGTAGAGCACCGCGCCCAGCGCAAAGACGTCGGTGCGCGGGTCGAGCACGCCGCCGTCCGGGTCAAGCTGCTCGGGGGCCAGGAACCCCGGGGTGCCCCCGCGCTGGGTGCGCCGCTCCCCCAGGATGTGGCAGAACCCCCAGTCGACGACGAGCACCTCGCCGTAGGGCCCCACCAGGATGTTGGCCGGCTTCAGGTCGCAGTGGACCACGCCCCGGCTGTGCGCGTAATCCACCGCGCGGCACACCTGGACAAAGCAGCGGACCAGCTTGTTGAGCGAGTAGTTGTGGAGCGTGTCCGGGTCTCGCTTGCGCAGGTTGACCAGGATCTGCGCCAGGGTCGGGTGGGACAGCAGGCGCATGATGTAGAACGGGCCCCGCAGCGGGTCGTTGCCCATGTCGTAGAGGGGCACGATGTTCGGGTGCTCCAGGCGCCCGGTGACCCGCGCCTCGCGCTCCAGCATCGCCGACGCCCGCGGCATGTTCTGGGTCTCCGGCTTGATGCGCTTGATGGCCACGCTCCGGCCCACGAAGCGATCCTCGTACTCGAGCACCTCGCCCATGCCGCCGACCCCCAGCACCCCGCGCCAGGTGAAGCGCTCCGTCGGATCCCCCATGTCAAAGCGCGCGATGGGCGCCTCGTTCTCCCCCGGCGTCTCCGGGATATCCCGCAGCACGCTGCTCGTGATCACGATCGAAAGCCCCGTCACGTCCGAGCCCCGGCTCTTCGCCGAGGAGAGCGTGGCCGGGTTGATCAGCAGCGTGTCCAGCTGCTCCGGCGACAGCCCGCGCTGCATCCAGAAGCGCTCCGAGCTCTCTGGGTCGTTGCTTGAGGACGCGGCGATCAGGGCCTCCAGGAGCGTCTCTCGGTCCAGGTAGCCGTGCTCGAAGGCAGCCAGCCCGAGCTCCAGGATCTGCCTCGTGAGCATACCCTCCCTGTACCGTCCCACCGCAGAGTGCGCTACCCCCTCCTCATGACCTCCCTGCCGCGCCTCCACCTGGGCACCGGAAACCCGGGTAAATTGCGGGAATACCAGGCCATCCTGGGCGAACTTGGCCACGAATTCCTCCCCCTCTCGGCCCCGGAACCCGAGGAGACGGCCCCGGACCTCGACGGCAACGCCAGGCTCAAGGCCTCCTTCTACGCGCGCCACGCCGGGGCCCTCACCCTCGCCGAGGACGCGGGCCTCGTCGTCCCTTCCCTCGGCGGCCTCCCCGGCGTCATCTCCGCCCGCTTCAGCGACTGCGAGGTCGACACGTCCACCGGTCGCGTCCTGTCGTATAGAGCTTCCGGACGCCCCCGGGAGGCCCTCGACGAGGCCAACCGCCACCGCCTCCTCCAGCTCCTCTCGGCCCACGAGGGCGACGCCCGGCGCGCCTCGTTCCAGGTCGTCATCGCCCTCGCAGCCCCGGACGGCGCCATCCTCTTCACCGCCCGGGGCGAGGCCCACGGCCGTATCCTGCGCGAGCCCCGGGGCCTCGGCGGCTTCGGCTACGACGCCCTCTTCTCCGGCGACGAGACCGACGGCCTCACCTTCGCCGAGGTCGACCCCGCCCGGAAGAACGCCGTGAGCCACCGCCGCAAGGCCCTCGAGCTGATCCGCCGCTGGATGCGCGAGCACCCGCAGGTTCGCTGAGATCGCCGGCGAGCCCCTCGCAGGGCGACCTTCAGCTCAACAAGAGCGGCTCCTGGTCCGCTGGCATCTGCGCCAGCTCTTCGGGGGTGAGGCGCGCGTAGATCTCGACGAGGTTTCCGTCCGGATCCTCCAGCCATAGCTCGTGGAGCGGCGTCCCGCGCCACGTCGTCCGCGGAGGCTTGTGGACGGTGGCCCCCGCCGCCTTCGCCAGCCCGTGGGCCCCCACCACCGCGGCTCGATCGGCCACGCAGATCCCCAGGTGGTACAGCGTGTCGTGGTGCAGCTCCTTCCCGTCGGAGACCAGGAGCACAAAGTTGGTCCGCAGGTCCGGGAGCAGGAAGGTCGCGTAACGGTGCGTCCACTCCCTCGGCTCGGACCCCAGCAGCCATGCGTAGAAGCGCACGCTGCGGGGCAGGTCTCGCACCCGGACGCTTGCATGGAACTCATGGGCAACTGGCGAGGGCGGGAGCTCGAGCAGCGCTTGGAGGATCTCGAGGCGCGCCAGGATCTGGTCGCGGGCGGTCCGGAAGCGCGTCCGCAGCTCATCCTGGGGGAGCGAGGGGTCCTTGCTCGCCGGGTCCGGGATGGGCCAGTGGAGCCGCCGCGCGGCGCCGAGGAAGGCGGGGCAGACCTCCTCGGCGCAGAGCGTGACGACCAGGTCCACCGGGGTCGGATCGATCGATTGAACGGACTTCGAGCGGTGCGACGCCAGGTCGATGCCAAGCTCGCCCATCACCTCGATGGCGAGGGGGTGGACGACGGAGGGCTCGCTGCCGGCGCTCTGCACGGCGACACGGTCGCCGAGGAGCTGACGCGCCAGGCCTTCGGCCATCTGGCTGCGCGCCGAGTTGGCGACGCAGAGGAAGAGAAGGGTTCGAGGACGATGCATGGGATCACTCGGCAGAGCCAGGCGAGGAGGCCTGGGTCAGGGGGGGGAAGAAGCGCTTTTGCGCCCAGAGCGCCACGTTCACCAGGGCGATGAGGGCAGGCACCTCGACGAGAGGACCGATGACGGCGGCGAAGGCGGCGCCGCTGTGGAGGCCGAAGCTGGCGATGGCGACGGCGATGGCGAGCTCGAAGTTGTTGGAGGCCGCCGTGAACGAGAGCGTCGCCGACTGCCTGTAGTCGGCGCCGACGCGCTTGCTCATGAGGAAGGAGAGCGCGAACATCACGGCGAAGTAGACGAGGAGCGGCGCGGCGATGCGGAGCACGTCGAGCGGCAGCTGCACGATCGTCTCGCCCTTGAGCGAGAACATGACGACGATGGTGGAGAGCAGGGCGACGAGGGTGATCGGGCCGACGCGAGGGACAAATTCTGCCTCGTACCAGCCCCTGCCCTTCAAGCTCACCAGCGCCCGCCGGGTCAGGAAGCCCGCCGCGAACGGGATGCCAAGGTAGATCGCCACGCTCTGCGCGATGTCCCCCATCGAGATGTTCACGAAGGCGCCCTCCAGGCCCAGCCACCCCGGCAGCACCGTCGCGAAGAAGTAAGCGTACACCGGGAAAAAGAGCACCTGGAAGATCGAGTTGAAGGCCACCAGCCCCGCGCAGTACTCGGTATCCCCCTTGGCCAGGTCGTTCCAGACGATGACCATGGCGATGCACCGCGCCAGCCCGATCAGGATCAGGCCCAGCATGTACTCGGGCTTGTCCCTCAGGAAAAGCACCGCCAGGCCGAACATCAGCAGCGGCCCGAGGACCCAGTTCTGCACCAGCGACAGGCCCAGCACGCGCCGGTTCTGGAAGACCTTGCCCAGCTCCTCGTACCGCACCTTGGCGAGCGGCGGGTACATCATCAAGATCAACCCGAGCGCGATGGGGATCGAGGTCGCCCCCACGCTCATCTTCTGCAGCGCTGCAGGCACCCCGGGGGCCAGGTACCCTAGCCCCACCCCGAACCCCATCGCCAGGAAGATCCACAGGGTCAGGTACCTGTCCAGGAACGAGAGCCTCTCCATCAGCCCTCGCGGCCCGTCGGTCGCCCCATCATGCGCTTCTTGCGGCTTCTTCATCTGTTGATCGTCGATGTACGATGACTGGTTAAAAGACCGGCGATGAGCACCTTGAGGCGGCGCAAGGTGCGCGGTTCGAGGCAGTAACAGACCCGGGGCCCGTCGACCTCTCCCCGGATCAAGCCCGCCTCTTTCAACACCTTGAGGTGCTGCGATACCGTGGACTGCGCCAGCGGTAGCTCGTCCACGATGTCGCCGCAGATGCAGGCGGTTTTTCTCGCAAGAATGCGCAGGATTTGCACGCGGGCCGGGTGCCCCAGGGCCTTGCTCAGCGCCGCCAGCTCGTCATCCGCCTCGGGCCCCTCGATGGGTCGCAGGTCGGGCTCGCTGTTCGGGGCCGGACAGCAGGCCTGGGCGTTCTTCTGGTTCATCGTTTTCTTACGATGACATGGATCCCAGGCTGGGGCAAGGGGTACCCTCTTCCGTGCCCTTGCGGTGGCGTTGCGCGGCGGGGGCCATGGTGGTAGCGCTCCGCGTCAAACAAGGATCTTTGCGATGCGGCGGTTCACCCCGTCCTGGCTTTATTCGACCGCCTTTCTGCTGGCCGCGACCGCCGGGTTCATCAACGCCCTCGGGCTGCTGGGGGCCGAGCATCGCGGGGTCTCTCACGTCACGGGGGCGCTGACCGACGCGGGGGCGCAGGCGGGGCAGCTCGGGCCCCTGGCGCGCCTGGACGGGCTCTGGATCGTTCTTTCGTTCCTGCTGGGGTCGATGCTGAGCGGCCTCATCGTGGGCGACGCGACGCTGCGGATGGGGCGTCGTTACGGGGTCGGTCTGCTGCTGGAAGGGGTGCTGTTGCTGGCCGCGTACCTCGCGGCCAGCGAGGGGGCGTCGCAGGCGTCGAGCCACCTGACCGCCGTCGCCTGCGGCATGCAGAACGCCCTGGCGTCGAACTTCAGCGGGGCGGTGCTGCGGACCACGCACATGACGGGGGTGGTGACGGATCTGGGCATCCTGCTGGGGCAGGCGATCCGGGGGGTGCAGGTGGATACGTGGCGGCTCTGGCTGTTCCTGGCGCTGCTCGGGGGGTTCTTTGCGGGGGCCGCGGGTGGGGCGCTGGTCCAGAGCAGGCTGGGCCACGGGGCGCTGCTGCTGCCGGCGGCGGGGGTGAGCGCGGGGGGCCTCGGGTACTGGTTCTGGGTCCACCTGCGGCGGCGGCGAGGAGAGGGCGCCTGATACGTCGGTTGCAGGGGACGGGGGCGATCAGAACTGGAAGTAGATGAAGGGCACCGCGGCGGTGCTGCTGGCCTCGCGGAGCAGGTAGGCGGCGGCGAGCAGGAGGGCGGCCTGCGCCGGGGCCGGCAGGGCGATGAAGCGCTCCTTGATGCGGTCGTAGAGCGCGTGCGGGAGCAGGTGCGTGGCGAAGCCCAGGGCGAGCACCAGCAGGAGGCGAGGGGGTAGGTTGGGGTGGAAGGTCGTGAGGGTGGTCAGCTGCTTCAGGACCGCGAGGGCCTTGGCGAAGGTGGGGGCCCTGAAGAAGACCCAGGCGAAGCAGACGAAGTGGAAGGTGACCAGACCCCAGCCGATGCGCTGCCAGAGCGGCGCGGGGCCCTCGCTGCGGGGGCGCGAGCGCTGCCAGGCCCGGCCGAGGGCCTGGGCGCCGCCGTGGAGGAACCCCCAGAACACGAAGGTCCAGGACGCGCCGTGCCACAGCCCGCCGAGCAGCATGGTGATCATCATGTTGCGGTAGGTGTGCCACGACGATCCGCGGTTGCCGCCCAGCGGGATGTAGAGGTAATCCCGGAGCCAGGTGGAGAGCGAGATGTGCCACCGCTGCCAGAACTCTTGCAGGCTGGTGGACTGATACGGGCTGCGGAAATTCTCGTTGATACGGATACCGAGCAGCAGCGCGCTGCCGATGGCCACGTCCGTGTAGCCGCTGAAGTCGCAGTAGATCTGGAGCGCGTAGCCGTAGACCCCGGCCAGGGTCTCCAGCGCCGAGAAGCTGGTGGTCCGGTCGAACACCCGGTCCACGAGGTTGAGCGCCAGGTAATCGCCGATGACGACCTTCTTGAGGAGCCCGGCGGCGATCAGGAAAAGCCCCTCGCCCCCCTCCCTGGCGTCGAGGCGAGGCTCGGCGTCAAACTGCGGCAGCAGCTGCGCGGGGCGCACGATGGGCCCCGCCACCAGGTGAGGGAAGAAGGCCACGAACAGCAGGTACCGCAGGTAGCTGCGGCACACCGGGATCTCGCGGCGGTAGACGTCGATGACGTAGCTCATCGACTCGAAGGTGAAGAACGAGATCCCCACCGGGAGCGCGAACCCCAGCATCCACCCCCGCAGGTCCGGGCCCGGCCCCCCGCGGAAGAAGCTCACCACGCTCTGCACGGTCTCCAGGCTGAAATTCCAGTACTTGAAGAACCCCAGGAGCCCCAGGTTCACCACCACCGTCAGCACCAGCCAGCGCCGCCGGCTCTCCGGCGAGGGCTCCGCGTCGATCTTCAGCGCGAGCAGGTAATCGATGGTGGAAGACGCGAAGATGAGCGGCAGGTATTGCCACTTCCAGCCCGCATAAAAATAGTAGCTGGCCCCCAGCAAGAAGGCGAGCCGGGCCACGCGGAACCGGGCCAGCAGCCAGCTCGCGAGGAACACCACGGCGAAGAACCGCGCGTAGGCCAGGGTGTTGAAGAGCACCGTTGCCGGGTACTTCGTTTCTCGCTAGGTCGCTACCGGCTCCATGCTCCCCCGCCTCCGGGCCTTCGCCCTCGCTGCCCTCGCCTCCGCGCTCCTCGCCGCGCCGGGCCTCGCCAAGCCCCCCGCCAAGCCCCCCTCCGGGGCCGGCAAGCCGGCCCCGAAGCCGCCGGCGAAGCCACCCACGAAGCCACCGGCGAAGCCGCCCGTGGTCAAGCCCCAGCCGCCCCCCAGGGATGGGAAAACCAAGGGGAAGAAGCGGCGAAAAAAGCGGGGCAGCATCGGCCTCCACGAGCCCCTCAAGCGCACCGCTTCGCTCTCCATCCTGCCCGCACGCATCTCCTGCCCGGAGGACATGGTCGCGGTCGCCGGTCGCTTCTGCATCGACCGTTACGAGGCCACGCTGGTCGAGGTCGAGACGCACCAGCCGCTCTCGCCGCATTATCCTCCCTCCCAGCGCCTGACCCTCTGGTCCCTTGAAAAGTGGCAAGCTGCCCGGGAGGAGGCCCCCGAGGAGTCCCTCGCCCGCACCATGGAGCTCCCCCCGGTCCCCGCGTTCCAGCGCGAGCCTTTTCGCATGAAGGCCATGCCCTGGCCGGGCAACCTCCCCGCCGGGTACGTCTCCGGCGAGCTCGCCCAGGAGGCCTGCTCCAACGCCGGCAAGCGCCTCTGCAAGGAGAACGAGTGGGTCACCGCCTGCCGCGGCGAGCAGCAGACCGACTTCCCCTACGGGAAGCGTTACCGCCAGGATGCCTGCAACGTCTTCCGCGAGGATCACCCGGCCCACATCCTCCACGGGAATTTCTCCGCCAACCACTCGGACCCCCGGCTCAACCTGGTCGAGAGCGATGGGGTCCCGCTGCTGCGGGTCACCGGCGGGACCCCCACCTGCGTGAGCCGCTGGGGCGAGGATGAGATCTTCGACATGGTCGGCAACGTCGACGAGTGGGTCGAGGACCCGGGGGGCACCTTTGCCGGCGGCTTCTACGCCCGCGCCACCCGCTCCGGCTGCGACGCCCGCGTGCGGGCCCACCCGTTCAACTACTTCGACTACTCGACCGGCGTCCGCTGCTGCAAGGATCCTGGCTGATGGGCTACGCGGTCAAAGAGATCTTCTATACACTCCAGGGCGAGGGGGCCAACGCGGGGCGCCCCGCGGTGTTCTGCCGCTTCACCGGCTGCAACCTCTGGTCCGGCCGCCCCCAGGATCGGGACCGCGGCCCCGGCGCCTGCTCCCGCTGGTGCGACACCGATTTTGTCGGCACCAACGGCCCCGGAGGCGGGCGCTTCGAGCACCCGGAGGCGCTCGCCCTCGCGGTCCGCGACGCCTGGGTCGCCCCCTGGCAAGGGCGCCCGCTCGTCGTCTGCACCGGCGGCGAGCCCCTGCTGCAGCTCGACGAGGCCCTGATCGCCGCCCTCCACCGCGCCGGCTTCGAGATCGCCGTCGAGACCAACGGGACCATCCTCGCCCCGCCGGGCATCGACTGGCTCTGCGTCAGCCCCAAGGCGAACAGCGAGCTGCTGCTCCGATCCGGCGACGAGCTGAAGCTGATCTTCCCCCAGCCCGGAGCCGAACCAGAGCGCTTCGAGGGGCTCGATTTTCGCCATTTTTTCCTCCAGCCTCTCGCGGACCCCTCGGGCGTTGACCACACCCCGGCGGCCCTCCGCTACTGCCTCGAACACCCCCGCTGGCGCCTGGGCCTCCAGACCCACAAGATCCTCGCCATCCCCTGACCTGCGCTAGGGGAGCGCGGGGCGGGTGATGCTGCGCCGGATCTCCGCCAGCGGCGCGTCCTCGTCGAAGCGAGCGCGCCCGCCCCCCAGGCGCACCCCGAGCTGCCGCCACAGCTGCTCCAGATCGACCCGCACCGGGGCCGCGCCGTGGAGCCGGTGCAGATCCCGCAGCACCGTGGTCCCGGTGGCCTCGTCCCCGACCGCCAGCGCCCGCTCCAGGGGCCACCGCCGCGCCACGTCGCCCCCGGCCCCCAGGATCGCCCGGAGCGCGTCGTCCAGGGACCGACGGTTGCCCGTCTTTTGCCGGATCTGCACGTCCGCCAGCAGGCAGAAGATCGCCCCTCCCCAGTAGGTGCGCCCCCAGGTCGGGGTGCGATCCAGCCCCTCGTCCCCCGGCTCTGGCTGCCCCTGCGGCATGCTGACCAGAAAGTCCCGCCACAGGTCCGCCGCCGCCAGCTGGCCCACCCGCGCCCGGGCGATGGGCTCGACGTAGGTGGCGATCCCCTCTTCCAGCCACGAGTACGCGGGCGCCATCGACGGGAACGCGAGGTGCACCAGCTCATGGGGCAGCACCCAGTCCAGCCACAGCTCATCCTCGTGCACCGGGTGCCCCAGGCTCACCAGGATCGACGCCCCCCCGTTGCCCAGCGTGCGCCCGAAATTGACCCCTGGACGCTCCCCTTCCAGCACGAAGAGCGCCGCCCGCTCCACCGGGAAGCGACCGTAATACGACCCCACCGCCTGCGCCGCCCGCCGCGCCCACCCCTCGATGGCCACCTGCTCCCGCGCGGTGTACGCCCCCTGCGGTAGCGCGAGCTCCAGCGACCCTCCCGCCATGCCGATGCGGCGCAGCTCGAACCGACCGAAGGCCGAGTACGGCGAGGTCGCCAGGTCATCGGTCGCCGCCTCGTAGGTCGGCGCCGTGCCCCACAGGCCGCTCACGAACCGCAGCCCCGCGGGCGCCTCCACCCGCAGCCGCCAGCGGCCGATCGACCCCTGCTCCGCCGGGTGCAGCAGCCACGTCGAAGGAGGCGCGAAGAGGGCCCCGTGGTGCGAGGTCGCCCGGTCCAGATCTGCCAGGTCCTGCGCGGCCTGACCCAGCAGGAAGCGGTAACGCAGGCGGCACCCCTCCACGCAGGAGGGCGCGAACCATCCCCCTCCCTGGCGCTCCAGCGGCTGCCAGCCCTCCGGCGTGGAGCGCTCGACCTCGCGCAGGTACAGCTCGGCCCCTTCCTCCACCACCAGCCGCTCCCCGGAGCCCGCCGCCAGCTCGGCCTGCACCTGGAGCTCCCGGCCCTCCGCCTCGGCGGTCACCGTGTACGACCAGTCCCCGGTGGGGGCGACCTCCGGCGTCGAGATCGCGGGTCGGGTCCCGGCAGGTGACCCACACCCCAGCCACCCCAGGAGCACCCCGCTCGCCGCGGCTCTCAGTCGAGACACCCGGGGAGCATAGCGCGATCAGGCCGCCGCGCAGCGGTCGCAGAGCCCCTTGAGCTGGATCTCGACCGCCTTCTTCCGGATGGCCCGGGGCCCCTTCGCCCCCCGCGGGATCACCAGCTCGACCCCGTCGATGCACTCGACATGACCGCACTGGTTGCACACGAAATGCGGGTGCTCCTCCCGCTCGTGGCCCCCCTGCTGCATCGCCTCGAAGCGCCAGACGTGATCGCCCAGGTCAGCCCGCCGCGCCAGCCCCACCTTGTTCAGATCGAAGAGGTTCCGGTACAGCGTGGCCCGGTCAAACCCCTCCCCCTGCAGCTGCTCCGTCACCTCCGCATGGCTCACCGGCGAGGCCGCGCGCCGCAGCAGCCGCAGCACCGCGATGCGCGAGGCCGTCGCCCTCAGCCCCGCCTGGTGCAGCTCCTCACGCAACGCCTGCATGTCACCGTGTTCCGTCGCCATGTCGCCCTGCCTCAACGAAACTTGAACGATTTTTGAACTGTTGTCTATGAAGCCCGCTTGTGGGCCGGTTCTGCCCCATGGGAGAGGGCGCTGCGCACCAGGTCGAGCACGTGCTCATCGGCGAGGCGGTAGTAGATGTGCTTGCCCGCGCGGCGGCGGGCCACCAGCTTCTCGGCGCGCAGCAACCGCAGCTGCTGCGACACGGTGGAGAGCCCCGCGTCCGCCGCCGCGGCCAGCTCGGTCACGCAGCGCTCGCCCCCGGCGAGCCGGGCCAGCAGCCGCAGCCGCGCCACGTCGCCCGCGGCCCGGAAGATCGCCGCGGCCCGCTCGAAGGCCTCGTCCGGATACTCGGTGTCGAGGGACCCGGGGTGCGCGTGGTCGTGGGGGCCACAGGGGCTCTCCACGAGATCGGTTGTCTGCTTCTTCTTCGGGCTCGCCCCGGCCGTTCGGACCATCACCGGCCACGCTAGCACAGCCGTCTTCCGGCGCTGTTCGGGGAAACTTGCCGTAACGTCATCTTTTCGCTATCCCCAGCTTGATGAGCTCGGGAATCGACCGCCGGGAAGCGCTCCGGCGCGTGGGCACAACGGGGCTGGTGCTGGCCGGTTCGGCGGCGCTTGCGCGAGCAACCTGGGACAAGGGGGGCTTCGGCATCGCCGCCAAGCAGGGGGAGCGCCAGGTGCGCGACTTCCAGCTCAAGGAGGCCGCCAGCGAGCTCGCCCAGCTCGCCATCGCCAAGACCGGCGCTGACCCGGCCTCGCTGACCCGCGCCGCCGTCGATGCCCTCGGCGGCATGAAGCGCTTCATCAGCCGCGGCGACGTGGTCGTGGTCAAGCCCAACATCGGCTGGGATCGCACCCCGCTCCACGCCGCCAACACCAACCCCGAGGTCGTCGCCACCGTCGTGCAGATGGTCTACGAGGCCGGCGCCAAGACCGTCGTCGTCACCGACGCCAGCTGCAACGACCCGGGGCGCTGCTTCCAGCGCTCCGGCATCTGGCGCGCCGCCCACGCCAAGGGGGCCGAGGTGATCCTCCCCGCCGAGCACCGCTTCCGCGGCATGCGCCTCAAGGGCGAGGTCCTTGATGACTGGCCGGTTTATACACCGTTGATTCAAGCAGATAAGTTGATCAATGTTCCTGTGGCCAAGCACCACAACCTGGCCAGGTACACGGGGGCGATGAAGAACTGGTACGGCTCCCTCGGGGGGCGGCGCAACCGGCTTCACCAGAGCATCGACCTGAGCGTGGCGGACCTGGCGACGTTCCTGCGGCCGACGTTGACGGTGCTGGACGCGACGCGGGTGCTGCTGCGCAACGGCCCCCAGGGGGGGAACATCGACGACACGAGGGTGATGAACCAGGTGATCGCGTCCATCGACCAGGTGGCGATCGACGCCTACGGGTGCACCCTGATCGGGCAGAAGCGCGAGAACGTGGCGTACCTGAAGATGGGCCAGGAGCGAGGGCTGGGGGTGACGTCCTGGGAGTCCCTCCGGGTGCGGGAGGTCTGACCATGGCCTGCAAGAGCGACTGCGGCTGCAAGCCGAAGGAGGCCGAGAAGCCGGCCCGGCGCTCGCTGCCGGTGCTGGGGGCCGGCGCATCCCGGGAGGCGACGCCGGCCTTCACGCCCACCTCCGGCGACCTGCCGTCGCCGATCCCGTGGCTGGGGGCGGTGGGGCCGGTGGCGCCGATCGACGCGGTGACCACCCGCTCGGCGCTGGGCGTGGTCAGCGCGCCGGAGGCCGCGGCGCCGCGCCAGGACGACGTGCTCTCGGCGGCCCCTGACGCGCAGCAGGAGGCCCAGCGGCTCCAGCGCGAGATGCAGCGGCGCGAGGAGGCGAGGCGCTCGTCGCTGGCGGCGGAGCTGGGGTTGATGGGGGCGGACGAGGGGCTCTCCCTGTCCGCCGCGGCGCCTGCGGCCACCGCGTCCACGGGGGCCAAGGCCCGGCCCAAGAAGCTCGACCCCAAGCGCCCCGGCAGCGGGATCCCGGCCCGGCCGGTCATCCGCTTCCTGGTGTGGCTCCGCCGGGTCTCCCAGGCCGGGTTCTTCGCGCTGTTCCTGTACTTCCTGTTCCAGACCGCGTTCCGCGGGTCCTTCGGCGCCAAGGCCGGGGACGCGGTGCGCCTGCCGCTTCCGGTCGAGGCCTTCCTGCTGGCCGACCCCTTCGTCGGAGCGATGACCCTGCTGTCGACGCACACGGTCTACCGCGGGCTCCTCTGGTCCCTGGGCATGCTGGCCCTCACCCTGGTCTTCGGTCGGGTCTTCTGCGGCTGGATCTGCCCCTTCGGCACCATGCATCACTTCACCGCCTGGCTCTTCCCCAGCCGGGTCGGCCGCGGGGCGAGCCGGGTCGAGGCCAACAAGACCCACACCTACCAGCGGGCCAAGTACTACCTGCTCTACGCCTTCCTCCTCGCGGCGGTCTCCGGCAGCGCCATCGGCGGCCTCTTCGACCCGATCTGCGTGGCGGTCCGCGCCATCGGCCTGGGGGTCATCCCGGCGGCCCAGTACATCCTGGGGGGGGGCCTCGCCGCGGCCAGCGAGTCCCAGAACCGGGTGCTCCAGGCCCTCGGCGACCGCAGCGCCGATCTCCTCGCCTCCCACGTCTGGAACGCCAAGCAGTTCTACTTCCACCAGACCTGGTTCATCTGCTTCCTGCTGGTGGCCATCCTGTTCATGAACCGGTTCATCCCCCGGTTCTGGTGCCGCGCCCTCTGCCCCCTGGGCGCCTTCCTCGGCGTCTTCTCCCGCTTCGCCCTCTTCGGCATGGAGAAGGATCACGCCAAGTGCACCGACTGCAATCTCTGCATCGTCCACTGCCAGGGCGCCGACTCGCCTCAGGGCGGCGTCAAGCACCGCCAGGACGAGTGCCACATGTGCCTCAACTGCGAGAACGCCTGCCCCGAGGACGTGATCAAGTTCCGCTTCTTGCCGAAGCGTGGCTCCACCATCCAGAAGCCTGACACGGACCGCCGCACCGCCCTCGCCACCGCCGCCGCCGGCGCCGTCGCCATCCCAGCGATGCGCATCGCCGACTCCATCGACGCCAACTACCACTCCCGCGTGATCCGGCCCCCGGGCAGCGTCGAGGAGCGCGAGTTCCTCGAGCGCTGCATCCGCTGCGCCGAGTGCATGAAGGTCTGCCCCAACAACGCGCTCCACCCGGCCTTCTTCGAGTCCGGCGTCGAGGGCATCTGGACCCCGATCCTCATCCCCCGCATCGGCTACTGCGAGCACTCCTGCGTGCTCTGCGGCCAGGTGTGCCCCACCGGCGCCATCCAGAAGATCACCGAGAAGGAGAAGCTGGGCATCGACCAGCCCCCCATCCGCATCGGCACCGCCTTCTACGACGTGGGCCGCTGCCTCCCCTGGTCCATGGCCACGCCCTGCATCGTCTGCGAGGAGTTCTGCCCCACCTCCCCCAAGGCCATCTGGGTCGAGGAGGCCGACGTCCCCAAGCGCTCCGACAAGCCTGGCCCCAACGGCTCCGAGCCGGAGATGCTCACCGTCCACGTCCAGCGCCCCCACGTCGACCCCTCCCTCTGCATCGGCTGCGGCGCCTGCGAGAAGGTCTGCCCCGTCCAGGACCAGCCCGCCGTCTACGTCACCAACGTCGGCGAGACCCGCTCCAAGACCAACGTCATCCTCCTCGAAGGCGAGAGCTACAACCGCACCTGATCGCCCCGAGTCGGCACCGGCGCTACCCTTCAGGTTGAATCTAGCGGGAAAGAATCATCCTCAGATTGGCTGCAAGCACGCCAACATGGGGGGCTCTTTCCTCCAGGATGCGTGGGTTCAGCTTTCCCACGAGCACGAGTCCATGCTTTGTCTTGTGGTACTCCCCCTTGGTTCTTGCATGACGAGTTGCATTCTTGAGGGCCGCATTGAGCTGTTGCTTGTCAACATCCGCCAGGTCATTTGTCTTCGGAATGGATTTTTCGTTGAAGCCTTCTCCGTAAAAATTTCGCAGAAGCTCTACATCCGCGAGTAGCCAGCTTTCCATGCACTGGATCATCAGCAGAACCTGTTCCTCCGAGGCTTCTGCCGGTTTTTTCCAGCAATCTCGCTCCTCGAGGTGTCGCCACCAGGAACCCTGACGTACAGGCCCTTCCGCGTCGACCAGCAGCACGGGTGTCACCTTCTCGTCGTGCAACGCAGCCTGGAAGTCGCTCCATGCCTGCTCTCGTGGCCCGCAGGAAACCACTCGAGGCATGGGTAGCCCGGGGAGAAGTTTCCTGAAAAACTCCGAGAATCCTTGCCTGCAATTGGTTCTGGTCTCGTTGTCGTCACCGCCCCCTTCCACGAAAACCTTGACCATTCCTCGCTTCTTCACCATCGGTTCCCTCCAATATCGCCCCGCCGCCACAGCTGGCCGAGCCTGTAACGTCCAAGCCACTCCCTCAAGTCTTCCCTGTCCAGACGATGCATCTCGGTTCCCTCTGCGCCGGGCTCGCAGACAACCACATCCTCAGGGGATTCGCTCAGCGCATCGATCAGCCCCTCCGAGTGGGTTGTCACCACCAGCTGCGTCCGCTCGGAAGCCTCCTTGAGGAGGTTCGCGATGGTTGGCATCAGATCCGGGTGCAGCCCCAGTTCGGGCTCCTCCACGCAGAGCAGAGGTGGCGGCTCCGGGTGGCACAGGATCGTCACCAGTGCCAGGTACCTCAACGTCCCGTCGGAGAGCCTGCTCGCCGGGATTTTCCGTCGGTTTTCTCCCTCCAGAACGAAGATCTGGACAACCCCCCCTGTGAAGCTCACATGAATATCATCGCAACCCGCATACAGCTTTTGCAGCGCCTCCTTTACCTTTTGCCAGGCCCCCGGATGCAACCTCAATTCATGGAGCATATTCGCAAGATTTGAGGCATCTTCTTCCAGGAAATTCGCCGTAAGCTCGTCCGCCCGAACCCCCGCACGGAGGCGACTCGCGGGGCCAAAAGTCCAGTTCCGGAAGAAGAAGATGCTGGATAGAAAAACGGATGTAGATGAAAGAGCAAATGCTTCGCGCGTTCCAAATGGGTAACGAAGTGCCTCGAGAATGGAAGCCTCCCGGGAGGAAGACGAAAAGGCGCTGATCGGGTGGTTCTCTTCCTTGCCTCCCTGCACCAGTGACAGTCGATCTTGATGCCTGCTGAAGACCTTCTTGTAACCCTCGCCTTCCCAAAATTCTAGCGTTTCTTCCATGATGGTGATGGAAGATCCAGGGGAGTACAGCGAGATGCTTCCCTTGATTTCGACGCCATCCGCAGCCAGGACATATCGAATAGATGCATCTTGATCCGTGTGGCCGTCGTGGAACCATTCAAGCGCACCACCACGCTGGAGGGGTTTGTGAATCCCGCCAGGAAGAGCCCGCAAGAGCGCAAGAATCTCGAGCAGATTGGATTTTCCTACCCCGTTCGGGCCCACCAGCACGTTGAGCTTCCTCAGCTCCAGCGTACAACCAGTGGAAGGAAACGAGAGGAGGTTCTGGATGGTGAGGGCCTGCATCATGAGAATGTGCACTCCAGTCTAGCACCGGAGACCCTCAGGGGTCCGCGCTCACAAAGCGCCCGTCGCGCTGCACAAAGCGCGTCGGACCCGCCACCCGCCGCTCTCGCACCTCGTGCTCCGGGTCCCCCGGCAGCGCCAGGAACCCGCCCCCTTCCGCCACGAAGCGCGGGCACACCGGCTTCAGGCTCTGCTCCCCCGCCAGCGCCAGCGCCTCCTCCACCGTCGCGCAGCCCGACAGCAGCTCCAGCATCCGGGTCGTCGGCGGCGCCATCTGCAGCTCCCCTCGCTCCCACCGACCCAGGAACCCCGCCGGGCTGTCCCACAGCGCCGCCGTCGTCTCGTGCTCGTCCGAGCGCCCCTCTTGCCCCGCCGGCAGCGCCAGCAGGAAGAAGGTCGCGTCGTAGCGGCGCGCCTCCGCCTCCGGCGTCACCCAGCGGCCAAAAGTATGGAGGCTCCGGAGAGAGAGCGGTCGGTCGAGCGACCCGAGGACGCCCACGAATCCCTCGGCCGGCAGCCGCGCACGCAGGGCGAGGGCCTGCTCCTGATCGAGGCCCTCGACCGGCAGAATGGCGACCTCTTCGAGCAGCTCCCGGCAGGCGGCGACGGCCAGGGCGTGGGCCCCCTCGGGGGCCTGCAGCCGCTCGCCATGCACCGGAGGCTCCAGGTGCGCCCAGGCTCCGGCGCGATCCCCCGCGTCCACCTTCCCCCCGGGGAAGGCGAGGACGCCGCCCAGAAAGGAGGAGCGCGGGTGCCGCAGGATGCCCAAAACCTGAAGCAGGCCGGTATCCTGACGCAGCACCAGCACGGTGGACGCCGCGCGGGGCAGGGGAGGGGGGCGGTTCGGGTCGAAATCCAGCACGACGCGAGGGTGTCACAGGGTGGATCAGGGGGGGGAGATTTTCGTTCCGTGCCTGCTTGACGGGGGCTCCGGGATGACTACAACTCTGCGCCCCCCGGACCAGGGGGGGTTGCAACGCTGTCTGCCCAGGAAAGGTGGGTCCAGAGGATGAACAAGGCCCAGCTCAAGAAGTTCCGGACGCTGCTCGAAGAGAAGCGTGACGAGATTGTCCGCAAGGCCAAGCAGACCCTCGACGAGGACATGACCCTCGACGCCGACGATCTGCCCGACGAGATGGACCTCGCCTCCAGCGAGTACCTCCAGTCCTTCACCTTCCGGCTCCGCGGCCGCGAGAAGACCTTCCTGGACAAGATCCAGCGCGCCCTCATCAAGATCGATGATGGCTCGTTTGGCATCTGCGAAGAATGCGAGGAAGAAATCTCGGTCAAGCGCCTCGAAGCGCGCCCCGAGACCACCCTCTGCATCCGCTGCAAAGAAGACCAGGAGCGCATGGAGAAAGACTACGGCTGAGGCCGCGGAGGGGTTTTGCTGCTCTGTCTCGACGTTGACTACCGCGACCGGGGGGCGGTGGCCGCGGGGGTCCTGTTCGAGGGCTGGTCCTCTGTCGTCGCCTCGCGCGAGCTGATCGCCCCCCTCCCCGAGGTGAACCCCTACGTACCGGGCTCGTTTTACCTGCGCGAACTGCCCTGTCTCCTCGCGGTCCTCGCCCTCCTCGAACCTCACCTGTCCTCCGCTCTCGAAGCCCTCCTCATCGACGGCTACGTCTGGCTCGATGGCGCAGGGCGCAAGGGCCTCGGCGCCCATCTCTTCGAGCACCTCCAGGGTCGCCTCCCGGTGATCGGCGTCGCCAAGACCTCCTTCGCCGGCTCCGCCGCCCTCCCCCTCGTTCGTGGTCATAGCAAGCGACCCCTCTGGATCACCTCCGCAGGGCTCGACCCCGAGGTCGCTGCGAGGCACGTCGCCACCATGCATGGGCCTCATCGCATCCCTCTCATGCTCCAGCGGGTGGATCGCCTTTGTCGTTCCTCCTGAGCGGAGGGGCCTCTTGGGGACGGTGGGCTTGCGCAGCCCGCGCCCGCGGCAAGGGGTTGGTGGGGCTGCGCCCCGGGGCTTCGCGGGAACGGTGGGCTGCCCGCCCACACCCGGGCAAGGACTTGAGGGGCTGCCCCCGGGCGCTTCATGGGAACGGTGGGCTTGCGCAGCCCACGCCCGCGGCAAGGGGGCCGATGGGGCTGGCCTTGGAAACGGTGGGCTTGCGCAGCCCACCCCCGCGGCAAGGGGGCCGATGGGGCTGCGCCCCGCGCGGCCCCCTTGCATCCCCCGGCTCCCCCTCCATCAG
>JALOQB010000092.1 GCA_025453595.1 Polyangiaceae bacterium
CTCAGGACGGGTCCTGGCGCCGCGCCCGGGTGATCGCGTTCTGCACCATGATCTCCTGCTGGATCGGGTCCTCCCAGCGGCGCTGCGCCGCCTGGCTCAGCGAGTGCAGCGGGTCGTAGTACAGGTAGAACGCCCCGTGCTTCACCGCCGGCGAGGTGTAGACGCTGATGCCGCTCTCCCGGTCGTAGTACTCGTAGCTGTGCACGTCCCGCTTGCCCCCGCCCCCCGGGGCGTCGACCACGAAGACCGGCGTGTTGAACCCCGCCGTGGCCCCGCGCACGTGCTTCTCGATGTAGAGCGCCGTGTCCAGCGGCGTCCGCAGGTCTTCCACCCCGCGCACCAGGTCGTGCATGTAGACGTAGTAGGGGTGAACGTTGACGTGCCCCAGTCGCTTGATCAACGTTTGCATGGTATCAACATCATCGTTGACCGCCCGCTGGAGCACCGCCTGGTTGCGGATCGTGACGCCGCGCTCGAAGAGCAGGTTCATCGCGTCCTCGGTGATGCCGGTGATCTCGTTGGGGTGGTTGAAGTGGGTGTGGAGCACGACCTCCTTGTGGAGCTTGCGCCCCTTCTCGACGACGCCGACCAGGGCGTCGCGCCAGGCGTGGTCGGTGAGGATCTTCTGGGGCATGACCGCCGGGCCCTTGGTGGCGAAGCGCAGGCGCCGCACGTGGGGGATCGCCAGCAGCGCCTCGCCGATCTCGGTGATCTGGGCGGCCCGCAGGTTGTAGGCGTCGCCGCCGGAGATCACGATGTCCTCCAGCTCGCGCCGGGAGGTGATGTAGGCGAAGGCCCGGCGCCAGCGCTCCTCGTTGGCCCGCAGGTGCACCTTCTCGACCTCCTCGGTGTCGATCCCCACGGCGTAGCTGCGGGTGCAGAAGCGGCAGTAGACCGGGCAGGTATCGAGGGCCAGGAAGAGGGCCTTGTCCGGGTACCGGTGGGTGAGCCCGGGCACCGGCGCGTCGCCCTGCTCGTTGAGCGAGTCGAGGTGCAGCTTGGGGTGGTCCGGCAGCAGCCGCGAGCCCAGCGGGATGAACTGGCGCCGCAGCGGGTCGTGGTACGGGTCGCTCCAGTTGATCAGGCTGAGCAGGTAAGGCGAAACCCGCACGCTCATCGGCGCCCTCCGGAACCCCTCGGCGGCGTCCTGGATGAAGGCAGCTGGCACCAGCCCCTGCAGCGCCTCCAGGAGCTTGTCGGTGCGGGTGATCGAGTGCTTCGACTGCCAGGTGTGGTCAAGGAAGGTCGCCGTGTCGACGCCGGCGTAGGCCGGGATGACGCGCCAGAACTCGTCGCGGCGTAGATCCCGGTAGGCGAGCGTGGACGCTTGCACCGGGGGTTTGAGGGCCGTGGGAGCGTCTTCGACCGCGGGCGCCGCGGCCGCGGCCCCTGCCTGGATCATGGGGAGGTGCATGGAGGGCGTTTCCCATGAACATTCCGGCCACGCAACCCCCTCCTTAATGCCGCGCGACGCGTCATTTTGCCGCCGGGTCGCCGGACCCGCGTCGTGCCCTGTAAGATGGGCCCTGGCCGCCCGTTCTGGTGCCACGAGGTCGATGATGAGCAAGCGCGAGAAGAACCGGTTGTGGGGGGTGGTCCTGGTGGCGCTGGGGGCGCTGCTGTCCGGGTGTGCGGCCGGGGCCCACGCCCCCTCGGGTTCTCCCCAGGGGGGGCAGTCCGTGTCTTACCAGAACGTCGAGCCCGCCGCGGCCCCCCGCCCGGCCTCGGCCCCGATGGATGGGGCCGGTCCGCCGCCGCCCCCGGCCGCCGAGCCGCTCCAGATGCAGCCCCCCGCCCAGGAGCGCCCTGGCCTGGCGACCCAGTGGGGGGAGACGCGCACCTCCCACATCCGCTCCGCCGCCTTTGTTCGCTCGAATTTCGACGCCCCCTCGGCCACCGCGGCCCTCTGGTACAACGACGCGGAGGGGGCCCGGGCCCAGGCCGCCGCCGAGGGCTACCGGCGCTCCGAGCGCGGCGAGCTCGGCATGGCCCAGAGCGGCGTGGTCGTCTCGCTCCGTGACGAGTCGGGGCGCACCCTCGCCGGCTACCAGGCCTCCGGCAAGACCTTCGCCATCGGCGAGGCCGGCGCCCGCTACTCCATCTGGCTCGAGAACCGCACCCCCGCCCGCTTCGAGATCGTGGTCTCCGTCGATGGCCTCGACGTCATCGACGGCAAGCCCGCCAGCTTCGGCAAGCGCGGTTACATCCTCAACCCCCACGCCTCCCTCGAGATCGACGGCTTCCGCCAGAGCGAGTCCACCGTCGCCGCCTTCCGCTTCGGCAGCGTGCGCGGCTCCTACGCCGCCCGCAAGGGCGACGACCGCAACGTGGGCGTCATCGGCGTCGCCGTCTTCCACGAGAAGGGCGTCCCCATGTGGCCCTGGGACCCCCAGGAGATCGAGCGCCGCCGCGACGCCAACCCCTTCCCGGGTCAGTTCGCCACCCCTCCCTGAACCCGCCTGGTGGATTTCGGCGCCAGAAGGCCGTAAGAGCGCCCCGTGATCCGCCTCGACTCGGTCTCCAAGCAGCACGGCAAGCAGATCCTCTTCCTGGAGGCATCCTGCGCCATCAACCGCGGCGAGAAGGTCGGCCTCGTCGGCCCCAACGGCGCCGGTAAGTCCACCATCTTCCGCCTGATCACCCGGGAAGAAGAGCCCGATGGAGGCCAGGTCGCCGTCGATCGCGGCACCTCCATCGGCCACTTCCGCCAGGACGTCGGCGAGATGAAGGGCCAGTCCGTCGTCGCCGCCGCCATGGACGGCGCCGGCCCCGTGTCCGAGGTCGCCGCCCGCCTCCGCGACCTGGAGGCCGCCCTCGCCGACCCCGACCGTATGGAAGAAATGGACCAGCTCGTCGAGGAGTTCGGCGCGGTGCAGGCCCGCTTCGAGGAGCTCGGGGGCTACGCCCTCGACGCCCGCTCCCGGGAGATCCTGGCGGGCCTGGGCTTCCCCCAGGAGGTCATGGACCGGGACGTGGCCGAGCTGTCCGGCGGCTGGAAGATGCGGGTGGCCCTCGCCCGCATCCTGCTGATGCGCCCCGACGTGCTGCTGCTGGACGAGCCCACCAACCACCTCGACCTCGAGTCGATCCTCTGGCTCGAGGGCTTCCTCAAGGGCTACGAGGGGGCGGTGGTCATGACCTGCCACGACCGGGAGTTCATGAACCGCATCGTCGACAAGATCCTCGACATCGACGGCGGCGACCTGATCACCTACTCCGGCAACTACGATTTTTACGAGAAGCAGCGCGCCCAGCGCGAGGCCCAGGCCGAGGCCCAGTTCGAGCGCCAGCAGGCCATGCTCGCCAAGGAGCAGGCCTTCATCGATCGCTTCAAGGCCCGCGCCAGCCACGCCGCCCAGGTCCAGTCCCGGGTGAAGAAGCTCGAGAAGATCGAGCGCGTCGAGCCGCCCCGGCGCCGCAAGGCGCTCCGCTTTGACTTCCCCGAGGCGCCTCGCTCCGGGGACGATGTGGCCAAGATCGAGGCGGTCCGCAAGGCCTACGGCTCCCGCGTCATCTTCGATGGCTTTGACCTCCTCATCCGCCGCCGGGAGCGCTGGTGCGTCATGGGCGTCAACGGCGCCGGCAAGAGCACCCTGCTCAAGCTGATCACCGGCTTCACCGAGGCCGACGCCGGGCGCGTCACCGTCGGCGCCAGCGTCAAGCTCGGCTACTTCGCCCAGCATGCGATGGACCTCCTCGACCCCGGCGGCACCGTCTGGAGCGTCCTCGTCGGCGCCTTCCCCAAGGCCTCCATCGGCTCCCTCCGCACCCTCGCCGGCGTCTTCGGTTTCTCCGGCGATGACGTCGAGAAGCCCTGCCGCGTGCTCTCCGGCGGCGAGAAGGCCCGCCTGGTCCTCGCCAAGATGCTCTACGATCCGCCGAATTTCCTCGTGCTGGACGAGCCCACCAACCACCTCGACATGGACACCAAGATCATGCTCATCGAGGCCCTCCGCGGCTACGAGGGCACCATGATCTTCGTCTCCCACGATCGCTACTTCCTCCGCGAGCTCTCCAACCGCGTCCTCGAGATGCTCCCCGAGGGCCCCCGCGTCTACGGCGGCGGCTACGTCGAGTACGTCCAGCAGGTCGGCTACGAGGCCCCCGGCGTCCACACCTGAGGGCCACCACCCCGCGCCCCGGTGGTGCTATCCCTGCCCCATGCGCGCGGTCGAATACGATCGGTACGGCTCCAGCGACGTGCTCCAGCTCCGCGAGGTCCCCGACCCGGTGCTGCGCGACGGTCAGGTCCTGGTCCGGGTCCGGGCTGCTTCCCTCAACCCCAAGGATGTCCTGGCTCGAAAGGGGAAATTTCGCCTCTTCTCCGGCCTCAAGCTCCCGAAGGGGGTCGGTTATGACTGGGCCGGTGAGGTGGTGCAGGTGGGGGCCGGGGCCGAGGGGGTGCAGGTCGGCGATCGGCTCCACGGCATGCTGCAACCCTGGACCCGCGGCGGCTCCTGCGCCGAGTACGTGGCGTCCTCGCTGGACACCTGCGCGCCGATCCCCCACGGGCTCTCCTTCGAGGAGGCGGCGGCGCTGCCCCTGGCGGCGCTCACGGCCTGGCAGGCGTTCCATGATTTCGGCGCCCTGGGCGAGGGGGCGCGGGTGCTGATCCACGGGGCCACCGGCGGCGTCGGGGCCTTCGCGGTGCAGATCGCGCGGGCGCTGGGGGCCCGGGTGGTGGCGGTCTGCGGCCCCTCCAACCAGGGGTTTGCCCGGGAGCTGGGGGCCCACCGGGTCCTCGACTACACCCGGGAAGATCCTTGCGCCTGCGGCGAGACCTTCGACGTCTTCTTCGACGTCTTTGGCAACCGGTCCTGGGCCCAGGCCCGCGGCGTCCTGGCGGAGGGGGGGCTCTACGTCTCCACCGTGCCGACGCCCGCCCTGGTGCTGGACCAGGCGCGCACCGCCCTCTCGGCCCGGCGGGCCCGGCTGGTGGTGGTGCGCTCGCGCCGCGGCGATCTGGCGGCCCTGGGGGGGCTGGTCGAGCGGGGCCTGCTCCGGGTCGTTCTTGATCAGGTGTTCCCGCTCGACGAGATCGCCGCGGCCCAGGAGCGGGTGGGGTCCAAGCATGTGCGGGGCAAGGTCGTGGTCGCGGTGCCCTGAACGGGTGGGCTTGACAGGGGGCGCCTGGTTCGCCATAACGCGCGCTCCGCTTCCCTGGGGCTTCAACGGAACGGGTGGTTTCACCACCCAGCTCTTCCGGCCTCTCGAGGGAGCGTGCTGGAGACGCCCATGCCCAAGATGAAGACCAACCGCGCCGCCAAGAAGCGCCTGCGCCTGACCGGATCGGGTCGGGTCCGCCGGCCCAAGCAGGGCGGCAACCACGGCCTCAGCAACAAGTCCCGCAAGCGCCTGCGCCGCCTCCGCGCCAACGACATGGTCGATAGCACCATGGAGAAGCGCATCAAGCTCCTCCTCCCTTACGGCTTATCTGAAGGACTCCGACCATGCCTCGCGCAAAACGTGGATTCAAAGCTCGTCGTCGTCGTAACCGCTGGCTCAAGCATGCCGAGGGCTTCTACAGCGCTCGCAGCCGCATCTTTGGCGATGCGGTCGAGGCCGTGCGCAACGCCTGGCAGTACCAGTACATCGGCCGCCGGCTCCGTCGCCGTGACTTCCGCCGTCTCTGGATCGCCCGCATCAACGCCGCTGCGCGCCTCACCGGCACCACCTACTCCAAGCTGATCCCGGCGCTCAAGAACGCCTCGATCATCATCGATCGCAAGATCCTCGCGGATCTCGCCGTCGCCGACCCCATCGCCTTCGGTGCGGTCGCCAAGGTCGCTGGCGTCGCCAAGTTAGCTCCCTCGGGCCGTCTCCCCGACGAGATGGCCTGAAAATCGCATGGGTCTCCTGGCTCTGTGCCAAACTCCCGGAGACCCATGCGTTCTTTTTGGCTTCTCCTCCCGCTTCCCGCGCTCCTCTCCCTCGCCTGTGGGGCTGACTCCCTCTCCGGGGGCCTGTCGGACCAGGAAACCCGGGACGTTCCAAACCAGGGCGGCAGCGCAGGCTCCGGGTTCGCCGGGGCCTCCGGACAGGGCGGCTCCACAGGCGCCGCCGCGGGTCAGGCCGGGTCCGGGCCCCCGCTGGGGGCCAGCGCAGCGTGCCTTGAATGCATCCGGCGTCGATGCCTGAACTGTCCAGAGAACCAGGACAGCGCGACCTGCGAGAACTGTTCATCTTACCCGGGCCTCTGCGATGGGTTCGTCTCCAAGTCCACATCGGGGCATCTGGTCGCCTGCATCTGCGAAACCACCTGCCAGAACGTCTGTGGCGGGGATTCGACGTGCGCCGCCCCGGGGCAGGAAGGCCCCGGCGCGGGAGGAACGGGAGGAACAGGAGGGGCCGGGGCGGTCGGGGGGGGTGGAGGGTCTGGAGGGCAAGCCGGGAGTGGTTTTGCCGGGGCGCCGGACAACCTGCTCGACTGCTTCGACGGAGAGCCCGATGCCCCCTCGGGCCAGGTCGATTGCGACGAGGCGAGGTGCGCCCCGGCCTGCGCGGATCCCTGCGAGTTTGCCGTGAAGGTCGTGCTCTCGGGCAACAACCCCACAGCCTCGCTCCCGGGTCTATGGAAGGGCCATACAGATGCCTTTGTCCCTTCCTGTACGCCCTCCTCCAAGACCGGCCCTGACATCGTGTACCAGCTCGTCAACCAGAGCGAGCAGGACGCCTATGTCCGCGTCACCGCGCTCTCCGAGGAGGGCGACGTGGTGCTCTCGCAGCGAGCCTCGTGCAAGGCGGGGAGCCAGGACATCCCCTGCCGCAACCAGGTCGGCGTCGGTGGTCAGGAGGAGATGGTGGTGCAGATCCCGAAGGGGGGGTCGACCTTCGTGCTGGTCGGGTCCACCGAGCCAGGGGCGGCCCAGAGCTACACCTTCGGGGCCTCGTTGCTGCTGCCCCAGTGCGGCGACGGCAAGCTGACCCCGGACGAGGAGTGCGACTCCGGCGAGGGGTGCAGCAACTGCAAGGTCGTCGCCTGCGAGGGCGCCACGCCCATCGAGGAGGACGACGCCGCGGTGCTGTCCAGCGCTGCTGGCAAGGCGACCTCGGTGCTGTCGCCGAGCTGCACCAAGCCCGGCTCCGTCGCTGGCGAGCAGGTGTACTCGATCCGCGCCAAGAAGAGCGGCTGGCTCCAGGCGGTCCTGCGCTCCACCTCCGGCTCGGACGCGACCCTGTCGCTGTGGTCCTCCTGCCTGGCCGGAGGCGAGCTGGCATGCTCCGATCGCGGAGGCGCCGCCGCGGGGGCGCTGGAGCGGCTGGTGGCCCCGGTGATCGCCGGGGAGCAGCGCTACGTGGTCGTCGAATCGTACAGCGGGGAGATGCCCGGCTTCGAGCTCTCCGTCGGCACCTTCGACGGAGAATGCGGGGACAAGATCCTCGCGCCGGTCGAGCAGTGCGACGACGATAAGAACCCCTGCAACCCCGACTGCACCACCGCCGACCCGCTGCTCCTGGAGCAGCCCACGCTGCCCGTCGAGCTCGAACCCAACGACGCCCTCTTCGCCGCCAACCCGGCCAAGGGCAACGAGAAGAAAAGCATGATCCTGGGCAGGATCGCGCCCGCCGGCGACAGCGATTGGTTCTCCTTCTCCGCCCCCGCTGGCTCCGTCGAGATCGCCGTGGAAGACCCCGGCGACGGGAGCTGCAAGAACAACGGATCCTTCTGGCCCCTCTCCGGCGTCCTCGACAGCGAGCTGCGCCTGTTCTCCTCCGATGGCGTCCTCCTGGCACGGAACGACAACGGGCCCGTCGACGGCTTCTGCTCCCGCATCAGCGCCCAGCTCGCGGCCGGCACCTACATCGTCCAGGTGAGCGCCTCCTCCGCGGCCCCGGCCCAGGTATTCTCGTATCGCCTCCTTCTCAACCTGCCCTTATCCGGAACTTCCATGCAACCTCGCCACCTGCTCCCCCTCTTGCTGCTGCCTCTCACGCTCGCCTGCGCCGCCAGTAGCGCAGAGGATTCTACCGCGTTGACCTGCCCTGAGGATGCCGTGTGCCCCCCCAGCGGAGGGCGGGGGGGGAGCGGTGGCTCCGGGGTGGGGGGCAGCGTTGGAGCCGGGATGGCAGGCAGCGGCGGGCAAGGGGCGGCGGTCTCCACGGGAGGGAACACCGGGGGGTCGGCAGGCTCAGGGGAGGCCGGGTCCTCCGGGGAGGGAGGGGCCGGGGGCGCAGAGCTGGCCCTCGACGGTGCCTGCGACGCGTGCAACGCCGCGTCGTGCTCCTCATTCAACGGCAGCCCGTGCACCTGCGAGCTGCAGTTCTGCAAGGCGATTTGCGAGAAGACCCGGGTCTCCACGTGCAAGAACGACGTCGCTCCGGGGGGGCCAGGGGAGAACTGCTACGACACCTCCGACAACGACGACGACGGCCTGAGCGACTGCGACGACAAGAAAGACTGCGACGGCGCATGCGGCACGCTGTGCGGCTCCCCTGGGGTCCTGCAGATGGGCTCCCAGGTGGGCTCGCTCGCGGGGCACCAGGGGGTCTTTGGTGCGCTCTGCGTGCCCTCCGCCAGCCTGGGCAAATCGGTCGCTTACCAGTTCATCCCGGCCCAGGATGGATGGCTCACCGTCGCCCTGAAATCGGACGGTGACATGGCCCTCTCCGCGCACCAGGGGGCCTGTGTCCCTTCGGGCTACTCGTACTGCCGCAACGAGGTCGGCGTGGGCGGCACCGAGAAGCTCACCATCGAGGTCAAGGAAGGTACCCCCGTGTTCGTGCTGGTCTCCTCGGCGGACAAGTCAACGTCGGCCACCTTCTCCCTCACCTCGCAGTTCGAGGCACCGGTGTGCGGTGACGGGCGCGTCTCCCAGGGGGAAAAATGCGACGACGGCAACACCGTGGGGAATGACGGTTGCTCCGCCGACTGCCAGGTGGACGCCTGCGATGGGGCAGAGTCCCTGGAAGACCCGCCGGTGCTTGGCAAGGTCGCAAAAGACCCTGCTGAGGTTGAGGGGAACCTCGCGGCGAGCAAGCCCCTGCTGGGGGCAAGCTGCGCCAAGCTGGGGGTCGAGGGGCCCGAGAAGATCTACGCCTTCCGCGCTGCCCATACCGGTCGCCTCGAGGCCTCGCTGACGCCTGCAACCGCGGACATGCTGCTGGCGGTGTACACCTCCTGCGAGGATTCCTCGGAGCTTAGCTGCAGCGACATGACATTCGTCGCCGGGCAGGAGCGGGTCAGCCTGGAGGCCAAGGCGGGGCAGCAGTTTTACCTGGCCGTGAAGGGGGCCACGCAGGAAGACGAGGGGGCCTTTGTGCTGCGCGCCCAGACCCTGCCGGTGTTCTGCGGCGATGGCATCGTCGCCAGGAGCGTCGAGCAGTGCGATCCGCAGTCGGAGGAGAAGAACTGCGAGGGGGCTTGCACCCGGCTTGCGACCGAGGGGGACGCCGCCGGGGTTGGAGCGGTGGCCAAGATGCCCGCCAGCGGGGTAGCGCTCGGGCGCATCTTCCCGGCCGGGGACACCGATCGATTCCAGCTCCAGGTGCTACCCGGAAAGCCGGTGAGCCTGCAGATCCAGGACCCGACGGTTGCCACCGATTGTGCTCAGGGGCGCCTCGATAGCCAGCTCGAGGTCTTCGACAGCTCGGGCCTCCTGGTCGCCTTCAACGACGACGCGAAGGGGAAGGGCACCTGCTCCGGGCTCACGCTTTCGACCCCGGGGACGTACCTGGTCCACGTCCGCGCCTCGCAGCGCGCGGCGCCGGTCCAGGTCTTCAGCTACAGGCTCGTCGTCGCCGCGCAGCCCTGAGGGCCACCCCGACGCCCAGCGCCCCCAGCAGCCAGCCGGAGGGCAGCCCGGCGGCAGGGCGCCCGGGCTGCGAGCAGAAGCAAGATGCATCTTCCTCGGCCGGAGGCAGCGGCGCACGGCACGACCCGCGGGCGTCGCAGAACAGCCCCTCCAGGCAGTCACTGCTGCTCTCGCAGGGCCTGGTGCAGCGGTTCGCGTCCTGCTCCCCGACGCTGTCCACGCACCGGTGGTTGGGCAAGCAGGACCCTTCGATCCCGTTTTCATCCAGAAATTTCGTCTCGTCCAGGCACACGGAGACCTGCGTGCACCGGCCGGTGACCTGGTTGCATCCGAAGCCGCTCTGGCAGTCGTTCCTCGAGGTACACTGCTTGCCGCAGGCCCCGGAGAGCACATCGCAGGCAAACCCGTCGGTGCAGTCCGTGTCCTTCTCGCACTTCACCTTGCAGGCCCCGCCGCCCCCCTGCTGCTCGCAGATCAGCCCAAGACAGGAGAGCTGCCTCTCGTCGTTGCAGGCCCCCTGTCCGTCGCAGAAAGGCTGGAGCACGCTCCCCACGAGCGTGGCGCACCGGGACTGCCCGCAGGTCTGGCTGGTCGGTGCATAGGCGCAGCTGCCAGCCTCGTTGCACAGGCCAGTTCGCCCGCACTCCCCCCCCTGGGGCTCGTCGCAGCGCTCATCCTTCGTGCCCTGGAGCCGCGGCGCGCACTGGCCGTCTGACCGGCCTGTGTTCTTCTCGATGCACGAGTAGCAGGGGAGCCCGCAGAGCGTCTTGTCGTCACAGCAGACCCCCTCGATGCAGGCCCCGGACTGGCACTCCTCGTTGCGGGTGCAGGCCACGCCGTTCTCCCGCTCGGTAACGCACTGGCTCTGTTCGCAAAAATGGCCCGAGGAGCAGTCTTGTTGCTCGGTCTCCAGCGCGCAGGTCGTCGGGCAGGCCTGCCCGTTTTTGCACAGGTAGGCGCCGCAATCCCGGAAGTCGCTCACGCAGGCCCCGCCGACGCAGAGGCCCACATCGATGCTGTTGTTCGAGCAGGTCTTCCCGCTGGTGTCGCAGGGCTGCTGGTTCCTCGCCACGTGGACGCCGCAGACCCCGTCCTCACCCAGGTTGGTGTCGGCCTGCAGGCAGGACTCGCACACCGAATCGCAGCGACGATCGCAGCACACCTGCTTGCCCACCTCGCCTGCGCACTGGCCGCTGGCGCAGCTCAGCGGGTCTGGTTTCTTGCTGGCATCCTCCGGGCAGGGCTGCCCGTTGGCCCGGTAGTCGAGCACATCGAAGGACCCCAGCGCGGTCTGCTCAGGCCCGACCCCGCCCACCAGCAAGACCCGCCCCCGGGCGTCGATCGTCGCCCCCGCAAACGCCCGGCGCCCCGAGGGGAGCATGACCGTGTTCGCGTCGTTTTCCCAGGCCCACCCGCCCGCCAGCGACGCCGCCGTGTCCCCGGGTGAACTGGCGTTCGCGCCAGGCGCCTTCAGGAACGACACCTTGCCCGTGGATTGAGCCGTTTCTGCCCCCACCACCAGTAGCCACCCGTTCCGCAGCGCCAGGTAGGCGCGCCCTTCCGCTGGCTCCGCGAGCTGGTTGGGCGGCGCTTCCAGCGACCCCCAGCTCTTTTCGGTGGGGCGGAAGAACGCTGGCGCCGCGACCCCGGCGCAGGTGACGTTCTGGTCCACCGTCAGGGGCGGTACCTCCGAGCAGCCCCCCTGCACCACCACCTCGCCGCTTCTCGACAGGAACGCCCGGTGACCCGCCCGGTTCTGCGGCAGATCGCCCACCTTGCTCCAGGGGTTCCCGGAGGGCGCCGTCAGGTCCAGCAGCAGCGCGTCCTTCAGCGCACCGCCCCCCCGGATGCCGCCCGCGACCAGCAGCCTGCTCTCGTCGAACAGGGTCGCCGTGTGCTCGTGGCGGCCTTGCTCGATCCCGTTGACCGTCATCGGCGCCAGGCTGCTCCACTTGCCGGAGAACGGGTCAAACACCTCGACCGACGCCAGCGCCGAGCCCCCGGCCCCCCGGCCCCCGATCACCACCACCCGACCGTCCGGCAGCGCCGTCGCTGTATGGAACGCCCGTGCAGCCCCCAGGCCCTCGATCGTGGTCCAGGTGTCGGCCCCTGGGTCGTAGACCTCGGCGGTGGAGAGGGGAGTTCCGGATGGGTAAGAACTGACACCGCCCAGGACCAGCACCCGTCCTCCGGGGAGCAGGGTGGCGGAGTGGCCGTGGCGAGGGGCAGAGAGCGCAGGGAGGGAGGAGACCGTGGGAGGGGAGACCGCGAGGTTGATGCGAACGTTGGCGCTGGCCGCGGAGAGCTGGCCCACGTTGCCGGTGAGGCCCCCGAGGGCCAGGGTGGAGCCGTCCGGCAGGGGGACAAGCGCAGGCAGGACCAGGCCCTGCGGCAGCACAACGCCGGGGCTGGTTTCGCTGGGGAAGGAGCGCCAGTCTGCGGCGGCGGCCCGGGTGGTGCGGAGGGAGACGAGCAGGGCCAGGGCCCCCAGGATTCGCTTGCGCATCGCCATCGTCGTTTGCCTCATAAGCCTAAGAAATCGGCCCCGAGCGAGAGCTGCGGGGTCCAGACAAGGAAGCGAGAGTAAGCGCGTTCCTGGGCGAGGATGCGGGAGCCCTGGACGCAGGACGCGGGGTTAGCGGGGCTGCAAGGCTGGGCGGAGAGGGCGTCTCCGTGCTCGAAGCGAGGGCCATCGAGGAGGGAGACGATGGCGCCCAGGCCCAGGCCGAGGTGAAAGCTGCGGCCGAGCTGCAGGTCGGCGCCGAGGGAGGGGACCACGACGATCGTGCCCCCGCGGCTCGCGGCGCCGGCCCCTTCGAGCTGCAGGGTGGACTGACCGGTCCCTGTGGTGAGGAAGCCCTGGATCGGGTCGCGGGCCCGCAGCGACAGGAACCCGAAGCCGAGGCGGCTCTGGAAGCTGATGCGGCGAGAGAGCGGCGCATCGAAGCCCACGCCGACCTGGGCCATCAGGCCCCGGAGCTGGAGCGAATCGGTCAGGTTGTAGGTCGTGGTGCCCTGCTGGAGGGAGCGGGAGAAGCTGCGATCGAGCTGGAGCACGCCTGCGCGCACGTCGAAATTCAGCCGGTTGGGCAGGTGGAACGAGAGGCGAGCCTCGAGGGTACCGCCGGTGGCGCTCCTGTCGCCGTCGCCCCCTGTTCGCTCGGCATCGCTGCCCAGGTTGCCGCTGGTGGCGGCGCCGATCACCACCCCGAGGCGCCACTTGCCGCGGGCGGGCTGGCGCCAGCGGGGGTGCGCCTCGTCGATCTTGAGGGGGAACGTCACGCTGTTCTGCGCGACCCCCACCTGGACGATGCCAGGCAGGTACCCCTCCTCGCGGGCCTCGAAGGTGTGCTCCCCGGCGGGCAGCCGGCCGCGCCACAGGCCCTTCCCGATCTCGACGCCATCGAGGAAGATCGGGGCGGTGATGGGCTCGAAGACCACGCTGAGCGGGGGGCCCAGGCGCACCGCCTTGAGCTCGGTCCGGACGATCTGACCGGCGAGCACGTTGATGGCGACGGGGGCCGTGCCCACGTCCTTGCCCTGGAGCGCGATCAGGTGGCGCCCCGGCCCGAGGGAGCCCTCCCAGGGGGCGACCCCGACCGGCGCGCCGTCGACCAGCACCTCGACCCCGGCGGCGCCAGAGGCATCGGTCACCAGCAGGCGCCCCACCGAGGTGAGGGCCTCCAGCCGTAGATCGACCTGGGTGCTCTGCCCCGCCTGGATCACCACCGTCGCCTCCGCGGGCGTGTAGCCATCCTTGAGGATGCGCACCGAGTGGGGCCCGGGCATCACCCGGAGCGGCGCCGTCCGCGGCACGGTCCCTCGCTTTTTCCCGTCCAGGATCAGCGTCCCCTCGACGTTGGCAGAGACCTCCAGGGAGCCGATCTGGGTGCGCAGCGAGGCGACCTTGTTCGAGACCGCGGCCCGCTCCTCGCTCGACAGGCTGGGGGCGAAGGTCTGGAGCAGCTCCTCGTAGAGCTGGAGCGCCTCGTCCAGCCGGCCCAGCCGCTCCAGCGCCAGCCCCGCGTTGTTGGTGTTGGCGATCGAGGGGACCTGGGCCCTCGACTGGAGGAAGTACTCGAGGGCCCGCTCGTGGTTCCCCGCCTCCATCTCGGCGTTGCCCTTGCGGAAGAAATCCTTGGCGGCCTCCAGGGCCGCGGGCGCCGGGGGGGCGCCGGTCTGCGCCGAAGCGAGGGGCGGGACCACGGTGAGGAGGCCCAAAAACAAGATAAGCCAGCGACACGTTCGCATGCCGCCGGCCAGTATCTTACGTTCCGCCGCCCGTGGCGACTCTTGTGCACGCGGGGGGCGACGAGGGCGCCGCGCAGGGGTTGCGCGGCGCCGGTGGATCGACCGTGAATCGAACACGGACAGCTCGTGTATCAGACGAACCAGGGGGACCACCCCGTCTCGATCCGGATTGCACCGAAGCCCTCGATGACAGCGAGAAAACCGTGTTCCGGGCCAGGGAATCGAACCCCGCTCTGCGGCTTCAAAGACCGCGGTCCTCACCGCTGGACGAGCCCGGATCATGGCGGAAGACGGAGGACTCGAACCTCGCACCCGTGGGGTGCGCGCCGGGTAGCAACCGGGCCTGGTGCCTCACCAGTCCATCTTCCGTGGCGGAGAGCGGAGGGGTCGAACCCCAGGCCACGAGGGCCCGCACTGTTTTCGAAACAGGCCTGGACGCCGGTCCAGATCACTCTCCACAGGCGCTTCGAAGAGAGCCGAGGGCTCGAACCCCACACCCGCAGGTGCCCATCGCTTTCAAGGCGCGGCCGGGGGCCTCCCCGGTTGACTCTCCATTGGCGGAAACGAGTGGACTTGAACCACCTACCCTCGCAGGTATGCGCCGCTTTCCAGGCGGGCCCGGGGCCTCCCCGGTCTCGTTTCCATGGTCAGAGCGAGTGGGATTGAACCACCGACCTCACCCACCCCAAGGGTGCGCGCTACCGCTGCGCCACGCTCTGATGTCCCTCCCGCCGCGGGGAGGCCGGGGGCCGCTCGCCTCCCCCGACCTCCCCCCTCCTCGCCCCCTCGCCTCGCGGCAAGGGAGGCTGTCGCCGCCCCCGGTTGCGCCCTCGCGCCGCCGCCTGCGGGCGCCCTCCGGCGCCGGCAGGAGCCGTCAGCCCGTCGCCAGCAGCACCGCGTCGCCGCCGTCGCTGGCCGGGGTGCAGTAGCCGTTCCACTCCGGAGGAACCTGGTGAGCCTCCAGGTACAGGTGCGAGATGGGCAGGCTCTTGGGGCGGATGGGAGCCCGCAGCAGCTTCATCCCGGCTTGCTCCGGCGTCCGGCAGCTCTTGCGCTCGTTGCAGGGGTAGCAACAGGTCACGATGTTCTCCCAGACGGTGCGCCCGCCCTGCGTCCGTGGGGTGACGTGGTCGTAGTTCAGCTCGCGCATCAGCCGCCGGGCGCCGCAGTACTGGCACCGGAAGCCGTCGCGCGTGAACACGTTGATCCGGGAGAACTTCACGCCGCGCTTCACCGCGCCCACCGGCTTCTTCAGGCGCGCCACCGCGGGCGCCCGCAGCGACACGGACGGGGAGCTGATCTGCTCGTCGTACTCTTCGAGAATCTCGACCTTCCCGAGGAACATCAGCGTCACGGCGGTCTGCCAGGGCACGATGTTGTGCGGGGTCATCCAGGGGGTCAGCAGGAGCGTTTTCATCACATCACCTCGGCTGTCTGAGCCTCATTCGGGAGAACATGGGCGGAATCCTTCACGCTGGTGGATGTGCCGGCGGCTCGACCACCGCCGGCACAGGATAGCGGGTCTGCAACCATTTGCAGCCCGCCTGGTACAGGATGAGGGGATCGAACCCTCCTTCAACGGTTTGTAAGACCGTGGCCCTCACCAGAGAGCGAACCCTGCGCAGTCGTCGGAGTGGGGAGACTCGAACTCCCGATCTCTTGGTCCCGAACCAAGCGCCCTACCGCTGGGCTACACCCCGGCGCGCCCCCACCAGCAGGGGCCCGGTCGCTGCGGCCGGAATTGAACCGGCGCCGTCGCGCTTATGAGGCGCGCGTCTCGGCCTCGAGACGCAGCGGTGACGGGGGGAGGATTTGCACCTCCGACCTCAAGGTTATGAGCCTTGCGAGCTGCTCGCTGCTCTACCCCGCGGCGCCCCTGGCAGGAGTCGAACCTGCCTCGTCAACCTTCGGAGGGTTGCGCCTGCTTCCGGCAGGACAAGGGCGTGGAGACGCGACCGGGAATCGGACCCGGCTCCACGGTGTTGCAGACCGTGTCCCTCTCCAGAGGATCGCGTCGTTCAACCCGGGACCAGCCCGGGCCTTGCCCCCCCGCCAGGATTCGAACCTGGCTCGTCGAGCTTCGCTGACTCGCGCCTGCTTCCAGCAGCCGAGGGGAGAAAAAAGAGCTTCGGTTTTCACAGATCGCGCCCGCCCCGGGGGGCGAGCCTCTCGTGTCGCACCCCCGGCAGGATTCGAACCTGCGTCTGGCCGCTTAGGACGCGGCTGCCCTTCCAGGCTGGGCGACGGGGGTGTGGAGCGAGCAACCGGGGTCGAACCGGTATCTCCGGGCTGGGAACACGGCGTCTTTTCCGCTGGACGATGCTCGCGCTGGAGCCCTCTGCCGGAGTCGAACCGGCATCGCGATCTTACCAAGATCGAGTACTCACCCTTGTACGAAGAGGGCCTGGTGGTGGAGCTGAGGGGAATCGAACCCCTGTTTCAGGTATGCCATACCTGCGTCTTCCCGCTGGACGACAGCCCCATTTTTGCGCTCCCGAGGGGAATCGAACCCCCGTTGTCGGATTGAAAGCCCGCGGTCCTGACCGTTAGACGACGGGAGCGTACGTTCGTGGAGTCGAAGGGACTCGAACCCTCATGTCGGCCGTGCAAGAGCCGCATGCTTCCGTTGCATCACAACCCCATCCGTGGAGCGCCGGGGAGTCGAACCCCGATTTCAGGCCTGCGATGCCTGCGTCCTCCCGTTGGACGACCGCCCCGACGTGGCGCCTCTGAAGGGGATCGAACCCTCCTCGCTCGCTAGACAGGCGAGCAGCTTCACCAGATGCTTACAGAGGCACATGCGCTCCCTGGGGGGCTCGAACCCCCGTTGCCTGATTGAGAATCAGGATTCCTGACCGGTTAGAAGAAGGGAGCCAGGGAGCGGCCAGCGGGGATCGAACCCGCATCCTCAGAGTGGCACTCTGACGTCCTACCGTTGGACGATGGCCGCATTTTTTCTATCTTTATCGAGGCTGTTTCCCTCGATGTTCTCTCTCACGTTCCTCGTTTTTCTTTCCTGACATCCTTTCTTTTTTATCCGCGCTAGGCGCCCCCGGCAGGGGTCGAACCTGCGCGCTATCCGCTTCGAAGGCGGAGGCCCTTCCGGCTGGGCGACGGGGGCCCTGGCTCCTGGCACGCGAGTCGAACGCGTTTTTACCCCTTTAAGGAGGGTGTCCTGCCGTTAGACGATCCAGGAATGTTCCCTGCTTCGACCCCGTCGCAGCCCGGAGGCAGACGGACGGGATCGGAGAGAAGGGGGTCGGCGTGAGAGGACTCGAACCTCCGGTATCCTGGACCCAAACCAGGCGCCATAGCCACTAGGCGACACGCCGAACAGGGGGCTACATAGCACCCCACGGGGAGCCGCGCAACTGCTTCGCGCGGCGGTGGCTCGGGTCGGGATCGAACCGACTGCCTCCGGGTTTCAACCGGATGCTCTACCGCTTGAGCTACCGAGCCAGGGAGCCCTCCGCCGGACCTGCACCGGCCTCTCCCGGATACGAGCCGGGGGCGTCGCTGCCTACGCCTGGAGGACCTTCGAGCCTCTCGCCGGGTTCGCACCGGCTTCTCCCGCTTACAAGGCGGGTGCATCGCTGCCTATGCTTGAGAGGCGCGGTTCCAGCGGCACGATTCGAACGTGCATTCCTCCGTTCAGAGCGGAGTGTCCTGCCCTTGGACGACGCGGGATCATATCTCTGGTGGACCCGGAGGGGATCGAACCCTCATCTCATCGATTAAAAGTCGAGTGCTCTACCCTTGAGCTACAAGTCCGCCGGCCTTGCGGTGCGCGCGCGTCCGTTTTCGACGCGCGATCGTTCTCTGTTTCTTCATGGTATCTCCCGGTATCCGGAGCACGATTCGAACGCGCTTTTCCGCCTTAACAGGGGCGGCGCTCTGCCATTAAGCTATCCGGATAGGTTGGCTCCATCGGCAGGGATCGAACCTGCAACACACCGGTTAACAGCCGGGCGCTCTACCATTGAGCTACGATGGAACAAGGTTTTCTGCTGTCAAAGAGCTGCGGGGATGGAGTCATCCCGCGGTGGGGCACCAGGGGATCGAACCCTGTCCTACCGGGTAAGAGCCGGTTGCTCGCGCCAATCGAGCTAGTGCCCCGTGTCAGGCCCCGGAAAGCAGCGAAGCCGCCGAGGTCTTCCCTGGGCGGCTTCGCGGTCGCTCTCGTGAGAGAGGGGGACGCTACGAGGCCGCTGGCCCGGGATCGCTTTCCTTCGTGGTACCGCGGACGATGCGGACGATGCCGGCGAAGGAGGCGAAGGGATTCTTCTGGCTTCCGGTGGGCTCGCAGCCCGGACGCACCGCCGCCGGGGCCGCCGGGGCCATCGAGGAGCGTTGCGAGGAGGGGAAGGAGATCATCGGAGTGGTTCCAGGAGAGAGAGGTTGCCCCTTCACCTACGGGCGGATCTCCCTCACCTGACAGCCGGTAGAAAAAAAATCGCGCCCCCGCCGCCGGGCCGCGGGTGCTACCACTGGTCCCCCAAGGAGACCTCGTGGATTACCCGCTCGCTAGCCGGCTGCCCCCCCGGGGCGCCCCCGTCGATCCGGACGACCTGCTCAATCGCTTCCTCGACTACGTCGCCTCGAAGAACCTCGAGCTCTACCCCGCCCAGGAGGAGGCCATCCTCGAGATCATGGCGGGGAAGAACGTGCTGCTCAACACCCCCACCGGCTCCGGCAAGTCGCTGGTGGCGCTGGCGATGCACTTCAAGTCGGTCGCCGAGGGCAAGCGCTCGTTCTACACCTGCCCCATCAAGGCCCTCGTCAGCGAGAAGTTCTTCGCCCTCTGCGCCGAGTTCGGCCCCGAGAACGTGGGGATGATGACCGGCGACGCGGTGGTCAACCGGGACGCCCTCATCGTCTGCTGCACCGCCGAGATCCTCGCCAACCACGCGCTGCGCCACGGCGAATTCGGCCAGGTGCACCACCTGATCATCGACGAGTTCCATTACTACGCGGACCGGGAGCGCGGGTCCGCCTGGCAGGTCCCCCTGCTGACCCTGCCCTGGACCACCTTCTTGCTGATGTCCGCCACCATCGGCAACCCCGAGTTCTTCCAGCAGAAGATCCAGGAGCTCACCGGCGTCGAGACCGCCATCGTGCGCTCGTCGCAGCGGCCCGTGCCCCTCGACTACGAGTACCGCGAGACCCCGCTCCACGAGACGGTGCACCACTACATCCTGCAGAACCGTGCGCCGATCTACATCGTGAACTTCACCCAGCGCTCTGCCGCCGAGGAGGCGCAGAACCTGATGAGCATCGACCTCTGCACCCGCGACGAGAAGAAGGCCATCGCCGAGGAGCTCCGGGGGGCCCGCTTCGACAGCCCCTACGGCAAGGACCTGCGCCGCTTCCTCGCCCACGGCGTCGGGCTCCACCACGCGGGCCTCCTGCCTCGCTACCGCCTCCTGGTCGAGAAGCTGGCCCAGCGCGGCCTGCTCAAGATCATCTGCGGCACCGACACCCTGGGGGTCGGCATCAACATCCCGATCCGCACCGTGCTCTTCACCAAGCTGTGCAAGTTTGACGGCGAGAAGGTCGGCATCCTGAGCGTCCGCGATTTCAAGCAGATCAGCGGCCGCGCCGGGCGCAAGGGGTTCGACAGCAAGGGGTTCGTCGCGGTCCAGGCCCCAGAGCACGTCATCGAGAACATCCGCCTCGACCAGAAGGTGGCCCTCGACCCCTCGAAGAAGAAGAAGATCGTCCGCAAGCGCCCCCCCGAGCGCGGCTACGCCCACTGGGATCGCTCCACCTTCGAGCGCCTGACCACCGCCCAGCCCGAGGCCCTCGTCTCCCGCTTCCAGATCTCCCACGGGATGCTCCTCAACACCCTCAGCCGCCCCCGGGGCTGCCAGGCGATGAAGCAGCTCATCAAGGGCTGCCACGAGCCCCCGGGCAACCGCCGCGCCCTCAAGAAGCAGGCGTTGCTCCTGTTTCGCTCCCTCGTCGAGGCAAAGATCGTCGAGCTCTTGCCCCGGGCCGAGGGGGGGCCGCTCCGCGTCAACGCCGACCTCCAGAAAGATTTCTCCCTCAACCAGGCCCTCGCCCTCTTCCTGGTCGAGGTGGTGACCCGGCTCGACCAGGCCAGCCCTTCCTACGCGGTCGACGTGCTCTCCCTGGCCGAGGCCATCATCGAGAACCCCGAGCAGATCCTGCTGCGGCAGGTCGATCGCCTCAAGCGCGAGAAGCTGGCCGAGCTCAAGGCCGCCGGCGTCGACTACGAGGACCGCATGGCGGAGCTCGAGAAGATCGACTACCCCAAGCCCAACGCCGAGCTCATCTACAACACCTTCAACGAATTCGCCAAGGAACACCCCTGGATCGCCCAGGAGAACATCCGGCCCAAATCCGTCGCCCGCGAGATGCACGAGCAGTTCTACTCGTTCAGCGGCTACATCAAGGACTACGAGCTGCAGCGCTCCGAGGGCCTCCTCCTTCGTTACCTCACCGACGTCTACAAGGTCCTGCTCCAGACCATCCCCGTGGGCCTCCGCACCCCCGAGCTCGACGACATCATCACCTACCTCGGCGCCATCGTCCGCGGCACCGACTCCAGCCTCCTCGACGAGTGGGAGCGCCTCCGCAACCCCGAGTACTTCGCCGCCGCCGCCCTCCAGCCCGAGCTCCGCGA
>JALOQB010000396.1 GCA_025453595.1 Polyangiaceae bacterium
ACGCCGGTCGAGAGGTTGTCCTCGATCTTGAAGATCGTGTTGGGGTTGTTGCCGGAGACCGCCGAGCTCGCGAGCAGGGTGACCACCTTGTTCTGCACGAAACCGGCGAGGCCCCGGACCCCGGTGGCCACATCGACGACGATGAGCGTGGGGGCGCCCGCGGTCCAGTTGAGGCCGTCGGTGGACACCCACTTGTACACGCCACCCGAGCTGTTGGTCCGGTCGTCCGCGATGTAGAGAAGATCCGGGATCCCGTTGTCGTCGGAGTCGAGCATCACGAAGGAGTAGGGGCTGGGGCCGCTGGCCGTGGGGAGGCCCGCCAGCGTCTTGGCCTCCTGGGAGGCCGCCAGCGGCAGCTTGTCGGTGGTCTGGAACACGCTGTACAGCGCGCTGGGGGACCCGGTGCTCGTGGTGCCGAAGAACTGGTTGAAGAACACGTGGCAGAAGCGCACGTTGCTCGGGGCCGAGACCACCTGGACGCCGGGGCCGCTGGTGCCGAAGGTGGTGGACCACACCCCGCCGACCGAGCTCCCCCCGGTGCCGGTCGCCCAGAGCTGCTTGCCGTCGGTGGTGCAGGCGCTCCGGATGTTGCTGCCGCCGAAGGCTGTGTCGAGCTTGGTCGATGCGTCCACGGTGTGCTGGCGGTCGATGCGTCCGATCACCCGCTTCACCGCGGTGGAGGCCGAGGAGGCGACGCTGGCGGTCCCGGCGTCCGCGTCGTAACCCCCGAGGACCACGAACTTGCCATCGAGCGAGATCGAGAGGTTGCCCTCGCTGGTGGCGGTGCCCGAGAAGGTGATCCGGTTCACATCGATCGCCCCGCCCGCGGGCAGCGCGATGGGGTTGGTCGGCACCGTGAGCAGCTTGCCGTCCAGGGTGTATTCCTCGACAAAGCCGGCCGTCGCGGCGCTGGTCGGGGCCGCGTCTCCCTTGCCCAGCCGCAGCGCCATGAAGGTCTTGATGCAGGCGCCGCTGCCGCTGCAGACGTTGCCCCCGTTGTCGTCGCAGCCCACACCGATCGGCTCGTTCGGGTTGGACGGCACACCGTTGGTACAGACGTCCTGCGTACAGTCGAGGTTATCGACGGGCCTGTCGTTGTTGTCGGCGGCAGAGACGATGTTCCCGTTGCCGTCGCACACGTTCGCCTTGCAGTCCCCCGCGGTCTGCGTCCCGGCGGGCGTGTTGGCCGCGACCAGGGTGGAGCCGCAGACGCCCGCGTCGCATGTGCGCTTCTTGCAGTCCGTGTCCACGCCGGGGCAGTCCGAGGCCACGTTGCACTGCACGCAGGTGCCGCTGTTGCTGCACAGCGAGCCGCCGTTCTGGTTGCAGGCGGTGTTCGGCGGCAGGGCAGGGAAGGAAGGGGACCCGTTGCTGCATTCCTGCGCCGTGCACTGGTTCCCGTCGTCCGCAGGCTTGTCGTTGTTGTCGGCGGTCGAGACGATGTTGCCGCTGCCGTCGCACACGCTCGCCTTGCAGTCCCCCGCGGTCTGCGTCCCGGCGGGCGTGTTGGCCGCGGTGAACGAGAAGCCGCAGACGCCCACGTTGCACGTGCGCTTCTTGCAGTCGTCGTCCACGCCGGGGCAGTCCGAGGCCGCGATGCAGCCCACGCACTGCCCGGCGCCGTCACAGAGCTGGTTGGCCCCGCACTGGGTACCGGCGGCCACGTTCGGGTTCGACGGCACGCCGTTGGTGCAGACGTCCTGGGTGCAGCTGTTGTTGTCGACGGGCTTGTCGTTGTTGTCGGCGGTAGAGACGATGTTCCCGTTGCCGTCGCACACGTTCGCCTTGCAGTCGCCCACCGTTTGCTGGGTCACCGGCGTGCTGGCCGCGGTGAACGAGAAACCACAGACACCGGCGTTGCATGTGCGCTTCTTGCAGTCGTCGTCCACGCCGGGACATTCGCTGGCAAGCACGCACTCCGCAGGGTTCCCACCCGCTCCGCTCTGCCCCCCCTCGCCTGCCGCTCCGGATTGCCCTGCGCCTCCGCCCGCTCCGCCCTCACCGCTCGCCCCCGCTTCGCCCCCCTGGCCGGCTTCCCCTGCTGCACCAGCTTCCCCCGCAGCCCCCGCCTCGCCAGCCGCGCCCGCCTCCCCGGCCGCGCCTGCCTGCCCTGCGTCGCCCGCAGCCCCCGCCTCGCCAGCCACGCCTGCCGCCCCGGCTTCTCCCGCGGCGCCTGCGTCGCCAGCCGCGCCCGCCTCGCCAGCCGCGCCTGCCTCGCCAGCCGCGCCTGCTCCGCTGCCCGCGGCCCCCGCCTCCCCGGCAGCGCCAGCGTCACCCGCGGCCCCAGCCTGTCCGGAAGTTCCGGATGATCCAGCGACCCCACCGGCCCCGGCGCCGGCTTGCCCCGCCCCTCCCTGGCTGGAGCCTGCCTGCCCGGCAGAGCCGCCGGCCCCGGCTCCGGCCTGCCCGCTGCCTGCCTGCCCGCCGCCGGTTTGCCCGCCGGGCTGACCTGCGACATCGACTTCGCCACCACCGCAAGCGACAAGAGCGAGAGCGCCCAGGAGGGACCAGGAGCGGAACTTCGAAAGGTTCTTCATGGGCACAGGATCGCCCTGGATCTCGGGGAAGGGCAAGAAGCAGTTAGGTGCCAGGAGGGGGCATGGTCCGTACACGGAGGTAGACCTGCCCGACCTGTACCTCGCTCTGCATGGGGAGCTGCTCGACGACGATCCCCGATACGGGGGAAGTCAGCATCCGAGGTTTTTGCATCAGGTCCTGGAGGACCGCGTGGGGATCCGTGTCGTTCGTGAAAACCCTGGCGATGGCGGTGATTTCATCCTGTTCGACCCAGTTGCCTGGCTGAACTTTCCAGCGTTGTAGCTGAACACCATCGAGGGAAAGTTCCTGGGACGTGAGCCGGATCTCCTGGAGCTGTCCACGCTGCAGACGGCACAGGTCCACGCCCTCGGTCTGGGGCGAGGTAGCGGTGAGGGGCGCTGCCGCCTTGAGCTCCAGGAGCTTTGCGTACCAGGGCTGCTCCTTGCTTCCGTGACGATCGAGCAGCGCATCCAGGAGGCCCGCCGGGAGAGGGTCTCGATGGATCAGCAACATGGGGGAAACGGTCAGGCATGAAGCAAGCCGGAGCAGCGCTTGCGCGGGGAGCGGATCGACCAGCGCCGCGAGGCGCTGGAACCAGGGAGGTCCCTCGATCAAGGCCTCGATGTCCCCCGGTTCAAGCCGCTCAAGGGGGATGGGGACGGGCGCTTGCATCTCCAGGCCCACCCCGAGGCGCTGCAGCCGGGCGAGCCACGCCGCAGGGACGCGCCCGCTCTGGAGTGCCTGGACACGCACGTCGGGGTCAATGTCCCCGAGCAAGGCCAGCAGAACCGCGGTCTCCACGCGAGGATTCCGTGCCACATGACCGCGGATCACAGGGGAGAGGTGGGCGGCCAGCGAGCGCAGCAGATCCGGCGGGAGCGCCGGATGTTGAGCGAGCGCGAGGAGGGCCTGGTTTCGCTTGAAGAGCCGCCGGAGCAAGGGCTCCGGAAGGGCAGGGTTGCGAGCGAGCGCCAGGTTCACGCTGTACTCGTCCTGTCGCGCCAGTTCTTCCAGCAAAGCGATCGGGGTCCGGGGGTGCGAGGCCGCGAACTGCGCCCCCCAGCCGCCCTGCGCGGCGATCTGCTCCAGCACGGAAGGCTCTCCCGACGCCCCCTCCGGTGGCTCGAAGAGCGTGGGATCTGCACCGCAGGATCGAAGCAGCGCTGGCCAGCGGTCCGGCAAGGCAGGGTTCTTCCACGCCTCGGCGCGTGTTTGAGGGTCGGTGGTGAAGAGCAATCGTTCCAGCAATTCCCGGGGAACATGGGGGTTTTCTGCCAGGCGCTGGTGGATCTGATAGGTCCGATCTTCCCTGGCGCTGTCCAGCAGCTTCCAGGCAACCTCCGGGGTGACGTGGGGGCTCTGGGCCATGGCCGCGCGAGCGCCGAAGGGGAGCCTCTCGATCAGACCCGGGCGCTCCAGGAGGGCGAGGAGCATCGTCGCATTCTGGAGCACAAGATCCGGGTAGCGAGGGAGCAGCTCGAGGAGGCAGTCGAGGGGGGCGTTGGGGTTGCTGGCCACCTGGGGGGCGAGGGTTGCGCTGGCCGCGAGCTTCCGCAGTTCGGAGGCCGGGGTGGCAGGATCAGCGGCTTGCTGCTGGAGGGAGGGGGCAGCCACGGGATGCAATGGTTGCGGTGGCGCGGGGCAAGCACAAGGCGAGGGGTGGGGAATTTCCTTGAAATCCGGGGAAAAATCCGGACACCCGGCGCGGGTATACCCCTTGCTTGACTCGCCGGGAGCCCCTTCGAGGGGCGCACGAGTTGCGCAGACGAGGCGAAGGATGACGGAAGAACGAGCGCGAGGGACGGTGCTGGTAGTCGACGACGAGGCCAATGCTCGGCGCGGCATGAAAGCGCTGCTTGAGCAGGAGGGGTTCGCCGTGAGCACCGCGGGAGACGGCGCCGAGGCCCTCGATCTGCTGGCAGCCGGCAGTTTTGATGTGGTGGTCACCGACCTGAAGATGCCCCGGGTCGACGGGCTCGAGCTGCTGAAACGTGCGCGCCAGACCTACGAGGATCTCCCGGTCCTCATGGTGACGGCCCACGGGGCGGTCGAGTCGGCCATCGCGGCGATGAAGGCGGGGGCAGAGGATTACCTGGAAAAGCCCGTCCAGATCGACGAGCTGGTGGTGGTGCTCGAGCGCGTGCTGCGCAACCGCAAGGTGCGGGAAGAGGTGCGCGAGCTGCGAGGGCGGCTCGACGAGCGCTTCCGGCCCGGCAACCTCATCGGCGAGAGCTCGTCGATGCAGACGGTCTTCAAGGTCATCGGTCAGGTGGCGCCGACGCGGGCCAGCGTGCTGATCACCGGCGAGAGCGGCACCGGAAAGGAGCTTGTCGCCCAGGCCATCCACCAGGCCAGCCCCCGGCGTCATGGCCCCTTCATCAAGCTGCACTGCGCGGCGCTGGCCGAGACGCTGCTGGAGAGCGAGCTCTTTGGCCACGAGAAGGGCTCGTTTACCGGCGCTTCCGGGCGTCGCGAGGGGCGCTTCAAGCAGGCCGACGGCGGCACCCTCTTCCTCGATGAAATCGGGGAAATCCCCCTGAGCACCCAGGTCAAGCTGCTGCGCTTCCTCCAGGAGCGCACCTTCGAGCGCGTCGGCAGCAACGAGACCCTCAAGGTTGACGTCCGCGTCATCGCCGCCACCAACCGGCGCCTCGAAGAAGAGGTGCGGGAGGGGCGCTTCCGCGAGGATCTCTACTATCGCCTCAACGTCGTCAGCATCGAGATGCCGCCGCTGCGGGTGCGTCCCAACGATATCCTGCTGCTCGCCGAGCATTTCTTGAAGAAATACGCGGTCGAGAACGGCAAGAAGATCAAGGGCTTCTCCCCCGAGGCCCTGGAGCGCCTCTCCGAGCACGGGTGGCCCGGCAACGTCCGCGAGCTGGAGAACGTCATCGAGCGCTCCGTGGTCATGTGCGATGGCGAGCTGATCACCCCCGAGTCCTTGCCGGTCTCCCTGACGACCCCCCAGAAGGCGGTGGTGCGCATCCCGGGGTCGACCTTCGCCGAGATCGAGCGCCACGCCATCCTGTCCACCCTGGAGGCGGTCGGCGGCAGCACCACCCGCGCCGCCCGGATGCTGGATATCAGCGTCCGTACCATCCAGTACCGCCTGCACGAGTACGGTCTGGCCCGGCGCCCCAACGCCCCCAAACCGGACCGGAAGAGCGATCCCCAGATCAACCCGAAGAGCGAAGGCCCCTGACCGAGGGGACGCGCGAATCTTTCAGGGGGGGGTGCGCAGACCTTGCGCATCCTCCTGGAGGTCTCCTCATGGCTTCCTGGTCGGTTCTTCTTCCTGCGGCGCTGTCCCTCGGGCTCGCCAGTTCGGCCCATTGCGCGCTGATGTGTGGCCCGCTGGCGGCCTGTGTCCTGGGGTCCAGGGGGGCCCGTGGGGGGGTCAGTTACCAGCTGGGTCGTCTGGGGTCGTACGGGGTCGCCGGGGCCCTGGCGGG
>JALOQB010000397.1 GCA_025453595.1 Polyangiaceae bacterium
CAGCAGCGTCGGCAGGCTCACCCGCTCCGCGCGCCAGCCCCGGTGCGTGAGGGTGCCCCGGTAGGGGCCTCCTCCCTGGAGGTTCCCCGTCAGCTTCACGCTGCTGGCGTCGTAGTCCGCCGGGATCTGCACCGCGCTCCCTTCCTCCGCCGCCTGCACCGGCGCAAGCTGCACCAGCTGCCCCAGCGCCTTGCGGCAGCCCTGGTGGATCTGCCGCGTCGCCGCCCCCAGATCCACGTCGCTCACCCCCGAGGCATCCTCCTGCAAAAAATCGATCAGGCGCCCCTCCCGCTGGAACATCGCCAGCACCTGCAGCGCCCCCACCTCCGGCCCTGCCCCGGCGCTCCCCGGTGGCGCCGATGGTGTCGATGGTGCCGATGGTGCCGATGGTGCCGATGGTGCCGATGGTGTCGATGGCGCGGGGGCGGGCGGCGTCACCGGCGCCGGCAGCGCCTCCTGGACCAGCCGCGCGCGCCCCGCAAACCCCCCGTCGAACAGCACGCGAAAGAAGCAGGCGAAGGCAAACCAGAAGCGCTCCAGGAAGGGCAGGGGAGGGGCATCCACGGCGGTCAGTCTAGTGCAGGAGCCGAGGCCGTTGCTCGGAGAACCTCGACCGCCAGGCCCTGGCTACTCGTTGGCCTTGACCCCGAGGGCGGGGGCCAGGGCCCCCCGATCCCGCAGCTCTTTCTGCTCGCTGCTCCGGGTGTTGAGCACCTCGACCCGATCCCGCAGCAACAGCGTCATCCGGAACAGCTCCTCCATCACATCGATCACCCGCTCCCGGTACGAAGAAGGCTTCATCCGCCCCTCGTCGTCGAACTCCTGCCAGGCCTTGGGCACCGAGCTCTGGTTGGGGATGGTGAACATCCGCATCCACCGGCCCAGCACCCGCATCTGGTTCACCGCGTTGAAGGACTGGCTCCCGCCGCTCACCTCCAGCACCGCCAGCGTGCGCCCCTGCGTCGGACGGATCGCCCCCTCCGACAGCGGCAACCAGTCGATCTGGTTCTTGAAGGCCGCGGTCATCGCGCCATGCTGCTCCGGCGAGACCCACACCTGCCCCTCGGACCAGAGGCTCGCCTCCCGCAGCTCGACCACCTTCGGGTGATCGAAGGTCGTCCGATCGAAGACCGGCAGACCGCGCGGATCGTAGAGCCGCACCTCGCAACCAAAAGCCTTCAACACCCGGGCGCACTCCTCCGCCAGGTAACGGCTCATGCTCTTCTCTCGTAGCGACCCGTACAGGATCAGCATGCGTGGCGCATGGGTGCTCTCCTGGACGCGCAGGGACCGCAGCACCTCGTCGACCGAGTGCGGCGGCAAATCTTCCTCGATGTGGCTCATGGCCCGGGCGTTTGAGCCACATCGCGGCCCTGGTTGCAATGTCCAGCAAGGACCGTTGCAGCTCAGGTTTCGTTCACCACGCTGTCACCCGCATGGGTGCTGTCACGGTGAAGAGAAGTTGCGCGCCCGGGAAGATTCGAACTTCCGACAACCGGTTCCGTAGACCGGTGCTCTATCCAGCTGAGCTACGGGCGCTGAAGTTGTGCGGACTATGCAGCACCACCCCCGGACCTGTCAACCCAAAATCTTCACCCCATCGAACGATCGGAGCGGCAGGGTGACCATGACGCCAATGTCAGGGGAAGACCCCCCTCGCAAGACCCCTCTCCCAGGAAAAACCCGGGCGTTCAAGGGGACTGTCAAAGTGGCACAGGGCGTGCTTGAAGGGAGAGTGTTCTTGCCAACTTGACTTGAACCGCGGTCTTACCCTCCTTCTTCCCGCGGATCTTGCTTCTCGTAGCCCCCTTCTCCTTACTTCCCCTTGCGCTTGAACTACCCCTTACCCCTTGCTGACTTCCTGAGCTTCCCTTCCCCATCCGCTTGCCCCTCCCCGAACGTGACGTACGACGCGCCCCCTCCCGGGCGCGTCGCTGCTTTTGGGCCCTCCCTTCACTTCTTCCGTCGCTTCTTCGGTCGATCCGTGCGCCCCGGGGCTCCGGGCGCCGTGTCCTCGTCCGGAGCCGCCGCCCCATCCCCGTCATCCTCCACCGGAGGCTCCGCCGAGTTCGCCCCCGCCCCCTGGAGAATATGCCTCCGCGCGGAAAGCCTCGGCCCGAAGAGATGATCGTGGGGCGCCTCCGCATGGCACCGGGCGCAGAAGGCCAGAGGGCCTCGGGTCTCAACTGACCCCCCTGGCTGCAGGACCAGGTACTCCCAGTCGCCGCCGGCCGGATCAAACCCCGGCGCTCGCTTCTCCATGGCGTAGATCTGCTGGGCATCGCCGTTGAGGTCGTGGTGAAACTCGACCGCGATGGAGCCTTCCGGCACCACCACGCCGGGAGCAAGGCGCGGGTACACGGGCCAGAGGGCGCTGTTGACGTGGACAAACCCCGACCAGTACGGCGGATTGTGCCCGGACGAGGGGAGCTTCCGGTCGTCCACCGCGGGGAAGGATGACACCGATGCCATGGGGGCCCAGGGATCCGCGGAAGCCTGGGAAGGCGAGCGCTGACGCTCCGTCAGCACATGGGGTTGCTCCGAGACGCCAGGGCGCCAGGGGTCACCGGAGGCACAGGCTGCGATGACCCATGCGCCGCAGGCGGCGAGGGCGTGCCATAGTGGCAGGGGCCTCCGTGGGCGGTCTGGCGAGGCGTTGAGGAAGGATCTTGGCTGCATGAAGGGCTGGTTGCGCCTGGGCGCGGTGGGCATGAGCGTGGTGCTCTCGGGCTGCGTCGCAACAAGTGTGCTGGCCAGCGGAGAGGCCAGGGAAGCGCCGCGGGTGGCGGGAGAGCGGGCCTGGCTGGGGCTCCAGATGGCCCGGGGCCAGGGGGGGGAGGGGGTGCCAGTGCGCCGGGTGTTCCGGTCCTCCCCGGCCGAGGAGGCAGGGATCCGGGAGGGGGACGTGCTGCGGGCGGTGGGAGGCAAGCCGGTCAAGGAACCCGCCGAGGTGAGCGCGGCGCTGGGAGAGCGACGGCCCGGGGATGTGGTCGAGGTCCGGCTGGAGCGCAAGGAGAACGCGCTCACCGTGGCGGTCAAGCTGGAGGCATTTCCCGGGGTGGACGAGGTGCTACGGCGGCAACGCGTCGGGGTGGAAGCGCCGCCCTTGACCGGGCTGGTGGCGGTCCAGGGGAGCGCGCCGCTGACCCTGGCGGAGCTCCGGGGCAAGGTGGTGGTGCTGGATTTCTGGGCCTCCTGGTGCGTCGTCTGCAGGAAGACCGTGCCGGTCCTGAACCGATGGTACGAGGAGCTGCAAGCCCGGGGCGTGGTGGTCCTCGGGGTCTCCAACGAGACCGCGCCGCTGGCTTCCCAGGGGATCGCCTCTTTTGGCATCCGGTATCCGGTGGCGATCGATCGAGAGGACGAGGTCTTCGAGGCCTACGGAGCCTCGTCCTTGCCCACCCTGTACGTGCTCGACAGGCGCGGCGTGGTGCGGGCCGTCGAGGTGGGCTTCAGCCGGGAGCAGCTCCGGCGCGTCGAGCAGCTGCTGGCCGAGCTGCTGGAGGAACCCGGGTGATCCGCCCTCTCGAAGAATTCTTCTGGGTGCTCCGGCGCCATGGCCTGACCTTTGGCCCGGCGCAGGCCGCGGACGCGCTGCAGGCGGTGGCCCTGGTCGGCTGGACCGATCGCTCCGTCGTGCGCGAGGCCCTCGCCCTGGTGCTGCTGCGGCGGCCCTCGGATCGAGGGCGTTTCGACGCCCTCTTCGACGATTTCTTCCAGGCAGAGAAGGCTCATCACCGCGATCTCTTCCGGCGCCTCGCCGACCAGGGGTTTGGCGAGGAGGACACCGGGCGCCTCCGCTCCCTGCTGGAGGGCCTCTCCCGGGAGCCCGGGGCCGCCGGCGACGCCGCCCGGTCCTTGCTCGGGCTGACCCGGGGCGTCGAGCTGGACGGCGCCCTGGCCAGCGCCGGCGCCCGCAACCTGCTGGAGGGCCTCACCAGCCTGCGCCAGGTCGGCTTCTTCACCCAGCGCTTGCTCGGAGTCCTGGGGTTGAACCGGATCGGTGCCTCCCTCGCCCTGCTCCGCTCGCTGCTGATCGCCGAGTTCGGCGAGGAGCAAGGGGCGCGGTGGCTGGCCGCGCTCCAGCAGGAGCTCGATCGAACCCGGAGCGAGGTGCGGCTGGTGGTGGAGCAGGAGGCCCGCTCCCGGGAGGTCGACGCGTCCCAGGGGCAGGCCTTCGAGGGGCTCGATCGAGGCGAGGTCGAGGAGGTTCGCAAGGCGGTCCGCGCGCTGGGCGAGAAGCTACGCGGCGCGGCCCGTGTGCGGGAGCGCCGGTGGCGCCGCGGTCAGGTGGATGCGCGCCGCACCCTCCGCGCCTCGATGCGCTGGGGAGGCGTCCCAATGCGTCTGCTACGGCGGCGAAAGGCCCGGAGACGCCCGCGCCTCTGGGTGCTCTGCGACGTGAGCGAGTCGGTCCGCGCAGCCTCCGTGTTCTTGCTCGAATTCGCCGCCATCTCCCAGGAAATCTTCGAGCGCTCCCGCACCTTCGTCTTCGTGAGCGACCTGCAGGAGACCACCCGGCTGTTCGCCTCCCTTCCCCTGGAACAAGCCCTCGCCTCGGTGCTGGGCGGAGGCGCGGTCAACCTGCGGCGCAACTCCCACTACGGCCTGGCCCTCCGTTCCTTCGAGGAGCGCTTCGGTCGCGAGCTGGATCGGCGCTGCACCCTGGTCATCGTGGGCGATGGCCGCGGCAACTACCAGGACCCGGCGGTGGAGGTGGTGGAGCGGCTGCGCGAGCGCGTCCGTTCCCTGCTCTGGCTCTGCCCGGAGCCCTCCTCGCGCTGGGGGACCGGCGACAGCGCCATGCCCCGCTACGCCCGCGCCGTGACCGAGGTGCTCCCGGCCACCACCGCCCGACAGCTCGAGGAGGCCGCCCGCGCCCTCGTTCGCCGCTGAACGGGTCAGCTCTCCCTGGCCTGCCTCGTCCCTGGCCCGATGCTCCCGACCCTCCTCTTTCGCAACGTCTACCAGGATGAAGAACCCGAGGCCGCCCGCGCCGCTGGCTTCGAGGTCGTCCCCTTCCGGGCTCAGGTCCCCGCCGGGCGCGCTGTCCTCGGTCGCTACAGCGTGCTGCCCTACTACGCCGAGCTGGAGCAAGACCTCACCCACAACGGATCCAGGCTGCTCCAGACCTACAAGCAACACCGCTACGTGGCCGATCTGGGCAACTGGGTCGACCACCTGGATGGCCTGACCCCCGCCACCTGGAACCGTCTCCAGGATATCCCCCCCTTCGAGCAGGGCCCCTTCGTGGTCAAGGGCGCCACCAACAGCCGCAAGGACCGGTGGCGTACCCACATGTTTGCCCCCGACAGGGCGGCCCTTCTCCAGGTATGGCAGCGCGCCGAGGAAGACACCTTCCTGGAGCAACAGGGCCTCTACGCTCGCCGCTTTGAACCCCTCGTCACCTTCCTCGATGGCCCCTCCGGTCAGCCCATCACCCACGAATGGCGCGTCTTCGTCGCCGCTGGCAAGATCGTCGACGCAGGGTTCTACTGGTCCAATTACGAAGAAGAAACCCGCCCCCAGCGCCCTCCCTCCTTGCCCCCCCAGGCACGCTCGCTGGTCGAGGAAGTCCTGCGTCGTGTCGGCTCCAATGCCTTCTTTTTCACCGTCGATGTCGCCGAACGCGCCGGTGGTGGATGGGTCGTCATCGAACTCAACGATGGCCAGATGGCTGGCCTCAGCACCATCCCGGCGGAACGCTTTTATCAGAGGCTGGCCTCGGGGCTCCTGGCCTGACCAGGGCCACGGTGGGCTTGCGCAGCCCACGCCCGCGGCAAGGGGTTGGTGGGGCTGCGCCCCGGGGGCTTCGCGGGAACGGTGGGCTTTCGCAGCCCACCCCCGCGGCTAGGGGTTGGTGGGGCTGCGCCCCGGGGGCTTCGCGGGAACGGTGGGCTGCCCGCCCACACCCGGGCAAGGGGGCCGATGGGGCTGCGCCCCGCGCGGCCCCCTTGCATCCCCCGGCTCCCCCTCTATAAGCAGGCA
>JALOQB010000398.1 GCA_025453595.1 Polyangiaceae bacterium
CGGCTGCGGCTGCGGCTGCGGCTGCGGCTGCGGCTGCGGCTGCGGCTGCGGCTGCGGCTGCGGCTGCGGCTGCGGCTGCGGCTGCGGCTGCGGCTGCGGTTCACTTGAGCAGGAAGGCGGCGGTGGCGGCGACGACGAGGAGGGCGGCGATAACGGCGAAGAGGACCCCGCGGGGAGCCGCAGAGGGTTCATCGCCGGAGGAGAGCATGGTGGCGGAAGGGAGCGGAGCGGCGGGTCGAGGGGGGGTCGAGGGGAGCCGGGGAAGAGGGGCTGGAGGGTGGGTATTGGAGCTGTCGGCGAGGGCGGTTTTTTCGAGGGCCGAGACGTCCTTGTCCTGCTGGATGACCACGTTGGGTCGCGAGGTGGAGAAGGACGATAGCTGGAGGGAGGGCACGCTGGCGGCGAAGGGGCCGAGGGCCATGATGAGATCACGGATCGAGCTGTAACGGCGGGCCGGATCGCGGCGCAGACCATCGTGGATGGCCTCCGCCAGGCCCCCCTCGATCCACGGTGCGATCTCGCGGATCGAGCGGATCTCCTCGTGTTGAATGGCCAGCAGCAGCTCGCCCAGGCTGTGGTAGCCCTGCCAGGGCTTCCGCCCCGCGAGGGCCTCGTAGAGCACCAGCGCCAGGCTCCAGAGGTCGCTGCGCATGGTGGCGGGCTTTCCCTGGACCTGCTCGGGCGCGAGGTACATCGGCGAGAGGGCAAAGCGACCTGCCACCGAGAAGGCCGGGCCATCCTCGCCCTCCCGGTGCTCGAGGGGGCAGGGTTGGCCGAAGTCGCACAGGCGCGCGACGACCCGCCCATCCCCCTGGTCCTGCAGGAAGATGTTGGAGGGCTTGATGTTCTCGTGGAGGACCCCCGCCGCGTGGGCCGCGCTCAGCGCCTGGCCCACCTGCACCAGCGCCCGCGCCACGGCCCCGGGGTGGAGCTGCCCGCGCGACCGGATCATCGACCCCAGATCCTGACCGGCGAGCAGCTCGGTGGCGACGAAGTACTGGTTCAACCCCTCATCAAAGCCATGGGCGAGGACCCGGACGATCTGCTCGTTCTTCACCTTCTGGACCTTCTCCAGCCGCGCCCCGTAGGCCTCGAACCAGGCCCGCCGCTCGGAGATTTCCCGGTGGAACAGCTTGACCGCGACCCGAGCGGGCCCCTCTTCGGCCGCGTACAAGGTCGCCGCGGGCCCCTCGTGCAGCAGGGTCTTGAGCACAAAGCGCCCCCCGATGGTCTTGCCCAGAAGCGAGCTATCCCGCGGGATCGTCGGGGCCTCGGAGCTCAGGGGCCCCAGCTCCCAGCGCGACGGGAGTGGCCCGCGCTCCTGCTTCTTGGCCCGCTGCTGCTCCCCCAGGGGGGCCAGGTCCGCTGGCGTCAGCCGCGTCGTGCCGCCCGCGAAGGGCGCGATGGCTTCCAGGAAGGCGTCGATGCTCGGGCACCGCGCGTCCAGGTCCCGAAGCAGGGCGCCGTGGACCGCCCGGGCAAGGTCTTTGCCGACCCACGGAGCAAGTTCTTGAAGGGAGGGGATGGGGTGCTGGGAGAGGGCGAGGACGAGGTCGGCGAAGCTCTTGCAGCGAGCGAGGGGAGCCTGACCGGCGAGGGCGTGGAAGAGGGTCATGGCGAGGGACCAGACGTCGGCGCGGGGGTCGACGTCCTTGGGTCGGATCATCTGCTCCGGGGCCATGTACACGGGGGAACCGAGGAGGCTGCCGGTGCGGGTGATGTGCTGCTCGTCGACGGGCTTGATCTTGGCGACGCCGAAGTCGCTGACGCGGACGACGAGCTCGTCGTCCTTCTCTTCGAGGAAGATGTTGGAGGGCTTGATGTCGCGGTGAACGATGCCGTACTCGTGGGCGAGCTTGAGGCCCTGGCCGGCCTGGAGGGCGATGCGGACGGCGATCTCGGGGGCGAGGGGTGAGCGGTCGCGGAGCCAGGCGTCGAGGTCACGCCCCTGGAGGAGGGGCATGACGATGTAGGGGATGCGGGTGGAGGGGTCGATGGCGCCGCTGAGGACCGGGACGATGTGGGGGCTGGGCAAGGCGGCGGAGACGTGGGCCTCGCGGACAAAGCGCTTGAGGAGGGCGTCGCCCAGGGCTTCGAGGTAGGAGGGCCAGATCACCTTGAGGGCGACCTGCTCCCCGGAGCGGGTGTCTTCGGCGGCGACCACGGCGCCCATGGTGGTGGGGCCCAACTTCCGGAGGACCCGGTAGCGGCCCCCGAGGAGCGAGCCATCCGGGAGCAGATCCTCGCGCTCCGCATTCGTCATCGTCGGCGCAGTCTAGCGGAAAGCGGGGCGCTGTCGCCGCAGAACCCGGCGGCTCGTGCGAGGTCGTGGTAAGACAGAGGGCCTCAAGCCCACGGAAGCCATGAGCCAGATCCCCGACGCCCCCGGCGACTTCTTCACACTTTTTGTTCCACAGCGCTTCGCTGCGCTGCCGCCCTCGGTCCACAGCGCCCTCGCGGCGCGCTCGTCCCCGGGCGCCCTGGTGTGCCGTGTCGAGGGCGACGGCGGCGGCACCTGGAGCCTGCGTCTGGTCGGCGGCAAGGTCGAGGTGACCCCCGGACAGGCGGCGGACGTGCTGCTGCAGATCACGCTGCCCGCCGAGGACTTCGTGCCCATCCTGATCGAGGGGGCCCGGGCCTACGAGGCCGCCAACCCGGACGTGTCCAAGCAGAGCCTGGAGCGCCAGCTGATCGCCTTCAAGGCGCTGGCCATCGACGCCGAGCGGGCCAAGCTGATCCGGGCCATCCCGGGGAGCATGGTCTTCGCGATCAAGGACGGCGAGCGGGTGCGCCGGCTGGGCCTCACGCCGGGCGACCGCGCCCCCAGGCTCGACGCCCCGGAGTGCCGCGTCGAGTGCCTGATGAGCGACTTCCGCGACATGCAGAGCGGCAAGGTGCAGCCCATGCAGCTGTTCATGCAGCAGAAGATGAAGATGATCGGCAACGCCCAGATCCCCATGGCGCTCTCCACCGTCTTCGTCTGAATGCGCCGGCTCGCCCCGCTGCTGCTCCTGGTCGCCGGCCTCCCCCTGGCCTGCAAGCGCGCCGCCCCCGCCCCGGGCCTCGCCCCGGCCTCCTCCGCCTCCTCCGCCTCGGCCTCCGTCGCGGCCCCGGCGTCTGCGCCGCTGCCCGGGCCTTCCGCCGAGGCCAGCGCCAGCGCGGAGGGGAGCGCCGAGCCGCCCCCTGCGGTCCCTCCGGCCAGCGCCTCCAACCCCGCGGTCACCCACCAGGATGTGGCGCGCTCCGTGCTCTATGCCTGGGTCACCCCCGAGCAGGCGGCGTTGCTCCGCAAGGATCGGGCCCTCATCGATACGCTCCGCAAGAGCAAGCTCCCTCGCGTCGCCCCGGCCCTCCGTGCCGCCAAGGATCCCACCTCCCTCCAGCTCCAGCGCATCCTCAAAGACGCAGACCGCACCCTCTGCGGTCTCGCCTGGAGCAACCCCTGGGGGGCTGCCCCTACCCCCCCTTCGATCCTCGTCAAGATCAAGCTTCGACCCGACGCTTACCTCGGTTCGTTTGATCCCAAACAAAAGAAGCCCTGGCGCTTCGTCGATCTGGAGAACCGCGAGGTCCCGGCGGGCAAGGTCATGGCGCACCCGGAGCGACTTGCAGCCATTTATTACGTCCTGGAGCGCCCCGCGGCGCTGCGTGGGTACGCCCTCTCCAGCGAGGAGGCCATCGCCTCCTGGTCCCTCGATACGGACGAGATCCGCGCCGAGCTCGCGGCCCTACCGGCCCTCTTTTCCTCATGGAAACCGGCCCTACCGGTCGATGACGCCTGGCCGCAACAGGTGACCGAGCAGCTCTGGCCCCGGCGCCTGGACGCCCCTGAATCCACCCTTGCTTCCCTCGAAACGCCTCCCCTCCCCGAGCGCTGGGCCCCCCTCGCCGCCGGGTTCTCGTCCGTGACCCGGGGCAAGTCATTTGAGGTCAAACCGTCCAGCGGGGGGCGGCCCTTCGGGGATCTGGGTCACCGGGGAGTGCACCGGCAGGTATGCACCGAGCATGGGGACAAGACCCGGTGCGCGCCGCTGCCGCCGAGCAGCCGGCGGGCCTACGACGGCCGGTTTTGCGTCGACGAAGAGGGGCACATGCGGGACTGCAAGAAGCGCTAACCTGGGGGGCGCGAGGGCCAACCACCGGGTCCTCGTGCTGCGAGGATGGGATGACGTGTACAAACTACATCGCGAAGGTCCTGCTGATTGCGGGCGCCTGCGGGGCGGCCTGCGCCAGCAGACCTCGGGTGCCGGCGGCGGAGCTGATCACGTACGGGCAGAATGCGGTGTCCCAGGGGGCATCGCAGGCCCTGCCGCCCTCCGGAGCCATCGAGGTGTTCAGCGAGGAGGAGGCCGAGGGGCGGGACGGCAAGGTGCACCTGGCGCTGTACGTGAAGAATGCGAGCCCGGGGGCGGTGACCATCCATCTGCGGCAGAACGTCGTCCGGCCCCGGCAACCGGCGGTGGTGCGGCTGGTGGGCGAGGGCGTCACCGAGTTGCAAGGCCCCGACGGTCCCGAGACCCATGGCCGGATCGGGGAGCCGGATCGGATCACCCTCGTCCACATCCCCCGGGGCAAGACGCTGCGTTTTCTGACCGAGGTGCCCCTCGCCCACTACGCACGCTCACGCAAGGCAAGGCCGCGGGCTCGCTGGGAGCTCGACCTGGCCGACGGCCGCCGCTCGGGGGAGGTACCGGTGCGGCTGCCTCCCCCATCCCTGCTGGAGGCCGCCCAGCGTGGCGATGCGAGCGACGTGGAGGCGGCCCTCGACGATGGCGCCAGCGTCAACGAGGAAGATCACCTGGGCCGTACCGCGCTGACCTTCGCCATCCATGGAAAGAACGTGGCCCTGGTGCGCCTGCTGCTGGGCCGCGGCGCGGCCCCGGGGCCTGCCATCTTCGACGCCGCCGCCCGGGGGCGGGCCGAGATCGTGCGCCTGCTTGTGCAGTCCGGAGCCAACCCCAGCGCGCCCGACGAGAGGTCTCAGGACACCCCCTTGCACTGGGCCTCGGGGAACGGACAGGTGGAGACCGTCAAGGTGCTCCTCTCGCTGGGCGCCGCCCTCAACCCCCGCAACAAGTGGGGCAAGACGCCGCTCAACGCGGCCCGCTCGTCGTCAGCTTTCCGGGAGGAGCGGGAGGCGACGATCTCGCTCCTGCTCGGCGCTGGCGCCACGGAGTGACGCGGCGCTCTGCTCAGCCCCGGCGCCGGCGTAGCAGGGCGCCCAGGGTCAGCAGGGGGAGCCACTGCATGGAACTTCCGGATACCTGACCCGGGGTCGAGCAGGAGCAGGAGCGGGAGGCCTCGCGGCTGGCGGAGAGCTCGATGCTGGTGGCCGGGGCGGCCGAGGGGGCAGGGGGAGAGGAGGGAGGTGGGGGAGCGGCGGAAACAGAGGCGGAGGCGGAGGAGAGAGGGACCGGGGAGACCGGAGCGGCCTGGCCCTTGAGGTCGAGTTCGGGGAGGTCCTGGGCGAGGAAGGAGGCGAGGTTCACGTTGCCTCGCGGGGCGAAGGCGGTGTTGGTGGCAGCCTGGGCTTTTCGGGTCTGTTCCGAGGGAGGGCCGCCCCAGTTGCCGAAGCGGGGATCCTTGCAGGTCACGGGTCCTTTCCAGGGGTGACGGATGGCGTAGCGCCCCTGGAAGTTATTGACGCTGGCCTGGGTCCTGGCGCCCTGCTCCAGCTTGCCCTCGGAGCGCATCTCGCGGCCTCCGGACAGGGGAGAAGCCTCCTTGAAGACCAGGTCTTCCCCGAGGGATTCCTTGCCGTAACGGGCGTGGAGGCGCGTCAGCACGTAGCCGCGGGGCGAGGTGTCGCTGGAGGCCAGCGCGTCCAGGCCCAGGGTGCGCAGGTCCTTGAGGGAGAGGGTGGGGCCCGGGCAAGGGTCGCAGGTGGAGGCGTCCCAGGCGTACTCGGTGACGACGGCGCGGGGGTTCTTCTCGAGCGTCTGGTCAAAGAGGGCGGCGTAAAAC
>JALOQB010000093.1 GCA_025453595.1 Polyangiaceae bacterium
CCCCCCGAGATCCCCTCCAGCCCCCCGAAGGCGCGCCGCACCGATCCGGGGCGCAAGCCCAGGCGCTAGCGCCCCGGTGGCGTGGCCTTTATTTGCCGCGCTTCACCGAGGCCTCGCTCACGAACTGCACCCCCATCACGGACCCTTGCGGTGCGTTTTCTACCTGGAGCCCCAGCGTCACCTGGCGCGTCACGGCGCCGGAGATCGCGAGCGACTCCCTGGGAGGCAGGGTGAACTCGCCCTGGGCGGTGCCCTCGAACTGGGCCACCGAGGCCCCCGGCGGGAGCCCCGGGACCGAGAATTTCTCGGAAGCCGCGTACTCCTTGCTCTCGATGGTCAGCACGACCCCTTCCGGCGAGATGCTCTTGACCTTGTAGAGCCGGTAGCTGACCACCTCGATCCCGCCCAGCACCTGGCGGGAGCCGGCGATCCAGGCGGCGCCGACCCCGACAGGCTTCGGCGGCGGCGGGACCGAGAGGTAAAAAAGGGCCTCGGCGGATGCATCCAGGGAGCGCTGCAGCTCGGCCTGGGCGTCCTTGGCGAGGACACTGGAAGGGGATCGGGCCACCCCCTGCTCGTCGCTCTCCCAGCGGAGCTGGGACCCCTTCAGCTTGGCCACTTCCTTCTGCACGCCCTCGGGTAGCTTGCCGGGCTGCTCCGCCGCGGGCTTGGCGCCGGACACGGCGCCCAGCAGCACCAGGGGGCCTGCGGCGCCGGCGTCCGCCTCGTCCTTCTTGTCCTTCTTCTCGGGCCCCAGCCCCACCGAAAATTCGATGGAGGGGAGCGCATTCCGCGGGCCGAGGCGCACCCCGGTGGTGATCGTCGCGGTGCCCCGCCACGCACCGGCGCCCGGCTGGATCACCGAGCGAGGTTCGCTGCCATCGCTCATCAGCTCCACCTTGGGCGGCGCCCCCCGGGCCATCAGCTTGTCCGCGGCCCCGGGCCCGAAGATCCCGTTCTCGGGTGGACCCTCCTGCGCCGCAGCCTTCTTGGCGGCCGCAGGCGCCTTGGCGGAGGCCGCGGCCATCGCCGCCTCCAGCTTTGCGTCCGCGGCGCTCCTGGCTTCGGCCTTCGGATCATTCTTCGCGGGCGCGGGCGGCGGCTTCTTCTCATCGCACCCGGCCAGGCCCAGCAACAACCCCAGCGCAAACCATCGTCGGTCAGGCATGGGGCGCTTCTAGCAAAAAATCGCCCTGTCCGGGAGCGCGAGGCCCCGCCGGATCTTCACCGTCGCCGCCGCCGTGCCCCCGCCACCGCCAGGGCCACCGCGGCCAGGGCGCCCAGGTCGCCGGGCCGTCGCCCCCCCGGCGCCACGCCGCAGTCGCAGCCGCCGCCCACCGAGAGCGGCCCCGGCACCAGGCTGGGCGCGCCCGTCCCCGCGGCGCCGGACTGCCCTGCGCCCGCCTGTCCGGAACTTCCGGACGTCCCTGCGCCGGCCCCCGCCGAGCCCGCCTGTCCGCCGGCGCCGCCCTCGCCGCCGGCGCCGACGAGCTGCGCCTGGTTGTTGTCAGGGACCGGGTCGCAGCCATCCGCGGTGGCGCTGGCGGAGATCCTGACCTGCCCGGGGCCCTGCTTGACCGTGAGGCTGACGGAGACCTGGGCGCCCGGGGCGAGGTCGCCGAGCTCGCAGGAGCCCAGGGGGCCCGTGGAGCAGGTGCCCACGGAGGGGGTGGCCTGGTCGAGGAGGTTCCCGGTGCCCGGGTTGATGCCCAGCTTGACGTTCCTGGCGAGGGCCGGGCCCTGGTTGGTCACGGTGGCGGTGGCGATGCTGCCTCCGGGGATGTTGGCCGCGAGGGTGACGCTGACATCGGCGGGCTCGCCGGTGAGCAGGGGGTTGGGGTCGATGACCTCGTAGCGCTGTCCCGCGACGTTGGTGTGGTGCAGCAGGAGCACCTTGGGGAGCTGCCCGGGCTGGGCGGCCGGGCCGAAGGCCACCTGGATCGGGTTGCTTCCCTCGTAGAGCGGCCTCCCTTCGCGGCCGCCGCGTGCGGTGTCGATGGCCAGCGCGTCCAGGTCGTAGGTGGCCCACTTGGTCTGATCCGAGGCCAGCACGGGGAAGATGATCTCGGTGAAGGCCCGGTAGTTGAAGCGGGGGTTGCTCTGCTTCAAACCGATGGCGCTGAGCGTCACCGGGAGCACCAGCACGCTGTTGTTGAAGGGCTGGGTGTCGACCTGGCCCCTGGGGAAGATGTTGACGAAGCGAGGCTGCCCGCGCTGCCCTGTCTTCAGGTTGTAGGTCGAGACCGTGAGCACGTCAAAGTAGGGAGGTTCCCTACGGAGCGGCTCGACGAGGGCGACGTAGTCGGGCTGCTCGTCGTTGTTGGTATCGATGTAGACGCCGACCACGCTCTGCTGGCCCATGGCGGGGGTGGTCCACTGGCCGTCGACGACGACGCCAAAGTAGACGGAGGCCTGGTCGAAGGAGTCGGCGACGGGGAGGTTGTTGGCGACGCCGACCGCGCGCAGGTCGGCGATCTTGGCGGGGGAACCGTTCTGGCCCTTGGGGGAGCTCTCGGCGCCGAGTTCAAAGGCGGTGATGACGGGGTTCGGGTGGGCGGAGAGGCCCTCGATGGGGAGCAGCAGCGGGGTCGCCGGATCGAAGGCGCAGGCGCCGGCGACCGGCGCGACGCGGCGCTCGGCGGCGGCGCGGACCACGGAGTGGAAGGGGACGCTGGCGCGGGTGTCACCGGTCTGGAAGGTGAGGTGACCTGCGGCCTCGGTGAGGAAGTGCCGGGGCTGCTCGATGAAGGGGGCGATGGCGGGGGTGAGGGGGTCCGGCTGTTCGACCGGGAGCAGCGCGGGGTCGAGGGAGAGGGTGAGCTCGACGGTGGCCTTTCCCTTGGATGGCAGGGCGATCTGGGGCGGATTGACCGCCAGGGTGACCCCCGGCAACGCGTAAGAGAGCTTGGCCTCCGCGGTGATGTCGAGGGCCTGCTCCGAGTGGTTGGTGAGCTCGACGGTGCGGGTCTCGGAGCGTGGCTGGGAGGCGATGATGGCGCCGAAGGAGACGCCGACGGCGCCCTCGGGGGCGGCGACCGCGGCGGTGAAGGGGGGGGCGAGGGCCCGGTCGACCTGGACGCGCCCGGCGCCCAGCATGGAGACCGGCACCGGCTCGCCCTGGGGGCCCTGGCCAGGCACCGCCGAGTTCATCAGCGCGGCCTTGACCTGGGCCGGCGTGTAGGAGGGGCTCGCCTGGCGGACGAGGGCCGCGGCGCCGGCGACGACAGGGCAGGCCATCGAGGTGCCCTGGAGCTGCCGGGGCCCGGTGCCGGTGCCAACGCCGGCGGCGTCGATGGCGACGCCAGGGGCGCCGATCTCGGGCTTGAGCGCGTTGTCCTCGGTGCGAGGCCCGCGGGAGCTGAAGCGAGCCATCTGGTCGGCGCTGAGGTCGGTGACAAACTCCTTGGCCGGGTCCATGCGCACGACGACGCCTTGACCCAGCTGATCGCGGATCTTGTCGCCATCGACCTTGCGGATCAGGACGCCGGGGATGGGGAACTCGGTGCCGTCACCGCCCATCGCGAAGGGCACGTCGGACTCGACGTTATCCGCCATGACGACGCCGATGGCGCCGGCGTCGAGGGCGTGGCCGATCTTGGTGACGAAGGTGCAGGTGCCCCGGTCGATGAAGGCGATCTTGCCCTGGATCGCCTGCGGGTTGGAGAGCGGGGCGCAGGCCAGCGGCGGGTCCGCGTAGGCGAGCTCGCCCTCGACGACGCCGGTCTCGCTCAGGGGCTTGGTGAAGGCGCCCTCCAGGCAGGACACGTCCCCCGCGATGGACGCGGGCTGCAGGATCGAGAGCCCCTGGAACGAGATCGAGTCGGTGGTGGCAGCCACGGACAGCGCCTCGGTGGCGGTCGAGGGCCAGCCGGTGACGTAGAACGTGTTGCCCTCGTTGCCCGCGGCGATCGCTAGGAACGACCCCAGCTCGGTCAGGTTCTTCACGATGCCTGTCTCGCTCAGCGAAGCCAGCCCGTAGGAGCCGCCGAGGGACAGGTTGAGCACGTCGAGGCGGTCGGAGAAATCACCGTCATCGTCGGGGTCCGCGGCCCACTCGAGGGCCGCGTTGGTGAGCGCGGTGGACCCGTCGCAACCGAAGACCTTGAGGGCGTAGAGCGAGGCGAGGGGGGCGACCCCGGGGCCCACGCGGAACTGGGTGGGGCTCACGCTCTGGTCGTAGGGCCCGTAAAACGGCTGCCCCGAGGAGAGCACACCCAGCCCCGCGGCGATGCCGGCGACGTGGGTGCCGTGACCCCCTGCGATCGACATCCCCTGGAGACCGAGGCAATCCAGCGGATCCTCGTCGGGCTGGGGGAAGCTCCCGCTCTGCGAGGCGTCGTACTCGTCCCCCACGAAATCCGTGCCCCCCGCCACCTTCGCCGTGGGGAACGACCCGGGCTCGACCACCGTGGCGTCGTTCCCCTTGTACGCATCCGACGTACCGGGGCCACCGAAGGCCGCGTGGAGGTAGTCGATCCCCGTGTCCACGATGCCGATCCGGATCCCCTCCCCGTGGATCGTCCCACCCAGCGCAGACCAGGCCTGGTACGCCCCCACGAAGGGCACCGCCGACTTCAGCCGACGCTCGTGGACCGTCACCGGATCCAGCCGCACCACCCCGGGCAGCCGCTGGATCCTCTGCAGCGCCTCCGCCGGAGCGCTCACCTGGATCGCGTTCGCCAGCCGGCGGTAGCGGTAGACCACCCGGGCCCCCAGCGCTTCCAGCGTCGGGACCAGCGCCTCCTGCTGCCCCGCGATCTCCCGGAGCCGCGCCTGCGACTCGGCCTTCACCGCAGGGTCGCCGAGAACCTTGCCCCGCACCAGCTCTGCCGCCGCCGGCCCCTCCAGCACCACGAAACGATGCAGCAAAGGCGAGCTGGTCGGTGTATTTTTTGACCCTCCCTCGCTGGCGAGCCCACCGCGGAGCATGCGCGCCTCGCGCTGCTGCCAGAAGCGCTCCTCGGCGCCGTCATCGTCGCCGGAGGCCCCCGTCGCGCAAGCCACCAACCCCGCCGCCCCGAGCAAACCGCCAAGCTTAGAGAAGATCCTGCCTCGCATTGGACGAGTCGTAGGTCATTCTCTCCTGCGGTCGCAAGGTATCGAACAACACCCCCCACCCTTAAGGTGAGCTCCATGACCCGTTGCTCCAGGCCACGCCCCTTGGACACGCCGCTGATGCGGGCCTGCTTGTCGAGGAGCACCAGGAGCACCCGCCGGATCATCTCCTCGGCGTCGGCGTCGCCGCGCTCGAAGGTGACGATCAGCTCGCGGCGAGCGGGCTCGAAGGCGACGGTCTTGACGCCGGCGATCGTGCGGATTTCCTCCTCGGGGACGGGCCCACGGGCCAGCTCGAAGCGGACCTCCTCGGCGGAGGCGGTCAGCTCGGCCATGGTCCCGGCGACCACGAGCTGGCCTCGATCAAGGATGGCGGCGTGGTCGCAGACCTCCTCGAGTTCTTGCAGGTTGTGGCTCGATACCACCACCGTGCAGCGGCCCTTGCGGGCCTTGATGAGCTGGCGAATCTGGTAGGCGACCCGGGGGTCGAGGCCCGCGGTGGGCTCGTCCAGCAGCACCACCCTCGGGTCCCCCAGGAAGGCCTGGGCGATCCCCACGCGCTTGGCCATCCCGTGCGAGAGGGCCTTGCACCGCGTGTTCCACCAGGTCGCGCCGTCGACCTCGGCCAGCACCTCGCGGGCGGATTTCTCGGCATGGGCCGGGTCGATGCCCTGGAGTCGGGCCAGGTACACCAGAAATTCTCCGACCTCTTCCCCGGGCGGCAGCAGCGCGTCCTGGGGGAGCACGCCGAGCTTGCCCTTGAGCACCGCCGCAGCTTCGGGCCGGTGGTCGAGGACAAACAGATCGCCGCTGGTGGGGGTCAGGTACCCCGCCATCATGGAGAAGGTGGTGGTCTTGCCGGCGCCGTTGGGGCCGATGAGGCCGAAGATGCTCCCCTCCGGGATGCGAAAGGAGACGTCGTTCACGGCCCGGGTCGAGCCGAAGTGCTTGCTGACCGAGCGGAGCTCCACCGCGGGGGGGCGGCTCTCGCGGAGCGAGGCAGGGGCGTCGTTCATCAGAGGTCCCTCCGGCGCACCAGCTCCGAGGCGGTCAGCGAGGTCACGGTGGTCCAGGCCAGCAGGGCCCCGATGGCCCCCAGCACCCGGGTCGGCTCGTGGGAGAGCAGCAGGCTGTCGTACTTGCTGGGGAGCAGGTACGCCAGCTGCCCTGCGCCCTCCATGAAGTTCAGGATCAGCCCCAGCACCCCCATCGCCGCCAGCGCCGCCACCCCCACGAACAGCGCCACCGCCGGGGTCCGGAACAGCGCGCTGAAGAGCGCCGTGATCCCCGCGTAGCAGGCCGCGCAGGCCAGGGAGAGCGCCCAGAGCCGGGGGCCCCAGGACGCGATCTGCGCCGCGGTCCCGTCGTCGTTGATCAGCGAGAGCACCCACACCGCCAGGTGCAGCAGCAGCACCAGGCCGCTGATGGTCACCCACAGCCCCAGGGTCTTGCCGAGCACGATCGACGAGCGCTCGGCTCGCGCCGCGAAGTAGCGGAGCGTGCGGTGCTGGGTCTCCCCCGAGATCGAGTCAAAGCCCGCCAGCAGGGTCAGCAGCGGGATGGCCAGCAGCGTGCCGCGGAAGAGGAAAAGCAGCACCGTGGGGCAGTCGACGAGGTACTGGGCCGTGGCCTCCTGGTAGACCTCCTTGAGGGCCGAGAGCTTCGCGTCGCGCAGCGCCTCGGGGGGGATGACCTTGCCCTGACCCAGGCGCTCGAGGGCGTAGCGCGTGAACCGGGCGTAGAGCAGGCTACCCCCGGTGCCGCCCAGCAAGAACAGAGCGCCCATGGCCAGGCCCTTGGCGCTCTTGAGGTTGCGGCGCAGCTCTCGCGAGGCCGTCAACCCGATCTCCAACATCGTCGACATGGGATGCTCCGTACCCTGCCTTCGAGGCCGGGACAAAGATTCCACCGCAGGTCGCCAGAAGTGGCTACTTTTCCCGCATTCTTCATGAAATCTCCCCTGCGCAAGCGTATCCAGAACTTCCTTGCGCTGACCGTGTTCACCGCGGGGTGCGCCGCCTCGACCCCGCGCCGTATCGCGGTCGAGCCCCCCTGCGCGGGGGAGAAGTGCCAGGGCTGGGCGAGCGTGCTCCTCAGCGGCGGCCGTGATCCGGAGCAGAACGCGGTGGCCCACGAGCGAAACCTGGCCTTCGCCGCGCGCACCCTGGGCAAGCTGGGGGTGCGGCAAGAGAAGGTCTTCTTCGCCGACGGCGAGGACCCGGGGGCCGATCTGCAGGTCGAGGAGCCCGATCGCGCCCGCCGTCGTCGCCGGATGGCCCTGGGGTTGCTGCTCGACCCCGAGGTGGACACCCGGGCCGCCGCCGCCACCTACCGCGATCACTCCTTCCCCGGAGCCGCCCCGGCCACGCTCCCGTCCGTGCTCGGCGGGCTGGCCGCGGATGCCCGGCGCGCCCACCAGGCCGGCGAACATCCGGATCATCTGCTGCTCTACGTGACCGATCACGGCCTCCAGGGGCAGGACCCGACCAACAACCGGATCGTCCTCTGGGGGGACCGCGATCTGGACGTCCGTACCCTCGGTGTCAGCCTCGACGAGCAGCCCTCTTCCCGGCGGGTCGTGCTGGTGATGGCCCAGTGCTTCTCCGGCTCCTTTGCGGCCCTGGTCCACCAGGGCGGCGACCCCTCCTCACCCCTCGCCCCTCACGATCGCTGCGGCTTCTTCGCCGCCCCGCCGGACCGCCCCGCCGCAGGCTGCAGCCCCCGCGATGAGGAGGAGCTCTACGACGATTACACCACCCGCTTCTTCGCCGCCCTCGGCGGCCTGGATCGACTCGGTCGCCCCGCCCCCGCGGCCGACTTCGACGGCGATGGCCGCGTCTCCTTCGAGGAGGCTCATCTCGCCGCCGTCACCCTCGCCGAGACCCAGGACGTCCCCGTCGCCTCCTCCGAGGAGTGGCTCCGCCGCGCTCGCCCGGGCTGGCTCGCCCTGGATGAAGAGGTGCCTGTAGAGAAGTTCCTCACGGGTGCTCCGCCCGCGCAGCGCGCCGCCGCGGAGGCCTTGCTGCGCGCCACGGGCCAGCGCCCCTCGGTCACCCGATCCCGGCTCCAGGCGCTCCTGGAGTCGCTGCCGCCCTGCGGCCACGGGCTCTGCGAGGCCGAGGACGCCCTCGCGGAGGCCCAGCGCCGGGCTCACGCGGCGATGCGCAAGGTGGCGGGGGCGCCGCCGAGGGGGCACCCCACGCCCGAGGAGCTGCTGCAGAAGCTCGGGGACGAGCAGGTCGAGCGCTGGGCCCAGGCCGCGCGCCTCGCGCTGGACGAGGTGGAGCGCCTCGACGTGCTCGTCGAGCAGCTCCGCGCCCGGGTCGAGGCGCAGCAGGGGCGGCTGCTGCGGCTGCTGCGGCTGGCCGAATGGATGGCGCTGGAGGCCCGCGCCGCCAGGGAAGGTGGCGCGCTCTGGAGCTCCTACGAGCGGCTGCGGCGGTGCGAGAATTCAGGGCCCTGGGGGCAAGGTCAGGGGAACACCAGGCCCCGATGACTCGCAACGATGCGGTCCGGGAGGTCATCCGAGATCGGGCATGCCTTCCCCCCAGCAACTCGACACCTTTCTTGAGCAAATTCACAAGGGAAATCCCGATGTAGGTGCGCTCCTGCTGATCGACAGCACGGGGCGTGTGATCGCCAACCGTACGGCCTCCACCGAGCTCACTCGGGTCGCGGTGGCCATGGCGGTCCCGCTCCGCGAGCTGCTCGAGCGGACCACGGCAGAGCTCGGCTGCGGCGAGCTGAGGACCACGCTCATCGAGGGGGAAAACGCGAGCCTGGCCCTCGCGGACGTGGACGGGGATCGATCGGTGGTGGTGGTCGGCGTGGCGCGAGCGTCCCTCGGGGCGCTCCGCGCGGACTCGCTCTGGCTCGTGGATCAGCTGCGTTCGACCCAGCCGGAGGGCTCATGGACCTGACCCTCCTCGGCGCCACCACCCTGGCCTTTCTTTCCGGCGCCGCTGCCTCCGCGGCCCTGCTCCAGCGCGCCCGCGGCAAGGACGCTCAGGCCGCCGAGCAGGCGCGGGATGCGGCGCTGCAGGAGCAGCGATCCGCGCGCAACCGGGTCGAGGCGAGGGCGCTCCAGCTCCAGGAGGAGCTGGGCCAGCTCCGCCGGATCTGCCTGCTGGATGAGGTCGAGCCGACCGAGGTCCACCGGCGCATGAACACCCGGGCCGCCCGTCAGATCCTGGCGAGGCTCCAGGGGCTCGCCTTCCTGGATGGCGCGGTGATCGCCAGCCCCCAGGGGCTCTCCTTCGAGCAGGAGCGGACGCGGCTGGAGACCCAGCTCTCCTCCCTCGCTCCGGCGATCGCGGGGCTGAGCGCCGAGCTGAGCAAGCAGGGGTTCGGCGTCCACGAGGTGCAGCTCAGCGCCCAGGATACGCTCCAGATCAGCGCCCGCGCCCTGCCCCCCTGGGCCCGCGGCGCCTGGTTGATCGGGGCCTCCACGGGGCAGCTCCCGAACCCGCTCGCCCTGCAGTCGGCGGTGGCGCTGGCCGAGCGCATGGGCGAGCGCCACGGGAGCGGCGCCCTCTCCTGGCCCTCCGGCGCGCCGGAGCGGCTGGGCGAGCGCGGGGACCACGCGCGCGCCGTGCTCGATGAGTTCGATCGCATGGCGCGGGTATGCGGCGCCACGGCGGTGGTGCTTGCGCGGGACAGCAAGCCGATCATTGGCCTCACCTCCGGGGGGCCTTCGATGGACGGTTGCGCCCGGGCCCTCGAGGCCCTCCAGCGCGCCAAGACCCGGGCAGAGGTGCGGCTGCGGCAGCCGGTGGAGCAGGTGGTGGCCTCCCTTGACGGGGGGAAATTGCTGCTGTCTCCGCTGGGCGCCCGGCTCCAGCTCCTGCTGGCAGGGTCGAGGCTCCAGCTTGATCCGCTGGAGCTCCGGCGCTTCGAGGGCAAGATTCGCCGCCTCCACGCGGCCTTTGATGCCTCCCAGGAGGCCGCGTGAGCACGCCCAACAAGCGACCGCCTTCAGGGCGAGGGCTCGCCGAGGTGAGCAACATGTCCGAGATCGAGTGGCTACGGCACCGGGTGGCCACCCTGGAGGCCGAGCTGGCCCAGTCCCGCGCCCAGCTCCAGGAGCTGGACGAGCTCCGGTCCCGGACCTTCGCGATGAGCGCCGAGCTCGAGCGGCTGCGGGAGACAAGGGCAGGGGGGGCGATCTCCGGCTTCTTGCCTGCGATCGAGCGCCCCAGGGAGAGCGCCCCCTTCCTTCGCTCCCCAACCCCCGCAGCCCCCGCGGCCCCTGCAGCTTCCGCGGCTTCCGTGGCCCCGCCGATGCAGACCCCGGATCAGGGGATCGACTTCGGCGCCATCGCCGCCCTCTCTCCGGAGAAGCTCGACGACCTCCCTTACGGGCTCATCACCCTCGACGCGACCGGGCGTGTGATCCACTACAATGACACCGAATCCCGCCTGGTTGGACTCCCCAAGGAGCGGGTCATCGGCCGGAATTTCTTCCAGGAAATCGCCCCCTGTACGCGCCTGCGAGAGTTCGAGGGGCGCTTCCGGGAGCTGGTCCAGGATCCGGTCCGGGTCCGGGTGAAGACCTTTGATTTCGTCTTCCGGTTCGCGAAGGGCGATCAGCACGTGACCGTGGTCATCACCCCTTCCCGGGTCCGGGGGCGCTTCCACATGGCGCTCCTGCGCCGCGCCGTCGAGGCATGAGCCCCCGGGTTCTGGTCCGGGGTCCTGCCCCTGGCTTATGATCCCCTCCCGTGCGGTTGACCCCTCGCCTCTCTCTGCCCCTGGCGCTCGCCCTCGCAGGCTGCGCACGCCCCTCGCCCCTGGAAGACCAGGTCGCGCTGCGCCAGGGCCTCCAGGGGGACGAACGCGTGGTGCTGGCGCTCCGTCAGGTCGATGACCTCGCGCTCCGCGGCGATCCCGCCGGGGCCGCCTCCGCGCTGGTCGCGCGAGCACGCCCCGCCTCGTCGCAGAGCGTCCAGCAGGCGCAGGCGCTCCAGGTCCGCTCCCCCTGGGGGGGGCCTCACCTCCAGTCGCTCCGTCGTCTGGTCGAGGACCGGGCCGCCTCCCTCGATCGCTACGAGGCGGCGCTGCGCGGTGAGCAGATCGAGCGCGTGGTCGAGGCCCTGGAGGAGCAAAAATCCCTGGACCGCCGGGGTGCTGCCCTGGCCGACGCCCTCGCCCGACCGCCGGAGCCCTGAGCCTTGGCGCCCCTCGTCGTGCTGCTCGACAACTACGACTCCTTCACGTTCAACCTGGTGCAGGCGATCCGGGCCCTCGGCGCGCGGTGCGAGGTGCAGAGGCACGACGCGCTCTCCGTCGAGCAGCTCGCCGCCATCCCCATGGACGGCCTGCTCCTCGGCCCGGGCCCCTGCACCCCGGAGCAAGCTGGCATCACCCTCGACGCCATCCGCCGCCTCGAAGGCGCGGTCCCCATGCTGGGCGTCTGCCTCGGTCATCAGGCCATCGGCCACGCCTACGGGGCCCAGGTGCGCCGCGCCGAGCGCCCCCTCCACGGCAAGACCTCCCCGGTGCTCCACGAGCGCGACGCCCTGTTCGAGGGGCTCCCCAGCCCCTTCGACGCCGGGCGCTACAACTCCCTCCTCGTCGCGCCGGACACGGTGCCTCCTTGCCTGCGCGTCACCGCATGGACACCCTCCGGAGAGGTCATGGGCCTCGCTCACCGGAAATTCCCTACACATGGGGTCCAGTTTCACCCTGAATCTATTTTGACCTCAAACGGACCTCGGCTGCTGGGCAACTGGCTGAGGAGTCTCGGGAAGGCGGAGCAATGAGCGACACGACGCTGGACACGTACATCGACGCGTACCTGGATCACCTGCGGGTGGAGCGTGGGCTGGCGCCGAACAGCCTGCTGGCCTACGCGAGAGATCTGGGGAAGCTGGCGAGAGAGGCGGAGGAGGCGAAGGTGCAGCGCGTGGAGGCGCTGGACATGGGGGTGATGACGGCGCTGTTGACGCGGCTGGTGGGGGAGGGGCTGTCGGCGCGCTCGGTGGCGAGGCACCTGTCAGCGATCCGCGGGTTCTTCAAGTTCCTGGTGCGGGAGCGGGTGTTGAGCGAGGATCCTTCGCAGCTGCTGGACAGGCCGAGGCTCGGGCGGAGGCTGCCGCGAGGGCTGAGCTTCGGCGAGGTGGAGCGGCTGCTGGACACGCCCTCGATGGAGAGCGAGCAGGGGCGGCGAGATCGGGCGATGCTCCACGTGATGTACGCGGCGGGGTTGCGGGTGAGCGAGCTGGTGAAGCTGCGGGTGGGGGACGTGGCGCTGGCGGACGGGCTGGTGTCGGTGCTGGGCAAGGGGCAGAAGCGGAGGCTGGTGCCGCTGACGCCCATCGCGGTGGCGCTGGTGAGCCGGTACCTGGAGCACGATCGCCCGACGCGCACGGTGCACACCGACGGGGTGCTGTTCCTGACCAGGCAGGGCAGGGGGTTCACCCGCCAGGGGTTCTGGAAGCTGGTGGGGGCCTACGCGGTGGAGGCGGGGATCACCCGCAGCGTGTCGCCGCACCAGCTGCGGCACAGCTTTGCGACGCACCTGCTGGAGCGAGGGGCCGACCTGCGCAGCGTCCAGTCGATGCTGGGCCACGCCAACATCGTCACGACCGAGGTGTACACCCACGTCACGCGGGAGCACCTGCGGCGCGCCCACGCCGAGGCCCACCCCCGCGGGAAGCGCGGGGAGAACGCGACACCGGCGGGCGGCTGAGGGCTGCTTTCCTGGGAGCGGTGCGCTAGAGTCCACCACGTGCTGCCTGGCCCCCTTGACCCCTTCGATTGTTTCCGGGTGCTCCCCCCTCGCGGGGTCGAGCTGCCGGTGGTGGTCGAGGTCCCGCATGCGGGCTTGCTGGTGGACGCGACCTGCCTGTCGACGCTGCTGGTCAGCGCCCGGGCGCTGGCGCGGGACGCCGACCTCTACGTGGATGAGCTGGTCCCCGAGGCCGCCGAGGCCGGAGCGACGGTGCTCCTGGCCCATACCAGCCGTTATTTCATCGATCTCAATCGGCGCGCCGATGAGGTCGATCGCCACGCGGTCGAGGGGGCCACGGGGCAGGACGCCCCCCACGGGTTGATCTGGCACCGCGCCACCGACGGCGAGCGCGCCCTGCCGGCGCCGCTCCCGCGGGCCGAGCTGGAGCGCCGTCTTGCCCTCATTTACCGCCCTTACCACGCCGCCTTGCAGGGGCTCCTTGAAGAGAAACGCCGACGATTTGGCCAGGTCATCTTGATCTGCGCCCACTCGATGCCCAGCGTCAGCCTCTCGTTCGCGACGGGGCGCGAGGTGCCCCGGGCCGACATCGTCCCGGGGACCCGCAACCGGACCAGCGCCGCCGGTGCGGTCATCGAGACCGTCGATCGCTTCGCCCGCACCTCGGGTTTTTCCGTGCGCCACGACGACCCTTACCGGGGGGGGTATTCCACGCAGCACTACGGGGCTCCGGCGCAGGGGGTCCACGCGGTTCAGATCGAGGTCGCGCGCCGCCTCTACATGAACGAGGCCTCGCTACGCCGCGAGCCCGAGGGCATCGCCCGGCTCCGGCAATTTTACCGGAACCTGGTCCTCCGTTTGGGGGGGCTGATCCAGCCGGTCACCGCCCGCCCGTGACCACCGAGCCGACCGCCTCCCCGCCCCTCAAGCTCGCCTCCGAGGCGCTCCGCGACGACCTGGCTCCGAGCGAGCCCCTGGCCTCGCTGGTCCGACGCTTCTGCCTGCTCCTTGCCTCCCTGCTGGCCCTGGGCGGGGCCCTCCTCGGCGCTTCCGGGGCCGCCATGGCGCTCCGGGATGGCCTGGAAGGGGCCACCGCGGCCCTCGTGGTCCTGGGCCTGGGCCTGAGCCCGCTCCCCTACGGACCTCGCTCCCACGGGCTCGCGGGCCTCGGGGTGGCGATGCTGCTCGCCGCGCTCCTCGGTCATGGCCCTGCGGGGGGCTTGCTCCGGCAGAATCCCGGGGCTCTCCCCTGGGAGCTGGCCCGGGTCCTGGCGGCCGTCCTGCTGCCTGCCGCGCTCCTTTTTCGGGCTCACTACCGGGCCCTGCCCCTCGCCCGGCTGCTCCTGGGCTGGGGCCTGGTGCTGGCGCTCCCCTTCGCGATGCGCTCGGGCTACCTCGTCGCCATGGCCACCGCCTGGAGCGAGCGCCTGGCGGCGGGCCTCACCCTCACCACCACGCTCTTCGCCCTCCTCGGGTTCATGGGCGCCCACACGACCGCGGGGGGGTCCCTCTGGGCCGCCGGGCTCCTGGTCTCCCTCGCCCTCGACATCGCGGCCCGCCTCTTGCTGCCCGGAGAATCCCCCCGCCTCGCCCTCCACCTCGCCACCGCCCTCGGCTTCCTGGTGAGCGCCGCGCTGGCCTCCTTCGGCCTGTTCCAGGCCTTCGCCCACGCCCTGGCGCCGGCCGCGCGCCTCGACGCCGAGCGCCGGTGGCGCCGCGGGTGGATCGACCCTTGATGCGCTCTGCGTCCCGGTTGACCCCTGTTCTGCGCTAGGCTCCCTCCGTGCCTCGCGTCCCTCCTGGTTCCATCCGCCGCCGCGCCTTGCTGGCGCTGGCGCTCCCGGCGGCCTCCTGCGCGACCACCCGGCGAGTCTCCCTCAGCGAGGGCTCTCGCGAATACGTCTCGTACGATTACGACCAGATCCTCCAGCGCTGGACCCGTACCGGCTCCGTCGTGGCCATCGCCGAGTTTGATGACCTGCTCACCGTCACCGCCACCTTTGAATCCTGGGATTTCCGCTGGGCCTACACCGTCCGCTACGCCGAGGATTACCGCCTCACCGTCGAGCAACGCCAGCTCCTGCTCGACCAGACGCTCGCCCTGTCCCGCGAGGAGCACCGCTTCTACGTCGCCCTCTACGGCCCCAATCGCCGCTGGAACGACCTCTCCCGCAAGGACAGCGCCTGGGTGGTCCGGCTCGTCGACGACAAGGGCAACGAGACCCCCGCCCGGTTGGTCAAGGCGATCCAGCGCCCTGGCGCCCTGGAGCGCACTTATTTTCCCTACACCAACGTGTGGCGTCAGGTCTTCCATGTCGTCTTCCCCACGCACCGCGAGGACGGCGCCCCCACCATCTCCCGCGAGGCCCGCTGGTTTGGCCTGCGCTTCGCCGGCGCTCAGGGCCACTCGGACCTGATCTGGGACCTCGGCGCGGGCTGAGGTACCCTCCGTCCCCTCATGGGAACCATCATCGACGGGAAGGCCATCGGGGCCGTTGTTCGCGAGGAAGTGAAGCAAGGGGCGGCCGCCTTCGCCGCCCGTTCCGGGCGACCGCCGGGCCTCTCCGTGGTGCTGGTCGGCGAGGATCCGGCCTCCGTCGTCTACACCCGCAACAAGGAGAAAGCCGCGCTGGAAGCGGGTATCGCGGGCACCCTCCACCGGCTCCCGGCCTCGACCTCCGAGGAAGCGCTCCTCGCCCTCCTCCGCCAGCTCAATGACGACCCGCGCGTCGACGGGATCCTGGTCCAGCTCCCTCTGCCCAGGCACATCCGCCCCGAGGCGGTCCTCGACGCCATCGACCCGGCCAAGGACGTCGACGGCTTCCACCCGGTGAACGCCGGGCTCCTCTCCTCGGGGCGGCCTGGCCTCGTGCCCTGCACCCCCGCCGGCTGCATGCGCCTCCTGCGGGAGGCCGGCGTCCCGCTCCGGGGCGCCCGCGCTGTCGTCGTCGGTCGCAGCAACATCGTGGGCAAACCGATGGCCCAGCTCCTCCTCGCCGAGAGCGCCACCGTGACCATCGCCCACTCCCAGACCCGCGACCTCGCTGCCCTCTGTCGCGAGGCCGATGTCCTCGTGGCCGCCGTGGGCAGGCCCCGCATGATCCAGGGCTCCTGGGTCCGCCCGGGCGCCGCCGTCATCGACGTCGGGATCAACCGCGATGACTCCGGAAAGCTCGTGGGTGATGTCGACTTCGACGCCGCGCTCCCCGCCGCTGGCTGCATCACCCCGGTCCCCGGCGGCGTCGGCCCCATGACCATCGCCATGCTCCTCGCCAACACCCTCCGCGCCGCCGACGCGCGCCTGCGCTGAAGCCTTGTCGCTCCGCGGCTCCTGGCAACATTGCCCATGGAGTCTCGTAAAACCAATCCGTGGGGCCCTTGCGCGACTTGCGCCCACATCGTGCGGGCTTCGGCGCATCCCAAATGCTGAGGGGTGAGGCGGTGCCCATGATATCGTGGCCACCTCTTGCGTAGGCCCGCCATGACCCGCCTGTTTCCGGTGCTTGCACTGCTGCTGTGTTCCTGCAGCCTCAGCCTGTCTGTCGATGACCCCCAGTGCTCCGTCGACGGCGACTGCGCGGCGCGGGGGTTCCAGGGGGCAACCTGTCAGCAGCAGGTCTGCGTGGTCGCGGATCCGCTGGCCACGGACCCGCGCTGGGGCTGCGGCAAGGTGGCCAAGAAGCAGCCTGTCAGCGATTACACGGTCAAGCTACCCTTCATCGACGCGCTCTCCCGGGAGCCGATCGAGGGCGTCGAGGTCACCGTATGCTCCGATCGGGACACCGTGTGCAGCAGCCCTGTGGCGAGCAAGACCTCGGGCCCCTCGGGCGAGGTGGTCTTCACGCTGCCACGCACCTTCACGGGCTACGCGCAGTCCAGGAAAGAGGGGTACATCGACGCCATCACCTACCTGATCCCCCGGGAAGGCGAGAACCTCTCGCCCCCGGTGACGCTGGTGCAACCCGATGTGTTTGCAGCCATCGCGGAGGCCCAGCAGATCAAGTGGGAGAAGGGCACCGGCGTCATCTTCGCTCTCGCCCTCGACTGCCAGTCCACGCCCGCCGCTGGCATCAGCGTCTCCAGCGACCCCCTCGCGCCGGTCCGCTTTTATTACGACGGCCAGCTCCCCACCCTCTCCCTCGACGCCACCGACCTGACCGGGCAGTCCGGGCTGCTCAACCTGCCGGCCCCTCGCATCATCACCGTCACCGGGGTGCTGAGCAGCGAGCAGCGCGAGGTCAGCCGGGGTCAGGCCCTCGTGCGACCTGACACCATCACCAACTTCCCCCTGATGCCGTGACCCCCCTCGAATCTGCCCCCACCACGATAGGGAAGTACCGGCTGATCGCCAGCCTCGGGGCCGGCGGCATGGCCCAGGTGTACCTCGCGGTGGCCTCCGGACCGGCGGGGTTCAACAAGCTCCTGGTGCTCAAGCTCCTTCGCTCCGAGCTGGCCCAGGACAGGAAGTTTTTCTTGATGTTCCTCGATGAGGCGCGGCTGGCGGCGCGGCTCAACCACCCCAACGTGGTCCAGACTTACGAGGTCGGAGAAGAAGGGGACCAGACCTTCCTCGCCATGGAATACCTCGAAGGGCAACCCTGGTCGGCGGTCCTGCGCAAGCTGGGGCGTGGCTCTATCCCCCTCACCGCCCACGTCCGCCTGCTCTGCGACATGCTGGCGGGGCTGCACCACGCCCACGATCTGTGCGACTTCGACGGCACGCCGCTCCGCGTCGTTCACCGCGACGTCAGCCCCCAGAACGTCATGCTCACCTACGACGGCGTGGTCAAGCTCATGGATTTCGGCATCGCTGCCGCCTCGACGGCGAGCCAGGTCACCGAGACCGGCACCTTCAAGGGCAAGGCCGCCTACGCCGCCCCCGAGCAGATCCGGGGTGAAAAAGTCGACCGGAGGGCCGATCTCTTCGCCGTCGGCGTCATGCTCTGGGAGGCCCTCGCCGCAAGGAAAATCGCCGAGGGAAAGCAGGACATCCAGACCATGCACCAGCGCATCGCTGGCCTCGACCCTCCCATCGACGACGTCGCCCCCGACACCCCCGCCGAGCTCCGCGCCATCTGCTCCAGGGCCATGTCCCCCGATCCAGCGGCGCGCTACCCCTCCGCCCGGGAGATGCAACAAGCCCTCCTCTCCTGGCTCCAGGCGCAGCCTCCCTCCAGCCTCGGCGACCTGGTCTCTGATGCCTTTCGTGAGGAGCATCAGCGCCTACGTCACCTCATCGATGAGGCCATCAAGCGCTCCCGCGAGCAGAGCGTCCTCACCTCGCTCCCCCAGCTCTCGTCCACCCTCTCCGGTACCCCGAGCAACGGGACTCCTTCTCCGGCGTCTCACCTGACCCCGTCGCTCGCGATCCAGAGCCCGTCCCTGGCGCCCCCCTCCCGGCGCCCTCCCTGGCTCCTCCCGGGCCTGGTGGGCGTGTCGCTGCTCGGTGCCCTGGCGGTGGCGCTCCTGAAGCCCAGCGCGCCTGCTCCCACCCCGCTGCCGGCTGCCTCTGCCGCCTCACCTGGCGTCTCCTCCGCGCCCCTCGCGCCCCCTCCCTCCGCACCCCCCGCCCCGCCTCCTTCCGCCGCTCCTTCCGCCGCTCCTGCGGCCTCTTCGGCCCCCGCATCGGCCGAGCCTGCGATCTTGCTTCGCCCCGTGGCGCCCGTCCGGACCGAGCGCACCGCCGCTCCCGTCCCCACGCCAGAACCTCCGCGCCCGGACAGCAAGCCTGGCAAGAAACCCAAGCGCCCCATCGACGACAGCGACCCCTACGGACGATGACCCCCACGCACGCACGGACCCAGCGCCCCACAGGCCCCTTCTCCCGAGGCATCGCGCTCTCGCTCGCCCTCTCGATGCTCGGTGCCCCCGCATCCTCCCTCGCCCAGCAACCCGCGGGGGCGCAGCAAGACGAGGGGCGACTGCGCTTCAAGCGAGGAGTAGAGCTCTTCAAAGAGGGTGATTTCAGGGCTGCACTCGTCGAATTCAAGAGAGCCTACGAGGTCGCTCCCAGCTACCGTATTCTCTACAACCTCGGCCAGACCAGCTACGAATTGCAAGATTACGCAGGCGCCCTCGTGGCCTTCGAGCGCTACCTCAAGGAGGGCGGCGCCGAGCTCCCCGCGGACCGCCGCGCCGAGGTCGAGGCCGAGGTCAAGAAGCTCCAGGGACGCGTCGCTTACCTCACCATCGAGGTGAACGAACCTGGCGCCCTGATCTCGGTGGACGACGTCCAGGTCGGGACCTCTCCCATCAAGGAGCCTCTGCTGGTCAGCGCAGGGCAGCGGCGTGTCGCCGCCTCCCGACCCCCGCTGTTGCCAGCCTCCCAGCTCATCGAACTCGCAGGCGGCGATCGCACCAAACTTCACCTCGAGCTGATCAACCCGGCCGTTCGTTCCCCCAGCACCCCACCCAGCCTTCCCCCCGCCTCGTCTTCTCAGGCTCCGGCCGCGACCCCGCCTCCCGCCCCGCCGCCTCCTCCCTCCAGCGCGGGCCTCTGGCTCGGCCTGGGAGCAACCTTGCTGCTCACCGGCGGGGCGGTCACCACGGGCCTCCTTGCGCGCTCTTCCCAGCAGGATCGCGATCGTGAACTGGGGCGCTTGCCAGGGGATCGAAGCAAGATCGACTCCCTCGCTGATCGTGCGAAAAATCTGGCGCTCGCCTCCGATATCATGAGCGGCCTGGCGCTCGTAGGGGCCGGCGTGACGGTCTATTTCGCGGTCCGTCCTGGCGGTACCACCACGGCTCGCGTCTCCCCGGGGGGGGCCTCCCTGGCCGTGACTTTCTGATCCTCCCCGGCTATGGCATCTTGCCCCCATGAACCGGTGGATCCCCCTTGCGCTGGGCCTCCTCGCCTGTGACAGCGCTCTCCCGGAGCTTCCTCCGCCGGAACCTCTCCCGCCTCGCCCCTCGCCCCTCGAACAGACCTGCGAGCGTATCGCCTCGACCACGCAGGGGGCCTCCTGGCGCGACCTGGGCTCTCTGCCAATCGCCTCGGGCACGCTCGTCGTGTCCGATCCTTCCGTCCTCGATGGCCCCTTTGAGCCCCCCCTCACCACCCCCGTTCAGGGGGCCTTGACCCTGCGACTCTTGCAGGCAGGCGAAGGCCAGAAAACCACCAACCTCTGCCTCCAAATTCGCACCAAAGACCCCACCAGCGCCCCCCGTCGCCTCCTCGGCCACGCCTCCATCGATGCGAGCATGCTCCTCATCGGAGACCTCTCTGCCCTCCGTGAACGCCTCACCCCTGCTTCCCCCAAACTGGTCTCCTGCGTCGAGGCCCCTGCCGAGGATCTGGGGCGCCTGCGCGCCCTCTTCTCTGCTCGAAACGAGACCTTGACCTTCGCCCTCCCCACGCTCCTCTGCACCGAACGTCCCCCGGTCCCCGAGGATCGAGCTCGCTTCCTCGCTGCGCTCCGCGAGATCCGCGCAGAAGGACGCTACGGGGTTGAACCCCGCAGCCCCGCCTGGCCCCTCTTGCTCTCCCTCGGTGCCAGCCCCTTCGCGCCTTTCCCCGATGGCTCTCCGATCGCGTTCACCCTTGATGTGCCGGGGCCGGACGGTCGCTATCCGGTCTTTGTCCAGGGGCAAGGCTCTGCCATGACCCTTGAGATTCCGTTGCTGTAGCCTGGGGGGAACGGTGGGCCTTCGCGGCCCACACCCGGGTAAGGGGGTGGAGGGGGCTGCGCCCCGGGCGCTTCGCGGAAACGGTGGGCTTGCGCAGCCCACGCCCGCGGCAAGGGGGCCGATGGGGCTGCGCCCCGCGCGGCCCCCTTGC
>JALOQB010000399.1 GCA_025453595.1 Polyangiaceae bacterium
CCGATCCAGAACACGAAGTTGGTGATATCCCAGGCCCAGCCGACGGTGTTGTTGTTACCCCAGGCCCCGATACCGAAGAAGATCAGGTACGCGAGCGCCAGACCCAGGTTACCCAGGAGCATCAGCGCCAGCCCGAAGGAGAGGAACCATGCCTTCGGGGGCCGCGGCGACTCGATGGGCGCCGAGACCATCTCGGTCACCTTGTTGAAGTCTACCGTCGGGTGAATGACGGGCTCTTCACCCAGCTCTTTGATCACTTCGCTGGACATCAGGCGAGCTCCGGGTTCGGGTTACGAATCTTCGCGAGGTAGTTGGTGCGGGGCTTGACGTTGAGCTCCTTGAGCACCTCGAACTTGCGGTTGACGGCGTACTGCTTCGCCACCTGGCTGCTGGGGTCGTTGAGATCTCCGAAGACCACCGCATCCGACGGGCAGGCCTGCTGGCAGGCCGTGCGGATCTCGCCGTCGCGCAGCTTGCGCCCGCCCTCGCGCTTGGTCTTGATCTTTGCCGCCTGGATCCGCTGCACGCAGTAGGTGCACTTCTCCATCACGCCGCGCATGCGCACGGACACGTTGGGGTTGGACACCATCTTGAGCGTCTCGGGCACCGCCTCGTGGTAGTCGAGGAAGTTGAACCGGCGCGCCTTGTACGGGCAGTTGTTCGAGCAGTACCGGGTGCCGATGCACCGGTTGTAGGTCATCTCGTTCAACCCCTCGGGGCTGTGGCTGGTGGCGTTCACCGGGCACACGTTCTCGCAGGGCGCGTTCTCGCACTGAACGCAGGCCATCGGCTGGTGGATGACCTTGGGCTCCTCGGGGGAGCCGCTGAAGTAGCGGTCGATGCGGATCCAGTGCATCTCGCGCTGGCGAGCCACCTGCTCCTTGCCGACGCTGGGGATGTTGTTCTCGGCCTGGCAGGCGATCACGCAGGTGCCGCAGCCCGTGCACGAGTTCAGGTCGATCATCAGACCCCACTTGTAGCCGTCGTACTTGCGCTCGGGCCAAAGGGGGATGAGCGGCGGGTGGTGCACCGCCTTCTCGGTGAAGACCGGGTCCTTGCGGTACTGGTCGAGGGTGGCCTCCTGGACGATGGGGCGGTTGGAGAGCCCGTCATCGACCATGTTGTGCTCCTGCGTCACCACGAGCGGGTACTCGTTGAGCGCGGCGCCCCCCTTCTCGAGCTTGGCGCCCGCGAGGAAGCCCATGGACGCCGAGGAGCGGAGGGGACCCACGTTGAAGCCACGGACGCGGCTGGGGCCCACCTCGGGCGTCGCCACGCGGCCGAGCATCTTGCGCCCCCACCCCAGGTGCAGCTGCACGCTGTAGGGGTGCGTCCCGGGGACCACCCACACCGGGATCTCGATGGAGCGCCCCTCGACCGAGAGCTTGAGCACCTCGCCCGACTTGATGCCCAGCTCACCGGCCAGCTTGGGCGAGATCCAGGCGGCGTTGTCCCAGACCATCTTGGTGACCGGGTTCGGGAGCTCCATGAGCCACGACACGTTGGCGTAGCGGCCGTCAACGAGCGCGATGTCCGGGGCGAAGGTCACCTCGAGGGACTGGGCGCTAGGGGCCGTCGCGGGCTTCTTGCCCACCACCGCCGCCACCGCATCGAGCGAGACGTTGGCGACCGCCGGCGTCGCCTTCGAGTTGCGGACCACGCCGTCGTGGAGCGCACGGCGCCAGGCCTTCTCGGGGAAGGCCGCCACCGCCGGAGCCGCCGGAGCCGGGGGGGCATCGCCAGGGGCCGGCGCTGCCGAGCCCGAGGCCACCGCGCTTGCCGAAGCAGAGGCTGAAGCAGCCACCGCCGCCGAGGCCACCGCGCTCGCCGAGGCTGCCGCCGAGCCCGAGGAAGCCGGGATCGCCGAGGCCGAGGCCGCGGGTGCGGAGCCGCTGGCAGACGCCACGGCGCTCGCCGAACCGCTGGCCGCGGCGCTGGCCGAGCCGGCGGGGACCGCGGAAGAGGGTGGTTCGACCGGCTTCGGCTCGGCGCCAAGGCCCAGCTCCTGGAAGGTGGCACGCACGATGTCGTGGCCACGGAGCTCCTTGCTCTTGGCAGCGAGGGCGAGGAGTTCGAGGGGGGAGCGCCCGTCGAAGATCGGAGCGATGAGGGGCTGCTGGATGGTCAGCGTGTGATCGAAGGCCCGGAGGTCGCCCCAGGACTCGAGTTCGTGCGCCATCGGCAGGCACCAGCCGCCCTTGATCTGCCCGGTCTCGTCGAGGTGCGAGGTCAGGTAGAAACGATTGGGCACCTTGCCCGCGGCCTCGTCAAACTTGAGGTCGCCAGGGGCGGTGTAAGCCGGGTTTCCGCCGAGGATCAGGAGCGTATCGACCTGCCCCTTGTTCATGTCATCAACAAGGGCCTTGAGCTCGGCGACCGCATCGCTCTGGGCTGCGGGCTGCGGGTAGAGCTCGATGGTCTTGCCGAGGTTGCCGAGGGCGCTGTTGATCGCCAGGGCGAGGGCGTGGACCGATGCAGGCTGGCGGGAGCCCACCACCACGACGCTGGCGCCGCGGTTCTTGACGAGATCCCCGGCGACGCCGGCGATGAACTTGGCGTCGAGGCCCGCCGCGGGCTTGAGCTTCCCGGCGAGGGAGCCGAGGGAGACCCCCTTCTTCGCCAGCTCGGCGCCGACCGCCGCGAGGAACTCTTCTGCCTGGCTCGCGGGGACCTGGAGGCGATGGTCTGCGCTCATGCCGGTCACGGAGAAGGCCGGCTCTGCCACGTAAAGGCGGTTGGGGCGCTCCTTCTCGCTGCGGAGGCGGCGCTGGCGACCGAAGAGCTTGGAGGCCAGGATGGCGCCGGGCTCGGCGAAGAGGAAGTCGCTGTCCACCGCCAGCACCACGGAGGCCTTGTCGTAGGCGACCTGCGCGCTGTGCGCCTCGCCCAGGGCGATCTTGGCGCCGGCGGCGGCGTTGGCGGCGCTGACCGAGGTGTAGTGGGCGATCTTCGCCTGCGGGAAGCGCTTGAGGACCGCCTGCGAGAGGCGGGTAACGGAGGGGGAAGCGCTTGGCTCGAGGAGGATCCGGAGCCCCGTTCCGCCGCGCTTCTCGAGGGCATCGAGCCGGGTCGTCAGCTCGCGCAGCGCGTCTTCCCAGGTGGCGCGGGTGGCCTTGACGCCCTTGAGGTGCTCCGGGAGAGGCAGCTCCTTGCCCGGGTTCCGTGGGTCGAACTTGGCGACCGCGGCGGCCTCGCCGGCCTCGATGCGGAGCGGCGCGGGGATCCGATCCGGGTCGTAAAGATCGAGAGGGAGCGCCTGGGTCCAGGGGAGGGTGCCGCCGAGGCTCGCCGGGTGATCGGGGTTGCCCTCGATCTTGGTGGGGCGACCCTCGTGGCACTCGACCAGCAGGCCCAGCGCCTCTCCGTGGTGAGCGACCGCGGTGGCATAGAATTGAGGGATGCCCGGGATCATGTTCTCGGGCATCTTCTGGTAGGGGATGATCTTCTCTTCCGGCCGGCGCACGCAGCCTGCGAGCCCCATGGCCGCGAAGGACGCGGACATCAGGGTGAGGAAGGTGCGGCGGTCGGTGGAGGGCAGCGTGCTCGCGCCGTCGGCGAACTCGCGCTCGATCATCTCCTTGACCTGGGGCTGCTCGGCGAGGTGCTCGAGGCTACGCCAGTAGGTCGGAGGGCCAGCTTCGGGCTTGAAGAGCGGAACGCGCTTCATCGGTGACAACCTGTGCAGTTCTGCGGAGGGTTAACGTTCGCGTTGACGTTGGGATCGTTACGCACCTCGTCGTGAGAGCGAGGGGTCCAATCCATCTGGGTGACCTTGTCCTTGGGGCGCAGGTGCGGCAGCGGGTCGCGGTGGCAGTCGAGGCACCAGCCCATGCTGAGGGGCTCGGCCTGGCTCATCTTCACCATCTGGTCGACCCGACCGTGGCAGCTCGTGCAGCCCACGCCTGCGGACAGGTGGGCGCTGTGATCGAAGTAGGCGTAGTCAGCGACCTTGTGGATGCGAACCCACTCGACCGGCGACCCATCCGCCCAGCTCTTGCGAATCGGCTCGAGCAAGGGACTGTCTTTCTTCACCTGCGAGTGGCAGTTCATGCAGGTCTGCGTCGGGGGCACCATCGCGACCGCCGACTTCTCCACGCCGACGTGGCAGTAGCGGCAGTCGATGCCCAGATCGCCCGCATGAAGCTTGTGGCTGTAGGGGACAGGTTGCTTCGGCTGGTACCCCACGTCCGTGTGCCGTGGAGAGAAGTAGTACCAGATCACGAAGATCAGCCCGGGCCCACCGATCGCTACCGCGGCGGCGATGAGCGCGGGGAGCTTGTTGGTCCAGCGCGGAAAGATTTGCATGGAGGTGCCGGGGCGGCGTTTAGAGTCCTTCGGGCAAGGCGACAAGAGCTAAGTAGCGCTTGACACTTGCACAGGTTGTGGGAGGCCCTATCGCACGGGCGTGGAGTGACCCGTGTAGAGCCCCACCAGCTTACACAAACTTGCCCCTCGTCGCCTCAAAAACGGCCCTGAAGAAGCCTGTTAACTTCCGTCGCATGGGCCGGACAGGTCCGGGAGAGCACAGTCAACGAGACCCTACCGTCCTGCTCTTTTTTTCTGGCGACGACCCGGGCTGTAGAGACCTCGATCGGGGGCCCCGAAGCCTCGGGCGCCTCGGGCGAGGCCGAGAGCCGGATGGCCACCAGCATGCCCTGGTGGAACTCGAAAACGGCCTCGTGGATCAGCGAGGGAGGGTCAGCTTTCCACCGGAGCGAGGGCTCCGGGTTGGCCTCGCTGGACCAGACCCCCGAGGCTGGAGCCTGGAAGCGCTCGCGGGTGTCGGAGGCAGACAGCCCCAGGCGCAGCCCCCGGATCTCGGTGGGGGCCGCGGGTCGAAGCAGCCACCAGACGCCCACGAGCAGCAAGGCCAGCAGCAGGGCCCCGAGGGTGGCCCGCCGGGCGCGTCCCGGTGCGATCGTGGGCGCTTCGCTCACCATTTGATCACCACCGTAGGGGGGATGACCTGCGTCGAACAGCCATCCAGCACGACCGCGACAGGCACCGGCATCGAGCCGGTCCGGGCGTCGCCCGCGACCGCATGAACGTCGGCGATGGGCACCACCAGCTCGGGGCGCAGATCGTCGACCAGGTCAGGAGGCCCCGCGACCCTCACGTCGACCTCCTGGGGGAGCACTGCCGAGCGCGTCGGCCCCACCACCTGCACCTGCAGCTTGCGGAACACGCGCTCGGTGCGGGCTCGCCCGAGGGTCACGGTGGCCATCACGTTGCGCTCGCCGAACGTCACCCGGGGCGGAGGCATCTCGAGGGGGAGCTTGCGCTTCACCACCCCGTCCATCGCCAGCCCCTCCTGGCCTGCCAGCGGGATCTGCACCGGGACGGGCCGTGTTACCACCGCATCCCACGCCAGCAGCACCCCCGGTGGATCGACCTCGACCGAGAGCCCCGCGGGCACCTTCAGCCGTGAAATGTCGAGAGGCGCGTAGGTGCCTCGGGCCTGGCGCAGGTCGAGCTGCACGCTCCCCAGCTCGTCGCTCTTCAGGTCGTCCAGGATGGGGCGGCTCCCGGTCAGCGTCACCCGCGCCGTCGAGGGCGGATCGATCATCAGCACCTGACCGTCGTCCCCCCCTGGGAGCAGCGTGACCACGCTGAGCGAGAACGAGCGCTGCGCGTTCCGTGCGCCGTGCAGGTGCCCGTAGAAGAGCAGCGACACCAGCAGGCAGAACACCTTGAGCAGCAGGTTCTCGGCCAGCGCCACCGACCCCCAGCGCCGCAGCCTCGCCGCCAGGGTCAAGACCCCTCCCCCGTCGCCGTGGCGCCCCGGTGCGAGGTCGGCGGCATCTCGGCGCTCCTCGCCAGCGTCCTGGGCGTGCTGGTCGCCTCGCCGGCCACCGGCGGCGCCACCGCAGGGAGCGACCTGCGCGCCTCCTCCTTCTTGTCCTCCCGCTTGCTCGGCTTCTCCTCGCGGCGCACCTGCTTGATCCCCATCAGGTCGCGCAGCACCGTCTTCAGGCGCTGGCCGTCCAGGTTCGGGATCATGTTCCCCCGGTAACAGACCGTGATCGTCCCCCGCTCCTCGCTCACCACCACCACCACCGCGTCCGTCTCCTCCGAGACCCCCAGCGCCGCCCGGTGCCGCGACCCCAGACTCGCGTCGATGTTCCGCGCCTCTGGCATCGGAAAGAACACCCCCGCGCTCGCGATCCGCAGGGAGCGGATCAGCACCGCCCCGTCGTGCAGCTTGTTCACGCTCTCCGGCTGGAAGATCGTCACCAGCAGCTCGCGGCTGATGGTCGCATCCATGGGTATACCCTGACCCACCAGAAATTCATCCAGGTGGGCGTTCTGCTCGAAGGCGATGAGGGCGCCGGTGCGGTGCCGGGCCAGCTCGGTGGCGGCGGCTACGACCTCATCGATCACGGCGGCCTCGCGGGCCCGGGCGAAGCCCGGGAGGAGGGCCTTGTCGCCCACGCGCATCAGAGCGCGCCGGATATCGTTCTGGAAGACGACGAGGAGCAGGAAGAAGAGGCCCGAGACGACCAGGTCGAGGAGGTTGACGAGGGTGACGAGCCCGCCCCACTTGGCGCCGCCGTAGACGCCGGCCACGACCAGCAGGCCGAGGGCAACCTGCTGGGCGCGCGTGCCCCGGAGCACGAGGAGCGCCCGGTAGAGCACCCAGGCGACGATGAGGATGTCGGCGATGTCGCGGACGATGTGGCCCAGCGGACGCGGCGAGAACAGGTGCTGGAGGCCCTCTAGCACGGGAGCTCTCCGAGGGCCTGGGCGACCGCGAGGGCCTGCCTCGTGGCGCGGACGTCGTGGACGCGGAGGATCGAGGCGCCCTGGCGAACCGCGGCGAGGGCCGCGACGATGCTGCCGCCGATGCGCTCCAGGGGCGGCGCCGGGACGTCGCGGGCGAGGAAGGATTTGCGGCTCGCCCCCGCGACAACGGGGCCAAGACCCCGGAGCGCCGCGAGGCCCCGCAGCATCGCGTAGGAGTGGGCCGCGCTCTTGTGGAAGCCGAGCCCCGGGTCGACCCAGATCTTCCCGGGATCGAGGCCCTCGGCGGCGGCCCGGGCGCAGGCCTGGGCCAGCTCGTCTCGCACCTCGTTCAGGACATCACGGTAGCCATCTTCAGGGTACGCCGAGTAACCCGCCATCGCCGCCATCGCCCCGCGGCTGTGCATCAGCACCAGCCAGGCGTCGAAATCGCGGGCCACCCGGGCCAGCCCGCCGTGGGCCAGGCACGACACGTCGTTGATCACCACGGCCCCCGCCTCGCAGGCCTCGCGGGCGACGAGGGTGGAGGTCGTATCGATCGAGACCACCTTGCCCAGGCTCACCGCCGCGCGAACCGGCCCCAGCACCCGCTCGAGCTGCACGTCCGGCGGGACCGGCTCGGCGCCAGGGCGCGTCGACTCGCCGCCGATGTCGATCAGGTCGGCGCCCTCCTCGCAGAGCTCTCCCAGGCGACGCCGCCAGCTTGCCTCCCCCAGGAAGGCGCCGCCGTCGCTGAACGAGTCCGGGGTGACGTTCAGGATCCCCATGATCAGGGGCCTCCCGTCCGCCAGCATCCGCACCAGATCCGCCCGCGAATCGCTCACAGGTCAGCGCTACCAGGCAATGAACGTACCAGCAAGCCCAAGGGCAATTTTTCCTCGCCCCTCTCGTCAAATCGGCGCTTGCAGCCGCCGCGGGGCCGCGCCTAGCTAGCGTGCTCGCGAGGGGACCTCGCAGCCATCATGCTACGCACCCGAGTCCGAGCCAGCGTCGCGTCGGGGGTCGTGCTCAGCGCGGTCTTCGCGCTGCTCTTCACCCTGGTCGGCGTCTTTGATGCATTCATCCCCGGCTGGACGCCCACCCTGGGCCGGGAGACGCCCATCGCCCTGCGGGTCCCCTACAGCACGCGGATCACGCGCTCCACGGACACCGCGGAGCCGCATCTCTCCTTCGACCAGACGCGGGTGCTCATCCCGCCTCACACCCTGCTGACGGAGGCGAACGACGACCACCGCGTCGCCTTCGCCCACGAGTCCCTGCGCAGGCCGCCGCGAGGGTCCAAGATCGCGGCGTATGCGGCGATCAACCTCGCCATGGGCCTGATGTTGACCGCCTACCTGCGCACCTTCGGTCATAGCCGCATGCGGCTCCTGCGCACCCAGCTCGGGATCTTCGTGGTCATGCTGCTGACGCTGGGGAGCGCCAAGCTGATGCTGCTGTTCACCAGCCTGCCCGAGTACTGGGTGCCGGAGGCCGCCGCCGCCCTGTGGATCGCCCTCTCGCTGGATCGACGCACGGCGCTCCTCGTCAACATCGTCCTGGCGGTGCTGCTGGCGTCGCTGCTCCGCTACGACGTGCTGCTGCTGTTCGTGCTGCTGGCGCGGGGCATGGCCGCGACGGTGCTGTTCTTCAGCGTGAAGCAGCCGCGGCAGATGCTGAGCGCGGGCTTCCTGGCGGGGGTGACGTCGGCGCTGGTCTACGGGGCCGCCAAGGTCGTCTACGACGGGGCCTTCCCGGTCCTCAAGGATCTGGGCTCGGGCCTCGACTCGTACCTGCTCGCCTGCGCCGGCGGCGGCGCCGTGGCAGGGCTGGTGGCGCTGCTGCTCCGCGAGCCCGTCGAGCGGCTCCTGGGCCACGTCTCCCGCGATCAGCTCTTCTTGCTCTCGGACCTGGAGCAGCCCTTGCTGCAGAAGATGGCCCGGGAGGCCCCTGGCTCGTGGGAACACGCCCGCGCCATGGCCAACCTGGCCGAGGCCGCCGCCAGCGCCATCGGCGCGGATGCCCTGTTGACCCGGGTGGGCGCCTACTACCACGACCTGGGGAAGACCACCCAGCCCAAGTTCTTCGTGGAGAACCTCACCCACGGCGAGTCGACGCCCCACGCCGGGCTGGCGCCGGAGGTGAGCGCCGACGCGATCATGGCCCACGTGGTGCTGGGCACGAAGATCCTCCGGGAAGGGGGCATCCCGGAGGCCGTCGTCGAGTTTGCGTACACGCACCACGGCACCCAGGTCGTCGAGTTTTTCTGGCTCAAATGCCTGGAGCAGGGCAACCCGAAGGGGCTCACCGAGGCCCACTTCCGCTACCCTGGCATGAAGCCCCAGACCAAGGAGACCGCCATCCTGATGCTGGTCGACTCGATCGAGGCCGCGAGCCGCACCATCGACCCCCCGGAGCGCGACCGGTTCGAGGCGATGATCCAGCGCATCGTCTTCACCAAGCTCAAGTCAGGCCAGCTCGACGAGAGCGGCCTCACCATGACCGACCTGCGCACCCTCACCCAGCGCATGGCCGACACGCTGGTCAACGTGTACCACTCGCGCATCAAGTACCCCTGGCAGAAACAGCCCGACCCGCCCCCCGCCCCCCCCCCCCCCCGGGGGCCCCCGGCCGCCCCCGCCAACCGGGATGAATTCCTGGCCCGCCCCGCGGCCCCGCCCCGGGAGATCGAGGCAGGGCTCTTCGCGGGCCTCGATCTGGAGAAGGGGGGCTCCTGGATGGGCGCCACCCGTGGAGGTCTCTTCGTCGGCCTCACCAACCAGCACACCGAGCGCCTCCTGCCGCCGGCCCCCCGCTCCCGCGGGGAGGTGGTGCTGGGGGCCCTCGCCGCGGGGAGCATCGCGGGCGCCCTGGCGTACCTGGAAGGCCTCGACACGACCCTGTTCAACCCCTTCAATCTGCTGGTCGGTGACCCCTCCCGCCTCCTGGTGGCCACCTCCTGGGAGGCCCCTCGCCTTCGCTTCTCCGAGCTTGCCCCGGGCCTCCATGTGCTGGCCAACGATCGCCTCGGGTCCCCCCTTTACCCGAAGGCCCAGCGCGCCCACGCCCTCGCCTCTCCGCTCCTCCATGGCCCCTGGAGCGCGCTGCGCCCTGCCCTCGTCGGCGTGCTGGGCGATCACCACCGCCCACCCCCCGCCGCCGACGCGCCTTGCTGCGACGAAGAGCTACGGCCCGTCGCCGCCGAGCTTCAGGCCCTCTGCGTGCACACCGATCAGGGCTACGGGACCCGCTCGTCCACCCTCCTCGCCATGACCTCCGGCGGCCTGGCCCATTACGACTTCGTCGACGGCGCTCCCTGTTCTTTCCCCTCGCACCCCGTCTTCCCTTGAACGCCATGCGCCGCCTGCCTCGCCTCGCCGCGTCTCTTCTCCTGCTGGGCTCCTGCGGGGCTCCCCCCGCCCCGCTCCCTTCCCCCGCGGGCTCGGCCCCCCTGCCTCCGGCCGCCCCTCCCCTGCCCCCGACCGCCTCGGCCTCTGCCACCTCTCCGGAACCTCCGGATCCCCCCGCCCCCCCGACCTCCGCCTCCGCCTCCGCGGCGCCGTCCACCCCCCCGCCTTGCCCCGAGAACATGGTCTTCGTCCAGGGCTCCTTCTGCCCTCAGGTCGAGCGCCGCTGCCTCCGCAAGGAGACCAACAAGCCCAATCGCCTCGAAATTTGCCACGAATTCGCCGAAGAAACCCGCTGCGTCGCCCCGGAAGAGCCCCGCGCCTTCTGCATCGATCGCTACGAGTACCCCAACCAGCAGGGCGCCCACCCCGCCTGGATGGTCTCCTGGTGGGACGCCGAGGCCACCTGCCGCGCCGAGGGCAAGCGCCTCTGCCACGAGAGCGAGTGGATCATGGCCTGCGAGGGCCCCCAGCGGACCCCCTTCCCTTACGGGTGGGCCCGCGACCAGGAGGCCTGCAACATCGACAACATCTACATCACCCCCCACCTCAACGAGATGTACTCCTCTCGCCCCGAGGTCGCCTCCCGCGAGCTGGCTCGCCTCGACCAGAGCACCCCCAGCGGCGCCATGGCCCGCTGCAAGAGCGGCTACGGCGTCCATGACATGACCGGTAACTTCGACGAATGGGTCACCCGGGACGACATGCCCCGGGGCAAGGACAAGGGCAAATGGGCCGCCCTCAAGGGGGGCGCCTGGGGCCATGTCCGCAACGCCTGCCGCCCCCGCACCACCAGCCACTCTCCGGAATTTACCTACTACTTCATCTCCTTTCGCTGCTGCGCCGACGCGCAGGGCCATCCGGTGTACAAACCGACCCATGGGCCCCAGATCCCGGAGGTGAAGCCGGCCAGGCGAGCCCCCGCGGTGAGCGTCGAGGGGGCGCCGGGCCCGAGCAAGCAAAAGGTGAAGGCCAACCCCGCGCGGTAGATCCTCTCGCGGGGGGTGGTATCGTCCGCTGCGATGCTGACGCCGAACCCACCCGCCACGACCGAAGCAGCGCCGCTGTCGAGCCAGCGAGGGGAACCATCGCTGGACTCACCCACGCTGTACATCAACCGGGAGCTCTCCTGGCTCGAGTTCAACGCCCGGGTGCTGGCGGAGGCGGAGCGAGAGGCCACGCCGCTGTTCGAGCGGCTGAAGTTCCTGGGGATCGTGGCCAGCAACCTCGATGAATTCTTCATGGTGCGGGTGGCAGGGCTGAAGCAGCAGATCCTGAACCAGGTGGTCGAGCTGCCGCCGGACGGGGCGACGCCCTCGGAGCAGCTGGCGGCGATCAGCGCGCGGGCCCACGAGCTGTCGGAGGCGAGCTACCGGATCTGGAACGGGGAGCTGAGGCCGGCGCTGGAGCGGGAGGGGTTGTTCCTGCTGAAGCCGGAGGAGCTGAGCCCGGAGGTGCAGGGGGAGATTGACCGGAAGTTCTGGACCGACATCTACCCGGTGCTGACGCCGATCTTGATCGCCCCGAACCACCCGTTCCCGCACCTGAAGAACAAGTCAATCAACCTCGGGGTGCTGTTCTCACGCGAGACGAGCGAATCACCGCACGGGTTCGGGGTGGTGCAGGTGCCGCTGGTGCTGAGCCGTGTGATGGCGGTGCGGCACCCGGGGGCGCGGGCGGCGTTCGTGCTGCTGGAGGACGTGATCGCGCGGCACATGGGCCAGCTGTTCCCCGGGAACAAGCCGAAGAGCGTGTACGCATTCCGCGTGACCAGGAACTGGGACCTGGAGATCGACGAGGACGAGGCGGAAGACCTGCTGCTGACGATCCAGCAAGAGCTGAGGAAGCGGGATCGGGGGAATGCGGTGCGGGTCGAGGTGTCCGGGGTGGCGACGACGGGCTCGCTGGCGAAGCTGTGCCGGGCCCTGAAGCTGAGCGAGCGCGAGGACGTGTACCGGGTCCCGGGGCCGCTGCACCTGGCGGATCTCTCCGCCATGGTGGCCCGGGACGAGCGCCGCGAGCTGAGGGACGAGGGGGTGGTGCTCCACGTGGTGCCGCCGATGCGCGAGGCGGACGACCTGTTCGCGGTGATCCGCGAGCGCGACGTGCTGCTCCATCACCCTTACGAGAGCTTCGAGCCGGTCGTCGAGCTGGTCTCGCGGGCCGCCGACGACCCCAACGTGCTCGCCATCAAGCAGACCCTCTACCGGGCCGGCGGCGACTCGCCCATCGTGCGCGCGCTGGCCAGGGCCGCGGAGAACGGCAAGCAGGTCACCGCGATCGTGGAGCTGAAGGCCCGCTTTGACGAGGAGTCCAACATCCGATGGGCCAGCACCCTCGAGAACTCCGGGGTCCACGTCATCTACGGCCTCCAGGGGCTCAAGACCCACGCCAAGGCCATGCTGATCGTGCGCCGCGAGAAGGACAAGCTGCGGCGCTACTGCCACCTGGCGACCGGCAACTACAACATGGTGACGGCCCGCCTTTACTCCGACATCTCCCTGTTCACCGCCAGGGAAGAGATCGGGGAGGACGTGACGGCCTTCTTCAACCTGCTGACCAGCTACAGCGCACCGCCCCGCTGGAACGCGCTCACGGTGGCGCCGCTGGGCCTGCACGAGGCGATCCTGCGGCTGATCCACCGCGAGGCCGAGCACGCCCGGGCCGGCCGCCCCGCCCGGATCGTCGCCAAGATGAACGCGCTGGTCGATCACGAGGTGATCGTGGCCCTCTACGCCGCGGCCCAGGCGGGCGTCGAGATCTCGCTGCTGATCCGGGGGATCTGCTGCCTTCGCCCCGGGATCCCCGGCATCAGCGACCGGATCCAGGTCCTGGCGGTGGTCGATCGGTTCCTGGAGCATACCCGCACGTTCTGGTTCACCAACGGGGGCGCCGACGAGGTGTACATCTCCTCGGCCGACTGGATGCCCCGGAATTTCCACCGCCGCGTCGAGCTGCTTGTGCCCATCCTCGATGGAGACCTCAGGCGCCGCGTGACGCAAGAGATCCTGGGCACCATGCTCGCCGACAACACCAAGACCTGGGCCCTCAACCCGGACGGCCGCTACAGCCGCGTCGAGCCGGGCGACCCCGCCGTCCGTAGCCAGCTCAAGTTCATCGAGCTCACCCACAAGCGCGTCAAGGAGGCCGACGCCTCCGGGCGGGTCAACCGGCGGTTGCTCCAGGCCCGCCCCCTGGGCCTCGAGCAGCAGGACAGGCCACGGAAAAAGAAGCGCCAGGACCAGCGAAATTGAGCCGCCCTCTCGCGGGAATCAAAGCCCGCAGCTGTCCTGGGCCGGGTCAGTCTCGGGTGGACACTGCTGCGGGGGCACCTCCGCGGGGTTGATGGGCCCGAGCTTGGCCTCGGTGGCGGTGAAGCGGAGGGCGATGGAGAGGGCGGAGCAGGGCACGTTGGGCTGCACCTGCACCCCCAGCGGGATGTCCGCAAATTTGCAGATCTCCGCCTTGATGTTCCCGTAAAACGGGTTGTCTGTGCAGAGCGGTTCCTTCGCGAGCGGGTCCTGGTATCTGCCCAGCAGTTTGAGCACATCCCGCGAGTCCCAGCGAGCCGCAACCGTGCCGCTATCGACCGACCAGAAGGGCCTCGCTTCCGTGGGCTTTTGCAGCGTGGCCACCATGATCGGAGCCGTCAAGGCGACCCCGAACCCATTGGCGTTCACTTCTCCCCCGGGGATGGTCGCGACGAGCACATAACCCCGGACGTATGCGTTCTTGTCCACGTACTTCTCGCGCAAAGGAGACGACTGCGCGTTGTCCACGTACCCTGTATCGAGCACAGGCCACGCATCCTCACCGTCCCACCGAGGCTTGGTGCCATCGTCACTCAGATCATCGCCGATCAGCCAGGCAATCTCGACTTGATCGTCATCTGCCTCGCCGTTGTAGCTCCGGATCTGAAAGAGGATGGTGGATCGCCCTTCCTCGGTGGATTTGTTCAGATCCTCCGAGCGAAAATCCGTGAGGATCGACGAGTACGCCGCCACCAGCGCGCCGCCGGCGTTGTCGCGGCCATCGGGCCCGTCGCAGTAGCGGCTTTCGGTGGTCGAGTCGGCCCCCTTGCAGGTGAAGTCGTCGGGGCACGAACAGTACCCGTCCAGGTCGAAGCCATAGCCCTGGAACTGCGACTCGCCGTTGACCTTCTTCTCGCCAAGATCGAACGACCTCACCGCGAGCACAAACTCGACACCATCCTTCTTGGCCGGGGGTTCTTTCGGAGGCCCGATGGGCTTGGCGGCGCAGCCCACGATCTGCGTCTCCACGCCGATCGCTTCGCCTCCGGCCCCCGCCTGTCCGGAAGTTCCGGATGCCCCCGCCTCCCCCGCCGCCCCGGCCCCCGCCAGGCCTGCGGCGCCGCCGTCTCCGGCGCTGCCCCCCTCGCCGGCCTGCCCTGCCTGGCCTTGCACGGGATCGATCGGGTCGAGCAGGGAGCGATCGTAGTAAGAGCACCCAGCGCTCAGCAGCCCAAGGACCCAGGAAAAGCGCGACACCAGTCGGAGGATAGAACACCCACGCCACCGGGACCAGGGACCACACGGCCTGCAGCCCCGGACGGTGCGCAGGTTAAGTCGCAGGAGTCGTTCGCCGGGTCGTTGTCTTTTCCGCAGTTGTTCTCGGGAGCCTGGGTATCGATCAGGCTGCCGATGCCGATCTGGGCGGCGGTGAAGCGGAGGGCAATGGAGAGGGCGGAGCAGGGCACGTTGGGTTGCACCTGCACCCCCAGCGGGATGTCCGCGTACTTGCAGATCTCTGACTTGATGTTCCCGTAAAACGGGTTGTCCGTGCAGAGCGGCTGCTTGGAGACCGGATCGTTGAAGCGACGGAAGAGCTTGAAGATGTCCTTGGTGTCCCAGCGGGCTGCGACGGTACCGCTGTCGATGCTCCAGAAGTTCTTGTTCTCGGTGGGGGGGCTCAGCGTCGCCACCATCAGCGGAGCGGTGAGCGTGATGGCCAGGTCCGCGCCGCCGATCGAGCCCCCCGGGAGCGTGGCGACGAGCACGTAGTCGCGGACGTAGGCGTTGGGGTCGGCGAACTTGGGGGTGAGCGGGGACGCT
>JALOQB010000400.1 GCA_025453595.1 Polyangiaceae bacterium
GCTCCTCCTCGCCCTGGCCCTGCGCCCCTTGCCCCTGCCCCCGGCGCTGCCCCCGGCGCTCCGCCCCCAGGCGATCCTTTGCCTCAGCGGTGACCCGGGCTTTGTCCGGGTCCACCGCGCCTCCGCGCGGGCCCTCCAGTGGCCCTCGGTCCCGCTGATCCTGTCCGGCGCGGGCTTCGGCGGCGACGCTGCGGCGTACCTGGCCGGGGCTGCCGCCTCCCTCGGGGTCCCGCCGGAGCAGATCCTCCTCGAGAACGACGCCACCAGCACGTTCGAGAATTTCACCCGGTCCCGCCCTCTCCTCGATGCCCTCGGCGCCCGCGTCGTGCTCATCGTCTCCTCGCGCGACCATGCGCACCGCGCCGCCCTCGCCGCCGCCGCCGCGCTGCCGGGGCGTGAGCTCTGGTTCGACGTGGTCTCTTCCTCCGGCGAGGGGCCCTCCTTCCGGGCCCGGGAGCGGGCCAAGATCGCGCGCTACGTCGCCCTCCGGTGGCTCCCCTGGGGCGATTTGCTTTCTCTTTGATCGAGGTGAGGGGGGGTGCCTCTTGCCTTCGCGCGGGGGGAGCCTATCGTTCGATAGGTTGCCTGGAACGAAGGAGTGACACGATGGAACAGCGGGAGGAGAGCGAGGTGGTGAGGGAGGGGCTTCCGCCGGGGCCCGGGTGGCCGAGGCTGGCGCTGACCGGGTGGTACGTGAAGGATCCGTGGGGGTGCATCCGGTCAGCGCGGGGGCGGTACGGGGATCTGTTCACGCTGCGGGTGATGAACGGGGACGTGGTGGTGGGCTGCACGCCGGCCCACGCGAGGCAGGTATTCTCGGCGGATCCGGGGAATTTCCGGGCGTTTGCGGTGGACGCGCTGGGGCCCGTGCTGGGCGAGGGGGCGCTGCTGGTGTCCTCCGGGGAGACGCACCGGAGGCAGCGGAAGCTGCTGCAGCCGCCCTTCCACGGGTCGAGGATGCGGGCCTACGGGCGGGCGATGAGGGAGGTGGCTCTGGAGCACGGGCGGGCGCTGCGTGCGGGGAAGGACGCGAGGGTGCACCGGACGACGACGGCGATCTCGCTGGACGTGATCCTGCGGACGGTGTTCGGGGTGGAGGCGGGGGCGATGGCGGAGGGGCGGCAGCTGCTGATCGACGTGCTGGAAGGGTTCTCGCCGATGGTGGTGTTTTCCAGGAAATTTCAGCACCCGCTGTTCCCGCCGTGGCGACGGCTGGAGCGGGCGCTGGGGGTGCTGGACGCGCGCATCGAGGAGGAGGTGAGGCAGCGTCGCGGGCGAGGGGAGCACGGGGAGGACATCCTGGGGATGCTGCTGGACGCGCGGTGGGAGGGGGGTGAACCGATGACGGCGAAGGAGATCCGCGATCAGCTGCTGACGCTGCTGGTGGCGGGGCACGAGACGACGGCGATCGCGCTGGCGTGGGCGATCCACGAGGTGTACCGGCGCCCCTGGGTGCTGAAGCGGCTGCGCGAGGAGATCGAGGGGCTGGGGGGCGATCCGGAGCCGGAGGCGCTGGCCCGCTTGCCCTACCTCTCGGCGGTCTGCGACGAGACGCTGCGGCTGCGGGCGGTGGTGCCGGACGTGGTGCGGCAGCTGACGCAGCCCTTCGAGTACGGGGGCTGGCGGCTACCCGCGGGGGCCTGCGTGAGCGTGGAGATCGAGGCGATCCACCGGGATCCGGGGCTGTACCCGGAGCCGGACGCGTTCCAGCCGGAGCGGTTCCTGGAGCGAAAGCCGGGGCCCTTCGAGTTCCTGCCCTTCGGCGGGGGCCACCGGCGGTGCCTGGGGGCCGCGTTCTCGGATTTCGAGGCCCGGGTGGTGCTGGGGACGCTGGTGACGCGCCTGGACCTGCGGCCGCTGCTCGAGGAGGTCCCGGCGAGGCGCAACGTGACGATGGGGCCCCGGCACGGGGTGCCCGTCGAGGTGCTGGCGGTGCGGTGATCTGCCCGGGGGGGCAGAGCGCATTTGACCCGAAGGCTGGCGTTGTGTAAGAGGCCCGCGACCTTCCCCCTGGTGGGAGGGTTGGTTGTTGCAGTGCCTCCCCCCAACAAAAGTTTTTTTCTGTACGGCTCCGTGGGCATCGAGTTTGCGCTCGCGGTGCTGCTGGGGCTGTTCGCCGGTCGGTGGGCCGACCAGCGGATGGGTACCGGGGGTGGTCTGGCGCTGCTCGGGTTTGCGCTCGGTGTCCTGACCGGGTTTCGCTCGCTGTGGCGGGTGGCCCAGCAGGCACAGCGCGAAGCCGAACGGGGCTCGACCCCGGACAAGCAAGATCCCTGGAAGTGACCCCCCCTTGGCCCTACCTGCCCCCGCGATGAACCCTGACCCTGGACCGATCGAAGACGCGATGCTGCCGACGACGGAGGCGATCCGCCGGACGATGGTGGCGGTCGTGGTGATCGGGGCGGTGCTGGTGCTGGGGGCCGGGGTCTGGATGGGGCTGCGGGTGGCGGGGAGCGTGGCGGTGGGCGTGGGGGCGGCGACGCTGAACCTGTTCCTGCTGGAGCGGGTGGTGGTGGGGCTGATCGAGGGGAAGGGCGGGGCCGCCGGGGGGGTGGGTCTGTTCAAGCTGTTGATCCTGTTCGGCGGGTCGTGGGGCCTGTTCCGGGCAGGGCTGGCGGAGGCGATGCCCTTCGCGGCGGGCTTCGCGGCGTTGCCCCTGGGGGTCACGCTGAGCCCGATGTTCCTGCAGGCCCCACGGGCTCAGACGCCAGCCTCGCCTTCTTCGCCGGGGGCCCGGGGCGCATGAATCGACCGGCGACGCGACTGCGAGAGATGTGAACCATGCCTGAGCATACGAGCTTTCTCAGCTACCTCCTGGCGATGTTCCCTGGGTTGAGCCACAACGCCGAGGCCCTCGGCAAGATGGTGATGTCGGGGCAGCCGGTGAGCGAGCACCACGTTGAACCCTTCGTGATGTCGGTGCTGATCGCGGTGCTGGTGCTGGTGCTGGCGATGCTGGCCCGGGGGCAGCTGCAGCAGACCGAGAAGGCGGTGATCCCGGAGGCGAAGCTGACGCTGCGCACCTTCATCGAGGTCTTCGTGGGGGCCTTCTACGGTCTGGCCCGGGACATCATGGGGGCGAAGCGTGCCCGGCAGTTCTTCCCGGTGATCGGGACCAGCGCCCTGTTCATCTTCTTCTCCAACCTGATGGGGCTCATCCCCGGGATGAGCCCCCCCACCTCCAGCCTGAACATCACCCTCGGGTGCGGCCTGCTGGTGGCGATCCTGTTCAACTACTACGGCCTCCGCGAGAACGGGTTTGGCTACATCAAGCACCTGTGGGGGCCGAACCTCGGGGTCCTGGGGATCCCGATCAACATCCTGATCTTCTGCATCGAGGCCCTGACCATGGTGGTCATCCGGCCTCTGACGCTCGGGGTCCGGTTGATGATCAACATGGCCGTCGATCACCTCATCGGCAGCATCTTCCTGGGCCTCATCGCCCTGTTCCTGCCGATCCCGGCGATCTTTCTGGGCATCCTCGTGGTGGTGGTCCAGACGGTCGTGTTCTGCCTGCTTTCCTGCGTTTACATCGGTCTGGCGACCGAACACGAAGAGCACCACGAGGGCGCTCACCATCATTGATGGTTTTTGCACTGGTCAAACAGCTAAAGTGCGTCTAAGAGGGCGCGCGAGACAAGGAGCCTACGCAGATGTTCAAGAAGACGAAGCTTGCCACCCTGGCCGCTACCGCGGTGACTCTGGCCTCGACGTCGGCCTTCGCCCAGGAGGCCGCCAAGGCCGCGGAGACCAACAAGTTCGACGTGCAGGCCGCTGCCGCAGCCGCGTCCGGCTTCGCCATCGCCGTGGCGGTGCTCGGTGGCGCTCTCAGCCAGGGCCGTGCGGTCACCGCCGCCCTCGAGGGCATCAGCCGCAACCCCGGCGCTGCCCCCCGCATTCAGACCCCCATGATCCTCGGCCTGGCGCTCATCGAGTCCCTCGTGCTCTTTGCCTTCGCCATCGCCTTCTTGCTCTTCGGCAAGATCAGCATCTGAGCTGCGGTTCCTCCCCCCAGTACCCCCCTCTCCGGCCTGGCCAGCGAGGGGGGTTGCTGCTTTTAAAGGGTCACCATGCGCATCGCCGTCTCCAGCGACCTCCACCTCGACCGGGCCGGTCACCTCACCCGACCCGACGCCATCGAGGCCCTTGCCCGCGAGATCGCCCGCGAGCGCCCCGACCTGCTCGTGCTCGCCGGTGACCTGGCCCACGGCCTGGACAATTTCAAGAGCTGCGTCGCCTCCTTCCGCAGCGTGGCCCCCCGCCTCGCGGTGCTGGCGGGTAACCACGACGTGTGGCGCGACGAGCGGCTCGGTCTCTCCTCCCTCTCCCTCTGGGAGCAGCACCTCCCGGGCTGCTGCGCCGAGCTTGGCGCCAGCTGGCTCGAGGGCGAGACCCTCCGTTTTGGCCCCGTGGCGGTCGTCGGCAGCATGGCCTGGTACGACTACTCCGCGATCGATCCCGAGCAGGCCCACCACGCGGCCTTTCTGCCCTCGCTCAAGCCCATGCTGAACAACGACGCCAACCGGATCGACTGGCCCTACCGCGATCCAGAGCTGGCGAACCTCCTCGGCGACGCGCTCCTTGCTCGCCTCGATGCGGTCCAGAACGATCCCTCCGTCGACGCCATCGCCGTGATCACCCACGTCCCGGTCCTGGAGGGGCAGATGGTGCGCAAGCGCAACAACCCCAACTGGGGGGTCTCCAACGCCTTCTTTGGCAACCTCTCGCTGGGGGCACGGCTCCTGGAGCGCTCCAAGGTGCGCCTGGTGGTGAGCGGTCACACTCATTTTGGTCGCGATGGGTCCCTCGAACAACCGGGGGGGGCCGTTCGTTACGCCGTCATCGGCAGCGACTACGGGGCCCCGGCCTTCCGGGTCTTCGAGCTTCCGGCGCCGAAGAGCGGGTCTTGAACGACCAGCCAGGGGGCAACGCGGGCGCTGGCGAGCGACCCCTTCCGTTCCCCGGGCGTTGTTCTTCCTGTCTTGGCGGGTGACACCGGGGGCAGGCCGGGTGAAGATTTGTCCGTTTTAACCACGAGGAAATCCATGCGTACCTTGACCTCTCTGGCCGCGCTCTCCGGCCTGCTCTGCCTTGCTTCTTCCGCCAGCGCGGCGCCCACGCTGACCGCGGCCTCGGGCCTCACGCTCACCCGCACCATCACGCTGACCGGCTCCAGCGACCTGCACGGTCTGGAGGTCGACAACAGCACCGGCGACGTGTTCGTGATCGGCAACTCGGGCTCGCGGATCTGGGTGCTCCGCCCGGATAACTCGTTCTCCCAGATCACCGGCAACAACGTCGGCAGCTTCGGCGGGGTGCTCTCCGATCTGCGGATCGGCTCTGACGGCTTTCTGTACGCGATCAGCACCAACACGGCGAACGGCCGCATCCAGCGCTTCTCCAAGGCCGGCGTGGCCCAGCCGGATCTCGGCGTGCTCCCCGGCTGCGCCGGCAACGCGGCGGGCCTCGCCTTTGGTTTCCTGGGCCGGCTCTACGCCAGCGAGCAGAACGACACGATCTACAGCTACGACGTCTCGGCCCCGGTCCCGGTGGCCGGGCAGCCCTTCAGCACCGGCGCCGCCAACGGCTGGGTGGACGTGGATGACATCGAGGTGGGCCCCAACAACACCCTCTTTGTCCACGACGGCACCAGCAACACCGTGGCCAACCAGCGCCGCGTGTTCCGGGTAGGCCCGGACGGCGTGAAGACGACCTTCGCCGAGTTCCCTTCCGGGGCCTTCTTTGCCGGGGCCTATGACCGGGGCACGGGGTCGTACCTCACCGGCAGCCGCACCCAGGGGACGCTGTTCCGGCTCACCGACCTCAACAACGACGGCAAGGCGGAGGGGGCCCAGGAGATCGTCCAGATCGGCTCGGGCTGGGCCAACGGCGAGCTCGCCAACATGAGCTACGGCCGCTCCTCCCTCGGCCCCACCATTTAC